>JBDHTJ010000033.1:0-34740 GCA_039808585.1 Hyphomicrobiaceae bacterium | reverse complement strand
CTTCGCCCGGCCGTGCAGAGCACGCCGGGTGAAAGACGAGGGCGCGGAGGCAAGCCGCTGATCGTGGCAGGCCTTGTTTCGCGAAAAACTGCGGCTCGCACTCCGCCGCTCCCCTGGGGTCTCCCGATCTCAAAAGACCACCCGACCGCTTGAATGATTCAGCACCAGCCGGCACGTCGGGGAACGCGTTCCCGCCGGACCACCGCAGCGCTACGGCAATGCCCTCTTGCGGGAAAGCATGCCCAGTCTACACGCGGGCTGCACCCCGGGGATAAGTGCGCTCTATCGCTACGATCGCGCGCAGCCAATCGTTGGCATCAACAACACGCGTATGCGGAACAGCCCGCCGATCGCCCCCGCAGACACCGCCCGCAGCACACGCCCGCTGGGCACCTGTTCCACTTTCGTTCGAAATCGTCTAGAACGTGGGCCCCCAACGTTCGAGGGTCGCATCTCATGTTGAACCGCTTGCTTCAGGTGCTTTTCGCCTTGCTGCTGCTGGCGCCTGCCGCCGCCCACGCGCAATACTCCAATCGCGGCGGCTACGAGGATCGCTCCAATCGCCAATCCCAGCCCGGCGTATTCGATTACTACCTGCTCTCGCTCTCCTGGAGCCCCACGTTCTGCGCCGAGCAGGACGATCGCGGCCGCGCCAACGAGCAGTGCGGGCCCCGCGCACGGCCCTACGCGTTCGTGCTGCACGGCCTCTGGCCCCAGTACAATCGCGGCTGGCCGCAGGACTGCCGCAGCCCCGATCGCGGCTTCGTGCCGAGGCCCGTTGCCCGGCGCATGCTCGACATCATGCCCTCCGAGCAACTCGTCTTCCACGAGTACCGCAAGCATGGCACGTGCTCCGGGCTCGGCGTCGACGGCTATTTCGATCTCGCCCGCCAACTCTACGAACGGGTGCGCATTCCCCAGCGCTTCGTCGGCCTGAAGGACCAACGCCTGTTCGTCAGCCCCGACGAGGTGGTGCGCGAATTCGTCCGCTCCAACCCCGGCCTCAAGCCCGACATGCTGGCCATCAGCTGCGGCGGTCCGGGAAATCGGCTCAAGGAAGTTCGCGTCTGCTTCGACAAGGGCGGCGAATTCCGCGCCTGCGGGGCGAACGAGAACCAGCGTCGTCTGTGTGACGCCGCGCGCATGTACGTCCCGCCCGTGCGCGAGGGCGGCTTCACGCAGCCCCGCCGCGAGCGCGGACAACCCGACGAAGGCGACCCGGACGAGATCGCACCCGGGCCCCGCGAACGCAGGCTGTAGAGCCAGGCCGGCATTTGCGCCTTTTTGATCTTTGCGCCTTCCGGCCGGCTCCCCGAAGGGGAGTCGGAAGGCGCTGCTATTGCGTCGGAAGGCGCTACTATTGCGAAGCCTTGCCGCGCGCAGGCGCGCCCGATATCCATGTGCGCCCTGGCGATTTGCGGCCGAGCGCGATGGAAGCGGCAGAGGCGGACACGTGGCGCAAGATCAAAATCTTCTGACAGACATCCCCCGCCTGAAGGTGGGCCACGCCCACGACGCCAAGGTTGCCACTGGTGTCACGGCCGTGCTGATCGAGGGCGCCAACGTCGCCTCGGGCGTCACCCGCGGCGGCGCGCCGGGCGGCCGGGACACGGGCCTGCTGGAACCGGAGATGAGCGTCGAGGCGCTGCACGGCGTGGTGCTGTCGGGCGGGTCTCTGTTCGGTCTCGATGCGGCAGGGGGCGTCGTCTCGTATCTTCGCGAACAGGGCACGGGGCTGCGCATCGGCACGGCCTGCGTACCCATCGTCAGCCAGGCCATCACCTTCGATTTGCTCAACGGCGGCGACAAGGCCTGGGGCCGCATGCCGCCCTACTGGCAACTGGGCTTCGAGGCGGCCACGGCCGCCCGCGGCGGCGCCTTTGCCCTGGGCACCGTGGGCGGCGGATATGGCGCCACCACCGCGACGCTCAAGGGAGGGCTCGGCTCTGCCAGCACCATCACCCACTCGGGCTTTCGCGTCGCCGCCCTTGCCGTCGTCAATGCCGTCGGTGCCGCCAACATCGGCACAGGCCCCCACTTCTGGGCGGCGCCCTACGAGCAAGGCAATGAGTTCGGCGGCCTCGGGCAGCCCTCCCGCGTCACGCCGGCTGATCTCGCACTGCGCATCAAGGGCCATGCGCCGCCCTCGACGACGATCGCGCTCGTTGCAACCGATGCCGTCCTGACGAAAGCGCAGGCCAAGCGCATCGCCCACATGGCCGACGACGGCCTTGCGCGCGCCATCCGCCCCGCACACGCGCCGATGGACGGCGACACCATCATCACCGTCGCGATGCTCGAGAAGCCATTGGCCGATGTGAACCTGCATCTGACCGAGATCGGCCTTGCCGCCGGCGACTGCCTTGCCCGCGCGATTGCCAGGGGCGTCTACGAAGCCGCCGCCCTGCCCTTCCCCGACGCACTCCCGTCCTGGCGCGACCTCTACGGCGCGGAGCGCACGCCATGACGCGCTTTCGCATCGCCGTCGTTGTCGGCCTCAGCCTCCTCCTTGCAGGACTGCTCGGCTGGCAGTGGCAACGGGAGCGTCTCGTGCAAGCCTGCGTCGAGAAGGGCGGATCGTGGGACGGGGGAACCTGCGGGCCGCCGCGCCTGCGGCCCATCCTGCGGCGCGACCTCCACCGCTCCTGAAGGCCTAGCCGCCGAAGCGCTCCGCCCGGTAGGGCGATGGATCGGTGAACGGCGTCTCATCCGTCATCATCTCGGCCACGAGGCGGCCCGTCACCGGGCCCAGCGTGAAGCCCAGGTGATGGTGCCCGAAGTTGAACCACAGGCCTTCGTGGCGCGGCGCGGCACCGATGACGGGAAGCATATCGGGCAGGCACGGCCGCCGGCCGAGCCAGGGCTCCGGATCGACGCGCTCGCCCAGCGGAAAGATGTCACGCGCAATGGGCTCCACCTTCCGCAACTGCTCGGGCGTCGCCGCCGCGTCGCGGTGTGCGAATTCCGCCCCCGTGGTCAGGCGGATGCCCTTGGTCATCGGCGCCAGCACGTATCCGCGCTCGGCATCGAGCACCGGCCTGTTCAGCGTGGCATTGCCGAGTGGCTTGTAGTGCATGTGGTAGCCGCGCTTCACACCCAGCGGGAAGTGATAGCCGAGCGGCTGGAAAACATCGCTCGCCCATGGCCCCAGCGACAGCACCACGGACGTCCCCCGCGCCAGCCCTTCGCTGGTCGTGACTTCCCAGCCTTGCGGGAACTGGGTCAGGGTTTTTGCATCACCGACGAGGACGCGCCCACCACGCTGCGTGAACAATTGCGCATAGGCCTTGCCGAGTGCACCGGGGTCGCGAACGCTCACGGGATCGTTGAGCAAGACGCCACCGGCGATCCCGCCCTTCAGGTGCGGCTCCATCTCGCTCACCTGATCCGGTGAGAGCTGCGTGAAGTTCACGCCATAGAGCTTCCGCTCCGCGCCGCTTTTCGCCACCGCATCCGCAAAGCTCTTCTCGCTTCGGAAAATCTTGAGGTAGCCCGTGCGCCGCATCATGGCGGTGAGGCCGGCTTCCTGCATCAGGGCCTCGTGCTCGATGAGGCAGCGCTCGACCAGCGGGCGCGCCGCCCGCGCAGTCTGCGCGATGCGCTCCGGCGTCGACTGCATGAAGTAGCGCCACAGCCACGGCGCAATCGCCGGCAGCGCGCTCCAATGGAAATTCGCCTCGGGAAGCATGTTGAACGCATACTGAGAGAGCAACCGCAGGTCGCGCGGAAAGCCATAGGGCACGATGCCCTCGCGCTGGATCAGCCCCGCATTGCCGTGGCTCGTCTCCTCCGCAACGCCCCTGCGGTCGATCAGGATGACGGTGGCGCCACGCTGCTGCAGATGCAGCGCCGTCGAGACGCCCACCATCCCGGCACCCAGCACCAGAACGTCCGCACGCAGCATGATATCTCCTCGCATTGGCTCAGACCGGCCCAGCCGCGCTGGCGCGCGACCACGGAATGCGAGAGGCGCCTGGCACGGCCCTCGCTCGCATACCTGTCACGCAACTGTCTTCGGAAGTGATTGCAATTCTACTGCCATGCCTCGTCTACCCGAGCGTGACCGGCTGCCGCGGCATCGAAATCCAGGCCACCGGTGGCGCCGCCCATCGCCACGCCATCGAACACGGGCAACTGTTGCAGATGCTTGGCGGCAGGTGTAGACGGTCCCTCAGCGAAAAAGAAAATTCTCTGCGGGCACAACGACATGGCCGAGAAGATCAACACCCTGGTGCTGGGGCACGCTGCCTCCATCCCCGGCTCTCCCGAGGAAGCCATACTCGACCGGGTGCCCAATCCGCATCCGGACACGCTCTACGTTGCCCGCTTTGCGGCGCCCGAATT
Organism: Hyphomicrobiaceae bacterium; assembly: GCA_039808585.1. GTDB lineage: Bacteria > Pseudomonadota > Alphaproteobacteria > Rhizobiales > Hyphomicrobiaceae > AWTP1-13. The sequence continues at coordinate 30,396 of JBDHTJ010000033.1, read as the reverse complement.
CACCACCCTGTGCCCCGTGACCGGACAGCCCGACTTTGCCCACCTCGTCATCGACTATGTGCCCAAGGCTTGGCTGGTCGAGAGCAAGTCTCTGAAGCTCTACCTCACGTCGTTCCGCAACCATGGCGGTTTCCACGAGGGCGCGACAATTGCCATCGGCAAGCGTCTGCGCGACCTGCTGGAGCCGCACTACCTGCGCATCGGCGGCTACTGGTATCCGCGCGGCGGCATGCCGATCGACGTCTTCTGGCAGACGGGCCTGCCGCCCGAAGGCCTTTGGTTGCCGGATCAGGGCGTCGCGCCATACCGCGGGCGTGGCTGAAGCCGTCACCCGGCTTCGAAGCGGTCGCCGCGCGCAAGCATGGCGCGCACCTCGGCGAGGTAGGCCTCACGCGGCCGCGGCTCGCCTTGCATCAGGTATTGCCGCCAGAAGGCCCCGGTGATGGCCGCAGCGCGCGCCCATGTCGCCTCGCTTCCGGCAGCCGATACGTCGCGGCTGAAGCGGCGGCCATCGATCGGCTCGCCCGCGAACGTCATGTGATCGGCATTGCCAAGGACGAGCAATTGCTTCTTACCCTTGGGCAATGCTGCGTAGACCGCGAGGCGGTTGGCGAGAGGCACGCCGAGGCGCCGCGAAACCCCATCCTTGGAGAAGGTGACGTAATTGTCGTGGTCGCCGGTCACGACAAAGAACGGCATGCGGGCAGCAGCCATGCTGGCCGCATTGGCCGCCGTGATTACGCCAGGCGAGAATGCAATTGCCGCCTTGATCGTTGCACCCGGCTTGCCCCTGGCGGCCTCCACCGCCAAGGCCTGCACCGTGATGGCACCGTAGGAGTGGCCGGCGACGCCGATGCGATCGGCATCGATGCGCCCCTCGATCCCCAGCGACGAAAGGCACTGGCCGATGACGAAAGTGGTGTCCCTCACGCGCGCTGGATATTGGCCCCCTGCCAAGGCGGCAGCGAGGTTTTCAGCGAAGGATGCTCGCCCCGTGCGCCAGATCTCGTCGTTCGTCACAGGGTGGGACATGGTCACCACCACGCATCCCGCATTTCGCCACGCCTCGCACCATGCAGCCCCGTTGCTGATGCCGCTGCCAAGCCCCGGCGAATAGAGGATCAACGGCGCACGCCCTTGCGTCTCCGGCAGGCGAATGCGCAAGGCTATGCGCCGCCCGGTCGCGGGATCAGCAACCACAGTATCGCGTCTGGTTTCCGCGCGCGCAGAGCCGCCTGCTGCGAACAACGCAAGACCTGCTGTGAAGACACGTCGCGTAAGGTGCATGGGCATCACCATACACGAGAACGCCGCTACATCTGATCGTAGTCGAGCACGATGCGATCCGACTTTGCCTGTGCCTGGCAGCTCAACACGAACCCTGCCTCCACCTCCCACGGCTCCAGCGAGAAGTTGCGCGCCATCTCCACCTTGCCCTCGACGAGCTTGGCGCGACAGGTGCAGCACATGCCACCCTTGCAGGAGTAGGGCACGCGCACGCCCGCAGCCGTCGCAGCGTCGACGACATAGGCCCCCTCAGGCAGCTTGAACGAATGCCGCGCGCCATCGACGATCACGGTCACGTCGGCGCCGCTCGCCTCAGTGCCGACCACCGCCTCCTTCTTGAGCGGCCGGCGCTTGACCTCGCCCTCCGGCCCTGCCCTGAAGAACTCGAAGTGGATCTTCTCGCGCGGCAGCCCCATGTCCATGAGCTTGGCGCGTGCATCCTTGATCAGGGTATCGGGTCCGCACAGGAAGACGTGGTCGACCTCGTCCATCTTCACCAGCGCCCGCATGAAGCGCTCCACCTTGGCCGCGTCGATGCGCCCGGAAAGCTCCGGCACGTCGGTATCCGCATCGCGGCTCAGCACGTGCACCAGCATCAGCCGCTGTATGAAGCGGTCCTTCAGGTCTTCCAGCGCCTCGCGGAAGATGATGCTGTCGGTCGAGCGATTGCCATAGACGAGCGTGAAACGCGTGTCAGGTTCCGTTTCGAGTGCATGCTGCACCATCGCCATCACGGGCGTAATGCCGCTACCGGCGACGATGGCCACCAGGTTCCGTGCGCGGCCCGCGTAGGCAGGCAGCACGAAGCGACCCGCCGGCGGCATCACCTCGATGCGGTCACCGACCTTCATATCGGCATGCGCAAATGGCGAGAACGCACCTCCCTCGACGCGCTTGATCGTGATCCAGAGCAGGTCGTCGCCGGGGCCGGAGCAGATCGAGTAGGTGCGGCGCACCTCTTCGCCACCCAGCACCTTCCGCACCACGAGATGCTGTCCGGGCTTATAGGCGAACTCCGCTCTCGCTTCGGCCGGCAACGCCAGGCCGAGCGACAACGCATCCGCAGTTTCACGCCGGATGCTCTTGATCTCGAGCGGTCGGAACTCGTGGCTCATGGCAGCCCTCAAAGGCACTTGAAGTATTCGAAAGGTTCCAGGCAGACGCGGCAGCGATACTGCGCCTTGCACGCCGTCGACCCGAACTCGCTGACCCGCTCCGTGGCGTCGGCGCCGCACCGCGGGCACGTCACCTCCACGCTCGAGAACAGTGCGCGCTTGCCGGATGCCTTCTCCGGCGGCGCGATGCCGTTCTCGCGCAGCTTGCGGCGCGCCTCCTCGCTCATCCAGTCGGTCGTCCACGCGGGCGAAAGGATGTTGCGCACCTCGACATGCTCGACGCCGGCCTTGGCGAGTGCCACCTCCACCTCCAGCCGGATGACATCCGTCGCCGGACAGCCCGAGTAGGTCGGCGTGATGTCCACCTCGATGGTGCCGTCGGCGCGCGCACGCACATCGCGCAGGATGCCCATGTCGGCGATCGTCAGGAACGGAAGCTCGGGATCCGTGACGGCTTCGAGCGCAGCCCTTGCCCGCGCGAGTGCCGATGCACCGCCAGCCGCCACATGCTCGTTCGCGCTCACCAGGCAGCTCCCGGATGTGCCCGCTGCAACACCTGCATCTGCGCCAGGAGATGGCCCAGGTGCTCGGTATGCAGCCCGCGTCGACCACCCACGCTCATCCAGCCATCAGCCGGCTTCTGCAGCGTCGCTTCCTTCAGCACCTCGTCCATCGTGGCTGTCCATTGCGCCTTCAGCGCCGACGTATCGACGCCGATGCCCGCCGCGATCATCGCGCGGTCGACGTCGTCCACTTCGAACATCTCGCCCGTATAGGTCCACACGTCCGCGATGGCCGCCTGCATGCGGGCATGGCTCTCCTGCGTGCCGTCGCCCAGCCGGATCACCCACTCGGAGGCGTGCCGGACGTGATAGGCGCATTCCTTCTCGGCCTTGGCGGCAACGCCGGCGATCTCCGCATCCTTCGAGGCCTTGAGTGCGCCCCACTGCAGCTCCGCAAACACCGAATAGGCCAGCTGGCGCGCCATCGTCACGGCGAAGTCCTTGTTCGGCCGCTCCACGATCTGCAGGTTGAGATACTCCTCCGGATCGCGCAGGAAAGCCAGGTCATCCTCGCTGCGGCCCTTGCCTTCGAGCTTCGCCGCATGGGCAAAGAGCGCGCGCGCCTGTCCGATCAGGTCGAGGGCCACGTTCGAAAGCGCGATGTCCTCTTCCAGCGTCGGCGCGCGGCCCGACCATTCCGACAGCCGGTGGCCGAGTATCAGCGACGTATCGCCAAGTCGCAGCACGTATTGGAAATGCGCGAGAAGATCGGCGCTCGCCATGACACTATCCTCTTCGAAACTGCCCTGCCCTAGTGCCCTCCAGATCGGGAAGTCCGTCTCCCAAGCCAGCAGCAAAGTATGTAACGGACTTCTCGATCATCACTCGAGCAGGCTCACATATGCCCGACCTCGTCGGGGATGTCGTAGAACGTCGGATGCCGATAGGGCTTGCGCTCTTCCGTCGAAGGTTCGAGCAGGGCTTCGCGCTCATCCGGCGCAGACGCGATGATGGCCTTGGACGGCACCACCCAGATGCTCAGCGCTTCTCCGCGCCGCGTATAGACATCGCGCGCGTTCTGCAGCGCCATCTCGTCGTCGGCCGCGTGCAGCGATCCCACGTGCTTGTGCGCCAGGCCGTTGCGCGGGCGCAGGAACACCTCGTAGAGCGGCCACATCGTCTCGGTCTTCTTGTCGTTCATGACCTTCCTCCCAAGCCAGCACGCTCACGCGGCGGCTGCACTCTTCCGGGCCCGACGCTTCGCCGAGAAGGCTTCTGCTGCCTCGCGCACCCAGGCGCCATCGGCGTGCACGTTGCGCCGCATCTCCATGCGTTGCTTGTTGCAAGGGCCATCGCCCTTCACCACGCGCCAGAACTCGTCCCAGTCGATGGGCCCCGTGATCCAGTGCTTCGTCGCCTCGTCGAACTTCAGAACCGGATCGGGAATGGTCAGCCCCAGGTAATGCGCCTGCGGGACGGTTGCATCGACGAATTTCTGGCGCAGTTCGTCATTCGTGAAGCGCTTGATCTTCCAGCGCATGGCCTGGTCCGAATGCACGCTGTCCTTGTCTGAAGGACCGAACATCATGACAGACGGCCACCACCAGCGATTGAGCGCATCCTGCGCCATCGCCTTCTGCTTCGGAGTGCCGCGCGCCAGCGTCATCATGATCTCGTAGCCCTGGCGCTGGTGGAAGCTCTCTTCCTTGCAGATCAGGATCATGGCGCGCGCGTAGGGCCCATACGAGCAGCGGCAAAGCGGGATCTGGTTCATGATCGCCGCGCCATCCACCAGCCAGCCGATGGCGCCGATGTCGGCCCAGCTGAGCGTGGGGTAGTTGAAGATGGACGAGTACTTGGCCTTGCCCGCCAGCAACTGGCCCACGAGTTCCTCGCGCGACACACCGAGCGTCTCGGCGGCACTATAGAGGTAAAGGCCATGGCCGCCCTCGTCCTGGATCTTGGCCAGCAGCTGCAGCTTGCGTTTCAGCGACGGGGCGCGCGTGAGCCAATTGCCCTCCGGCTGCATGCCGATGATCTCGGAGTGTGCGTGCTGCGAGATCTGCCGGATCAGCGTCTGCCGATAGGCCTTCGGCATCCAGTCCATCGGCTCGATGCGCTCCTCGGCATCGATGCGTGCCTGGAACCTTGCCAACAAAGCGGGATCCTCGCCCGGCCCCTCCACGACGGTGGGGCGTTCAGTGCTCAAGGCTTGCGTGTACATGACGTCCTCCCAAGGACCTCGGCCGCACCGACCACGATGGTCATCCCGCAGTCGGATATGTCACTGTTTTTTGCTTCAAACAGTAGAAACTGTAACATTTGCCCTGTCAATCACCTCGCTTAGGCACCGCCGAAGCGCGCCGCGAACTCCCCCTCCGGAGGCGGCAGAGGCTGGCCCAAGGCTTGGCCGTGGGCGTCCAGCCAACGCTCTGATTTCTGGAGGGTTGCGCGATAAAGCTGGCGGCACAGCCGGCGCGCCTCGAAGCCGGGCCACGATTTCGGCAGCATCTCGTGCGGCAGCATCGGGTCGCGCAGGATCACCCGGCGGTATTCGTGGATGAGCAGCACCCGCAAGCGAAACGCCTGCGCCTCGTCGAAGCCACCAGAAGAACGCCCCGACAGGCTGCCGAAAGTCTCGATGAACCTGGCATAACCATTGGCCACAGGGTCGAGTTGCCAGCAGGCGGCGCCCAGCCGACGCGCGTCCTCCGCATCGCCTTCGAGGCGTGACGAGAGCCAGATGAGCTTGGAAGGGAGGCGCCGACGCGAGGCGGCGCTCACCGATGGCCTCAGCATCACCGTCGGCGCGCTCTGTCCGAAGCCCAGTTCCGCAAGCTCGTCCCGCGCCGCCAGGCGTGCCTTGGGTTCGAGCCCCACCAGGATGGCGACATCGAACGCGCCGTCCCAGGCGGGCTCGGCCGCGTGATAGATGCGCCGCGTCGCCTCCGCGAACTTGGCCGCCCCGTCCGATGAGAGGCGATAGAAGCTGTTCTTGCCCACCCGCGTGCGTTCGAACCAATTCTCCTGCACGAGCCGCGACAGCGCCGTACGCACGAGGCCGGCCTCGATGCCGAACAGCGCCATGATCTCGAGCAGCGATCCCAGCCACAATGTGCCCCCGCGCGGCGCGATGGCGTCACCGAACACGCTCACGATCAGCGAGCCCGCACGCATCGGCTTGCGCTGCTCGAGGCTTTCGAGCACCCGTTCGAGCGGGAGGATCTGGGTTTCGGTCGGCATGCTCGGGTTGCGCGGGTCCGTGCTGTGTTACTGGGCAGAGTTACTGGGCAGAATGCTTCAATCCTGGCACGAAGCATAGTCCTGCCGCCCGTGACGCTTTACCGGTACCGCCTCATGCTTTAGGCCTTGAGGCCTTCCTCCGCCAGGTTTTCCGAGGTTCATTCCCGATGTCGAAAGCGCAAGAGACGCTCGAGAAGATTCGCACATTCCACGCCGATCTCACCGCCATCCGCCAGGATATCCACGCCCATCCCGAGCTTGGCATGGAGGAGCACCGCACCGCCGACCTCGTCGCCCGCAAGCTCGAGGAGTGGGGGATCGAGGTTCACCGCGGCGTGGGCGGCACCGGCGTCGTCGGCGTGCTGAGGCGCGGCAATGGCCCCAAACGCATCGGCCTGCGCGCAGATATGGATGCACTTCCCATCGTCGAGGCGACGGGGGTGCCCTATGCCAGCAAGAACCCTGGCAAGATGCACGCCTGCGGCCACGATGGCCACACCACGATGCTGCTCGGCGCCGCGCGCTACCTGGCTCAGTCCCAGGACTTCAATGGCACGGTCAACTTCATCTTCCAGCCCGGCGAAGAAGGCTGCGGCGGCGCCGAGGCCATGATCAAGGACGGCCTCTTCGAGCGCTTCCCCTGTGACGTCATCTACGGCATGCACAATCGGCCCGGCGAGCCCGTCGGCAAGTTTGTCATTGCGCCCGGCACCGCCATGGCCGGCGGCGGCTTCTTCGACATCTACGTCACGGGCCGCGGCGCACACGGTGCCCGTCCCGAAGGATCGGTCGATCCCGTGCTGGTGGTGAGCCAGCTCACCACGGCCCTGCAATCCATCGTCTCGCGCAACGTGCCGCCTTCGGACACGGCCGTCGTCAGCGTCACGCAGATCCACGCTGGCGATGCCTACAACGTCATCCCTCAAACCGCGCGCCTTGGCGGCACCGTGCGCACCATGAAGCGTGACACCATGGAACTGATCGAAAGCTCCATGCGGCGGATTGCGGAGAATGTGGCTGCGGGCTTCGGCGCCAAGGCAGAGCTCGATTTCCGCTTCCTCTTCGCCCCACTCGTGAACGATGCCAAGGCGACGGAGGAGGTGGCGGACGCTGCCGCCGAACTCGTGGGCGACAGCCAGGTCAACCGCACGGCCCCGCCCGTGTCGGCCTCGGAAGACTTCAGTTTCATGCTCGAGAAGGTGCGCGGCGCCTACATCAACCTCGGCAACGGGGTGGACAGCATTCCGGTGCACAACCCGGCCTACAACTTCAACGATGAAGCCATCCCGCTGGGCTCGGCCCTTTACGCCCGCCTCGTCGAGCGCGAGTTGCAGCGCATGCCAGGGCAAAGCTGAGACAACCCCGGCATCCGGGCCAGGCGTGCTATGTGGCCTTCACTTCGCCAGTTCATGGCGCACGAAGGCCACGTAGCGATCCATCCAGGTCTGCAGGAATTTCCGGCTCGCGGCGCCGATGCTTCCATCCGCCTCGAACAGCCCCTCTTTCGCCTGGATGAATGCTTCGGGCTGGCCCATCGTCGGCACGTCGAGATAGGCCAGGATATTGCGCAGGTGCTGCTGGGCAAGCGCCGTACCGATGGCACCCACCGAAGCACCGATCACGCCGGCAGGCTTGCCGGCCCACGCGCTCTGGCCATAGGGCCGCGAGGCATGATCGATGGCGTTCTTGAGCACACCGGGGACTGACCGGTTGTATTCGGGCGTAACGAACAACAGCGCGTCCGCGCCCTTCACCTCCGCCTTCAACCTCTCAACTTCCGGCGCCTGGTGCGCGTCATCGTCCTGGTTGTAGAGCGGCAGGTTACCGATCTCGATATGCGTGAACTTGAAATCCTGCGGCGCAAGCCGCTCCAGGCCCTCGGCCAGCTTGCGATTGAACGAACCTTTTCTCAAGCTCCCCACGATCACCCCGATCGTCACGTTGCTCATCACCGGATCTCCTGCTGCCTCTGGGTCGTTGACAGGTGAAAGAGCAGCAGCACGCCCCCAGGGCAGCACATGACGCGGCCGCTCGATCTTCGGCGCAATTGGGCAACGCTGCGTGGCTGCACAAGATCGCCCCTGCGGCAATGACGGGGATGTGATCTTCCGCCCTGTTCAGGGAACCGCCTCCGTTGCAGTGCGTTCGCCCCACGCACCTCACACCGGAGACACCGTATGGATACCTTCAAGGAGCTGTTCCAGGACACGCTCAAGGACGTCTTTTTCGCCGAGAAGGCCATTCTCAAGGCGCTGCCGAAAATGGCCAAGAAAGCCAACTCGAAGAAGCTGCAGATGGCCTTCATGCGCCATCAGAAGGAAACCGAGAAACAGGTCCAGCGGCTCGAGCAGGTTTTCCAGATGATGGGCGCCAAGGCGCAAGGCAAGCGCTGTCCGGCGATCGAAGGCATCATCGAGGAAGCCGAGGAGCTGATGAAGGAAGCGGGTGACGACACCATCCGCGACGCAGCCATTCTCGCCGCCGCCCAAGCCGTCGAGCACTATGAGATCTCCCGCTACGGTACGCTCGCCTCCTGGGCGGACAAGCTCGAGATGCAGGACGCCGCCGATCTTCTCCGCCAGACCCTCGAGGAAGAGAGGGCCACCGACGAGAAACTCACGGATCTAGCCGAATCCGAGATCAACCCCGAGGCGATGGAATCGGAAGAGGAAGAGATGGAGCAGCCGCAACGCCGTGCTGCGGGTGGCCGCCGACGCTGATCGCGACGAGGGCAGCGATGGCCGACACGACAGACCGCTTGCGCGCCGACATCGACCTCGGTCGCGCCGGCAGCAAAGTCCCAGTGTCCGATCCAGCCGCTGCCCCTCTCGGCGCCGATGACGAAGCCGCCGGCACGCCCCCCACACCGCTGCGGGTGCGCCTCGCGCGTGCTCTGGAGCTGCAAGGGCCACATCCTCGAGAACAAGACCACGGCGTTGCTCTCTACCTCGCCACCGTAGCGCTCTGGGTCCTGTCATTTCTCGCAGGCGTTTGGCTGACCGACTGACGCAAGAGGACCAGCATGTACGACCGGAGCTTCTTGATCCTCATCGCGGTCGTGGCCGCTCTCCTCATTGCCTTCGGCGTCACAATGTTTCCCCACCGGGAAAGTGCGCCTGCTCCCGCTGCCGCGGTTCAGCAGAAATAGTCCCAGGAACGACGCGACACATGCCAGCAGGGCCGTACGCCGCCACCGCCGCCACCCAAAAGCAACGAGCGCACAAGAAAGCCATCTGAAGCGCGACGGCCGCCATCTCGGCGGCCGTTTTGCAATTTGCACGCATTGTCTCTCGCAGCCGCTCTCCCTAATGTCGCCTTCCTGTGTCCATTGGAGAGCATGCGATGTCTGTGAATGCCGTCGAGCTTGCAGCCGAACTTGTCCGCTTTGACACGATCAACCCGCCGGGCAACGAAGCCGCGTGCACGGCCCACCTGCAGCGGATGCTCGAGACAGCGGGGTTTCACTGCGAGATCGTTCCGCTCGATGAAGGGCGGCCGAACCTTGTGGCGCGCATTGGCGGCACGGATGGCAAGAAGCCCCTCGCCTTCACCGGACATACGGATACTGTTCCGCTCGGATTGCAGGCCTGGACCGTTCCCCCGCATGGCGGCGTGATCAAGGACGGCAAGTTGTGGGGGCGCGGCGCCTCGGACATGAAGAGCGGCGTAGCGGCGGCCGTGGCGGCAGCCATCGCAATGGCCCCGCGCCTGCAGGATACGCCCGGTATAATCTTATACATCACCGCGGGCGAGGAGATCGGCAGCGCCGGCGCCTTCAAGATTGCCGAGCGCGGCATCGAGGGACAGGCGGGCGCCCTCGTCGTCGCCGAGCCCACCAGCAATCGGCCGCTGTGCGGGCACAAGGGCGCCCTTTGGCTCAAGGCAACAACGCGCGGCGTGACGGCCCACGGCTCGATGCCCGACCAGGGTGTCAACGCCGTCTACAAGGCAGCCCGCGCCGTCTCCAAGCTGGAGGGCTTCGACTTCAACGTTGCCCGCCATCCGGTGATGGGCGGCCCCACGCTCAACGTCGGCTCGTTCCACGGCGGCATCAACGTCAACTCCGTGCCCGACAGGGCCGATATCGGCATCGACATGCGCACGCTGCCCGGCATGCACCACGATCGGCTGCGCGAGCAGATCGCGAGCTTCCTCGGCCCCGATGTGGAGGTGACTGCAACGGTGGATGTACCCAGCGTCTGGACCGAGGCGTCCGATCCCTTCATGCGCCAGGTGTTCGCGGTCGCCCAGGACATCCGCAAGGTGCCGTCGAAGGTGGAAGCCGCACCTTATTTCACTGATGCCTCTGCGCTTACGCCAGCGCTGGGCAATGTCCCGACTGTCATCCTCGGGCCCGGTCCGGCGCACCTCGCCCACCAGACGGATGAATGGTGCGAAACCGAGCGTATCGTGGAAGCAGTTGCCATCTACGAGCGGCTCATTGCCTGCTGGTGTGGCCTCGCCTAAGCCCACGCCGCATTGGAACCGGAGGCGTCAAGGAACGCCTTCGACCAGGGCCTTGAGCTGTGCCGGGGTCAGGTAGCCTGTATCCGCGAAGCCGTTGCGCTTCTGGTAATCCTTGATGGCGATCCGCGTCAGCGGCCCCACGATGGCATCGATCGGCCCCTGATACAGCCCCAGGCTCGTGAGCTTGGTCTGAACGCGCTTCACCTGCCGCGGGTCGAGCATTCCTTCGAGCAACTGCAGCGTCTGCAGGTTATCCTCGCTCGACGTGACTGCCGGCGGCGCAGGGGGAGGAGTAGCCTGCGGCGGCGGCGGCGCAATGGCAACGTCGGGCTTGGGCGCCTGCGGCTTGGGAGCAGGTTTCGTCAATGCCACGTCCGCCACCGTCCCGAGGATAGTCCCCTGTTGTTGGGCAGCACAGGTCGCGAGCAACTGCTTGAGGTCTGCATTGGGTTGCGTCTGCAGCAAACCCACCACGTCCTTGCCCGCTTGCGCCGCGGAGATGTCGCTTCGTGACAGCGGTATCTTGGCGGAGTTCGAAACCGCGATGGCAACGTGCGGCGCGATATCGCCGGTCGACGCCGGACGCATGTCGACGCCTTCGACCGGCTTGGGGAAGTTCGGTGATGTCATGAGGAAGCAGATGCCGCCGGCCTTGGCCGGATTGATGATCTGCGCCACGTTCGCGATCGATAGCGCCCGCGACAGCAGATCGGTCGAGCGCTCCACCACGGCATTGCTGGGCAGGAAGAAGGTCTGGCCGGACGCCGATACGCCATGTCCCAGAAGAAATACCAGCGCGAGACGGGCACCGGTAACCTTACCCGAGAAATCGCGAAGGGCCGCCCGGGCGGCGGCGTTGGCAGGGTTGGACGCAATGGCCACTTCGAACCCGCGCGCCTTCAGCTGCTCGGCGATCTCCTTGGCACGGCCCGCGCCCCCCTCTGAAGCTTTGTAGCTGCCATAGTCCTCCGCAGCGAGGATCAGCGCCACGTGCGGGGCGACGCCCTGGCCGTTCGCCAGCGGGCTGTACCCTAGGGAACCGATGGCGAGTGCGAGGGCGGTTAATAAACCCTTCAGCCAGCGCGCCTGCGGGTGACTGGCAATGGACTCGACAGACACAGAGCGATCCCCTAACGATGAAGGTCATTCCGACCGCTTATCATTACAGGGCATCGTACAACGGACTTCGGTCAATGGCGAGATAGCACGATGGGCCTTCAGTTCAAATTCAACGTCATCCTGGCCGCCTGCTTCGTGGTCGGCCTCGCGGTCTCCTCTGTGCTCTTTTACCAGGTCTCGAAATCCGAAGCGATTGAGCAGCTGCAATCACAGATCGACGTGATGCGCGCGCAGGCGCTTTCGGTCCGCAAGTATACCTCCGACGAGATCCAGCCCCTGCTCGCCGACCAGTCTTCGGTCCAGTTCCTGCCCCAGACCGTGCCATCGTTCTCGGCGCAGACCGTGTTCCGCAACTTCCGCGACCGCTTCCCCGACTTCTACTACAAGGAAGCCGCCCTCAATCCGACCAACCCGTCCGATCTCGCAAAAGACTGGGAGGTCGACATCATCAACACGCTCCGCGCCAACCCCAACCTCGACCGTGACATCCGCGTCCGCGACACGCCGCAGGGCCAGTACTACACGGTCACCTATCCGCTCAAGATCACCAACAAGGATTGCCTCACCTGTCACTCGACGCCGGAGGCAGCCCCGCCTTCCATGGTGGCGCTCTACGGCAACAAGAACGGCTTCGGATGGAAACTCGGCGAGACCATTGGCGCGCAGATCTTTTCCGTGCCGATGAGCATCGCCTCGAACAAGATCTGGCGCAACTTCGGCCTCTTCCTCGGCATCACCAGTTTCATCTTCCTCGTGCTGATCGTGCTGCTCGATGTGCTGCTCTACCGCATGGTCATCCAACCGGTGCGGGCCATGGCAACCACGGCCGAGCAGGTGAGCCTGGGCGATACCGAAGTGCCGGAATACGAATATGCGAGCGTCGATGAGATCGGTTCGCTCTCCAAATCGTTCAATCGTATGCGGCGAAGCCTGGATAGTGCTTTGAAGATGCTCGAAACGACCTGAGGCGTCTCGAGCCTGGCCGTTCGGCAGGTGGAATTCGATGGAAACGAAGCCCGACGGTGAAACGACGAAGGCGGCCCCGAACCGCCTGGTGCCGCCGATCGGGCGCATCGGCAAGTATCGCATCGACCACATTATCGGTCAGGGCGCCGTCGGCATCGTCTACAAGGGCTACGACGAACAGATCGAGCGCGAGGTCGCGGTCAAGGCGCTGCAGCCGATGATCCTGGCCGACCTGACCTCCAGCGCCGACGCGCTGCGCCGCTTTGCGACCGAGGTGCGCTCGGCCGGCAAGTGCCTGCATCCCAACATCGTCACCGTGTTCGACTACGTGGAGGAGAACGGGGCGCCGCACATCGTGATGGAATATGTGCCGGCCGGCACGCTCGAGAACGTGATCAGCTCTGGCGCCTATCTCCCCATCCGGCAGGTGGGCGATCTCATGACCCAGATCCTGCTTGCGCTCGAGCACGCGCATCAGAAGGGCATCGTCCACCGCGACGTGAAACCGTCGAACATCCTCTGCCACTCGGCCTCGTCCATCAAGGTCGCAGACTTCGGCATCGCCCAGATCAACACGCTGAACCTGACGCGGACCGGCAAGTACGGGATCATCGGTACGCCGCACTACATGGCACCCGAACGCTTCCTCGGCCGTCCGGACGATGCCCGCGGCGACCTCTACTCCGCTGGCGTGATCATGTTCCAGCTGCTCACCACGCAGCGGCCCTTCCAGGCCACCGACACGCACGAGTTGATGAACAAGGTCATCAACGACATGCCGGCGCAGGTCCGCAGCTTCCGGCCCGAGCTTTCGCCGTCGATGGAGTCCGTCATCCAGCGGGCGCTCGCGCGCAACCCGAAGGATCGCTACCAAACGGCCAAGGAATTCCTCGAGGCGCTGCGCTCGGTGCTGAAGTCGGATGCCAACGACACCAAGCCGACCCTCGACCTCACGCTCTATTCCACCACGACGAACATCAGCGTCGGCCCCGGTTCCTCCCGGCCGAGCATGAGCCAGACCATGGCGGAGAAGCTTTCGCCAGGCACCCTTACGGCATTGGAGCAGGCCCTCGCCCGCTCGGTGGGCCCGATCGCCAAGGTTGTCGTGCGTCGGGCGGCGTCGGAAGCGCACGATGCCAACCAGCTCCTCAACGAACTGTCGAAATCGCTCAAGACGGATCACGAGTTGCAGAGCTTCCGCCAGGTGGCAGAGGAGAAGTTGATCCAGGACGGCGGCCTTGCAGCCGTGCAGATCGAAGCCGAAGTCGGCCCGGCCGAGACGCAGGCCGTCGTAGCCGCGCTCCTGCCGCTGCTGGGCCCCGTCGCCAAGACCCTGGTGCAGCGGCTGACCAAATCCGCCGTCGGTCGCGACGACTTCTACCAGCGCCTCGCCAAGCACGTGCCCAAGCCCGAGGACATGGCGAAGATCAACGAGATCGCCGCCAAGTTCAAACCGAAGCGCTGAACTGAAGGCGCTGGCGCCGACGCAGGCCAGCGCCGCTCTGCCCGGCGATCACGTCAGTGGATCATCGATCGTGCGCGAAGGCTTCGCCAGCGTGTTCAGCGCCTCGACATCCCCGATCTCGATCGTCGGGCCATGGACGCGCACCTTGTAGGGAATGAGGGCAGAGAACGACCGCGACAGCACCTCGGGTGCCATGCCCAGCCGTGACGCCAGCACCTTCTTCTCGAACGGCAGGTCGAAACGGTTCTTGCTCCCCGTCTCGGCATTGCGCACCAGCAGCCAATTCGCAAGCCGCTCGAGGCTCGATCGCAGCTTCTGGTTCTTGAGCTCCTTCACCACGCCGCGATACGCGAAGGCCAGCTCCACAGCCATCGCCCGCGCGAAAGCGGCATCCTCGCCGAAAGCCTTCCGCACGGCCTCTGCGGGGATTAGAAGCACGCGTGCCGCCGTCAGGGCGCGCGCAGACTTGAGATAGAGCCGATCGAGAATCACAGCCGCCACGATGAAGCTGTGCCCCGGCCCGAGCACGGAAACCGTCGTCTCCCGGTCTCGGTAGGCGGAAAACACCTCGACCTGCCCCTCCACCACGACATGCAGGAAGTCGGCTGGCTCTCCCTCGCGGACGAGGTCTACGTGGGCTGGAAATCTCTGCAGGAACGCAGGTTTGAGCATCGCTTCGACATGCTCGCGCGCCACCTCCGCAAAAAGCGGCAGATGGCGCATTTCTTCGATCTCTTCAGCCCGCATCCTGACGCTTCCGAGAACCTGCAGTGTCCCGACCAATACAATGAGAAAGATGACTAAAGTCAAGCGTAATTGCCGAAAAAACAGGCAGGTGAATTGCGGGATGCGCCTCCCACCCTTGATGTTTCGATGGAAGTTTCTTGAAATTCTGGAACCACTTATGCGCTTTGATCGACATCAAACAGTGCCTGCCCCGCGAAGGACAACGCTGCTCCCGCAACGCACGTTGATGGATCTTTTTTGCAGGGGGCGGGCATGCCGCACGAAGCAGTTTCACCGGCCGACCGGAACAGGGCGCTTTGGCTTTCGACCATCGCTTTTACGGTCTGCTTCGCAGTTTGGACGATATTCGCCATCATCGGCATCCAGATCAAAAAGGATCTGGGCCTCTCCGACACACAGTTCGGCCTGCTGGTGGGCACGCCGATCCTGACGGGCTCGCTCATCCGCCTGATGCTCGGCATCTGGTCCGACCAGTACGGCGGCCGCATCGTCTACACCTTCACGATGCTGTCGGCGGCCGTGATGACGGCCCTTCTCACCTACGCCTACGACTACACGACCTTCCTCATCGCGGCGCTCGGCGTCGGCATCGCCGGCGGCTCGTTCTCGGTCGGCGTCGCCTACGTCGCCAAGTGGTTCCCCAAGGAGCGGCAGGGCACGGCGCTCGGCATCTTCGGCGCCGGCAACGTCGGCGCGGCCGTCACCAAGTTCCTGGCGCCTGCGATCATGGTCGCCTACGGCTGGAAGACGGTTGCGCTGGTGTGGGCCGTTGCTCTCGCGGTGATGGGGATCGTTTTCTTCCTCTTCACCAAGGACGACCCGGACCTGGCCCAGCGCCGCGCGAGCGGGGCGAAGCCAGAGCCGCTTTCGGCCATGCTGGCGCCGCTCGCCAGCGTGCAGGTGTGGCGCTTCTCGCTCTACTACTTCTTCGTTTTCGGTGCCTTCGTCGCGCTTTCCCTGTGGTTGCCGCGCTACCTCATCGGCGTCTACGGCCTCGACATCACCACCGCCGGCATGATCGGCGCCGCCTACTCCATCCCGGCCTCGGTGTTCCGTGCCTACGGCGGACATCTGTCCGACAAGTATGGCGCCCGCACCATCATGTACTGGACGTTCCTCGTCTCGGTCGTGTGCACGTTCGTCCTGTCCTACCCGCCCACGCACTACGTGGTGCAGGGCATCCGCGGTCCCATGGAATTCTCCACCCAGATGGGGCTCATCGGCTTCATGGTCGTGGCGTTCGTGCTGGGCTTCTTCATGAGCCTCGGCAAGGCTGCCGTCTATAAGCACATCCCCGTCTACTACCCCGATCGCGTCGGCGCGGTTGGTGGCGTCGTGGGCCTCGTCGGCGGCCTTGGTGGCTTCGTGCTGCCCATCGCCTTCGGCGCACTCAACGACCTCACCGGCGTCTGGCAGAGCTGCTTCTGGCTGCTCTTCCTCGTTGTCGCCGTGGCCCTCGTCTGGATGCACTTCGCCATCCTGTCCATGGAACGCGAGGCCCTCGCGGCAGGCGTTGCAGCAAACAAGCTGCCGCAGCTTCCCGAAATGCAGCCGATCCATGAGCCCCAGCACGCGGCCGCCATGGCCGGCACCGGCTCCATCCAGGATTGGCGGCCCGAGGACAAGCAGTTCTGGCAGGACAAGGGCCAGGCGGTTGCACGTCGCAATCTCTGGATCTCGGTGCCGTGCCTGCTGCTCTCGTTCGCGGTGTGGATGGTGTGGAGCGTCGTGGTCGCGAAGCTTCCCTCCGTCGGCTTCAAGTTCACCAACGACGAGCTGTTCTGGCTTGCGGCAATGCCCGGCCTCTCGGGTGCCACGTTGCGCATCTTCTACAGCTTCATGCCCGCCATGTTCGGCGGCAGGCTGTGGACGACGCTCTCCACCTGGTCGCTGTTGATCCCGGCGCTGGGCATGGGCTTTGCGGTGCAGAACCCTGCAACGCCCTACTGGATCTTCCTGGCACTCGCACTGCTGTGCGGCTTGGGCGGCGGCAACTTCGCCTCCTCCATGGCCAACATCTCCTTCTTCTTCCCCAAGGCGGAGAAGGGCAATGCGCTGGCCATCAACGCAGGCCTCGGCAATCTCGGCGTCAGCGTCGTGCAGTTCGTGGTTCCCCTCGCCATCACGGCCGGCGTCTTCGGCTGGCTCGGCGGCAATCCGCAGGTTGCAACCGCGGGCGGCGTGACGACGACGCTGTGGCTGCAGAACGCGGGCTTCGTCTTCGTGCCGTTCATCATCGCCTCGGCGTTCGCGGCATGGTTCGGCATGGACGACATCGCCACCATGAAGGCGAGCTTCGCCGATCAGGCGGTGATCTTCCAGCGCACCCACAACTGGATCATGTGCTGGCTGTACACCGGCACCTTCGGTTCCTTCATCGGCTTCTCCGCGGCCTTCCCGCTGCTGTCGAAGATCCTGTTCCCGGAGGTGAATGCGCTGCAGTACGCCTTCCTCGGGCCCCTCGTCGGCGCCGTCTCGCGCGCTCTTGCCGGCAAGGCCTGCGACCGCATCGGCGGCGGACGCATCACGCTCTGGGTGTTCGTGGCCATGAGCCTCGGCGTCATGGGTGTGCTGACGGCCATCGGCATGCAGGGGCAATCCAATGCCTTCCTGCTGTTCTTCGCGAGCTTTCTGTTCCTGTTCGCGGCGTCGGGCGTCGGCAATGCCTCCACCTTCCAGATGATCCCCGCGATCATGCGCAAGGAAGTGGCGCGCCTCGAGCCTGGCATGTCGGATGCCGAACGCGTCAAGCAGTCGGACAAGGAGGCGGCAGCCATCATCGGCTTCACCTCCGCGATTGCAGCCTACGGCGCCTTCTTCATCCCGAAGAGCTTCGGCACCTCGATCTCGGCAACCGGCAGCCCGGCCTTGGCCCTCTACGGCTTCCTGGCCTTCTACGTCAGCTGCATCGCGGTGACCTGGTGGTTCTACACACGCCGCGGCGGGCTTCTCTTCGACATCGAGCGCGGCCGCCGTGCATCGGCCTCCGGCCCGGCCTTGAAGCCCGTCTGACACTCACTCCATCAAGAGAACGACAGCAATGAGCAACTTTCTCGACCGCCTGACCTTCTTCCGGAAGGCTCAAGAGCCTTTCTCCGACGGCCACGGCATCACGACCAACGAACCCCGCGACTGGGAGGACAGCTATCGCCAGCGCTGGCAGCACGACAAGATCGTGCGCTCCACGCACGGCGCCAACTGCACCGGCTCGTGCTCATGGAAGATCTACGTCAAGGGCGGCATCGTCACCTGGGAGACGCAGCAGACCGACTACCCGCGCACGCGGCCCGATCTGCCAAACCACGAGCCACGCGGCTGCTCGCGCGGGGCGAGCTACAGCTGGTATCTCTACTCGGGCAACCGCGTGAAGTACCCGCTCGTGCGCTCCCGCCTCGTGCGCCTGTGGCGCAAGGCCCGCAAGACCATGAGCCCGGTTGCGGCCTGGAAAAGCATCGTCGAAGACCCCGTCAAGCGCAACGACTACATCTCCGTGCGCGGCCACGGCGGCTTCGTGCGCGCCAAGTGGGACGAGGTGAACGAGATCATCGCGGCGGCCAACGCCTACACCGCCAAGACCTACGGTCCCGACCGCGTCATCGGCTTCTCGCCGATCCCCGCCATGTCGATGGTCTCCTACGCCGCCGGCTCGCGCTACCTGTCGCTGCTCGGCGGCGTCTGCATGTCGTTCTACGATTGGTATTGCGACCTGCCACCCGCCTCCCCGCAGACCTGGGGCGAGCAGACGGACGTGCCCGAAAGCGCCGACTGGTACAACGCCGGCTTCATCATCCTGTGGGGCTCGAACGTGCCCCAGACCCGCACGCCCGACGCACATTTCTATACGGAAGCGCGCTATCGCGGCACCAAGAGCGCCGTCATCTGCCCGGACTACTCGGAAGCCTCCAAGTTCGGCGACATCTGGCTCTCCGTGAAGCAGGGCACGGACGCTGCCCTTGCCATGGCCATGGGCCACGTCATCCTCACCGAGTACCACGTGAAGCGGAAGGCGCAGTACTTCCAGGACTACGTGCGCCGCTACACCGACATGCCGATGCTGGTGAAGCTGGTGCGCCAGAACGGCAAGCTGGTGCCGGACCGGTTCGTGCGCGCCTCCGACTTCGACAAGGCGCTGGGCGAGAGCAACAACCCCGAATGGAAGACCGTCGCCCTCGACGAAACCTCGGGGCAAATCGTGGTGCCCAACGGCTCCGTCGGCTTCCGCTGGGGTGAGACGGGCAAGTGGAACATCGAGGAGAAGGCATCGTCCGGCTCCGCCACGAAGCTCCGCCTCTCCCTCGCCGACGCAAACGACGAATTCGCCGACGTCGCCTTCCCCTACTTCGGCAACATCGAGAACGAGCACTTCACCCACTCGAACCATGCCAGTGTTCTCGACCGCCGCGTGCCGGTGAAGAAACTGCAGCTCGCCGACGGGGAAGCGCTCGTCGCCACGGTGCACGACCTGTTCATCGCCAACTACGGCGTCGACCAGGGCTTCGGCGGCGCCAATATCGCAAAGGGCTACGACGAGGATACGCCCTATACGCCCGCCTGGGCCGAGCGCATCACGGGTGTCTCGCGCGACAAGATCATCCAGGTCGCCCGCGAGTTCGCCACCAACGCCGAAAAGACGAATGGTCGCTCGATGGTGATCATCGGCGCCGCCATGAACCACTGGTACCACGCCGACATGAACTATCGCGGCGTGATCAACATGCTGGTGATGTGCGGCTGCGTGGGCCAGTCCGGTGGCGGCTGGTCTCACTACGTGGGCCAGGAGAAACTGCGGCCGCAGGCCGGCTGGGCTCCCCTCGCCTTCGCTCTCGATTGGGGCCGCCCCCCGCGCCAGCAGAACTCGACATCGTTCTTCTACGTCCATACCGATCAATGGCGATACGAGACGATGCACGCGCAGGACATCATTTCTCCCACGGCCCCTGCCGGTCCCTGGGATGGCGCCATCATCGATTACAACCTCCGCTCCACCCGCATGGGTTGGCTGCCGGCCTATCCAACCCTCACCGAGAACTCGCTGTCGCTGGCCGCCAAGGCTGCATCCGCCGGCCTGGAGGCCAAGGACTACGTCGCCAAGGCGCTGAAATCCGGCGAACTCAACTTCGCCTGGGCGGACCCCGACGCCCCGCAGAACTTCCCGCGCAACATGTTCGTGTGGCGCTCGAACCTGCTGGGCTCCTCGGGCAAGGGCCACGAATACTTCCTCAAGCATCTGCTCGGCACCTCGCACGGCGTGCTCGGCAAGGACCTGGGCCAGGAAGGGCGCGAGAAACCGAAGGAAGTGCGCTGGCATGATGAGGCCCCGCGCGGCAAGCTCGATCTGCTCGTGACCCTCGACTTCCGCATGTCCACCACGTGCGTCTACTCCGACATCGTTCTCCCCACGGCCACCTGGTACGAGAAGAACGATCTCAACACATCGGACATGCATCCCTTCATCCATCCGCTCTCCACCGCCGTCGATCCGGCGTGGGAGGCGCGCTCGGACTGGGAGATCTACAAGGGCATTGCCAAGGCGTTCTCCAAGGTGGCGCCCGAGGTGCTCGGCGTCGAGAAGGACGTGGTGCTCACGCCGATCCAGCACGACAGCGCCGGCGAGATCGCGCAAGCCTTCGAGCCGAAGGACTGGAAGCGCGGCGAATGCGAGCCGGTGCCCGGCAAGACCATGCCGGCGGTGACGGTGGTGGAGCGCGACTATCCCAACCTCTACAAGCGCTTCACCGCGCTCGGGCCCCTGATGGAGAAGGTCGGCAACGGCATCAAGGGCATCGCCTGGAAGACCGAGCACGAGGTGGAGCATCTCAAGCACCTCAACGGCGTGGTGACCGAGGAAGGTCCCACGAAGGGCATGGCGCGCATCGAAAGCGACATCGATGCTGCCGAGGTCGTGCTCATGCTGGCCCCCGAGACGAACGGCGAAGTCGCCGTCAAGTCATGGGAAGCCTTGTCGAAGACGACGGGACGGGAACATGCGCATCTCGCCCTCCCGAAGGAGGACGAGAAGATCCGCTTCCGGGATGTCGTCGCCCAGCCGCGCAAGATCATCTCGGCGCCCACGTGGTCGGGCCTCGAGAGCGAGAAGGTCTGCTACAACGCCGGCTACACGAACGTGCACGAGTTCATCCCGTGGCGCACGCTCACCGGACGCCAGCAGCTCTACCAGGATCACCTCTGGATGCGCGCATTCGGAGAGGGCTTCTGCTCCTATCGCCCGCCGATCGACCTGCGTGCGGTGAAGCCGGTGCAGGGCATCAAGCCCAACGGCGAGAAGGAAATCGTTCTCAACTTCATCACGCCGCATCAGAAGTGGGGCATCCACTCCACCTACACCGACAACCTGATGATGCTCACGCTGTCGCGCGGCGGGCCCATCGTGTGGCTGTCGGAGGAAGACGCGGCCAAGGCCGGCATCGTCGATAACGACTGGGTCGAGGCCTACAACGCCAACGGGGCGCTGGTTGCCCGTGCGGTCGTCTCGCAGCGCATGAAGACGGGAACGCTCTTCATGTATCACGCCCAGGAGAAGATCGTGAACGTCCCGGGCTCAGAAATGACCGGCCAGCGCGGCGGCATCCATAACTCCGTGACGCGCGCGGTCCTGAAGCCCACCCACATGATCGGCGGCTACGTACAGCTCGCCTACGGCTTCAACTACTACGGCACCATCGGCACCAATCGCGACGAGTTCGTCGTCATCCGCAAGCTCAAGACGGTCGACTGGCTGGAGGGGCCCTATCGGGGCGCGCCATCCAAGGCCGAAGCGGCGGAATAAGGAGACAAGAGACAATGAAAATCCGCGCGCAAATCGCGATGGTCTTGAACCTCGACAAGTGCATCGGCTGCCACACCTGCTCGGTCACGTGCAAGAACGTGTGGACCAACCGCGAAGGCCTCGAATACGCCTGGTTCAACAACGTGGAGACCAAGCCCGGCATCGGCTACCCGAAGGACTGGGAGAACCAGAAGAAATGGAAGGGCGGCTGGGTGCGCAAGCGCAACGGCAGCATCGAGCCGCGGATCGGCGGCAAGTGGCGCATCCTCGCCAACATCTTCGCAAACCCCGACCTGCCTGAAATCGACGACTACTACGAGCCTTTCACCTTCGACTACGAGCACCTGCAGAAGGCCCCGGAGCTCGAGGCCTTCCCGACGGCGCGCCCACGCTCGCTCATCAGCGGCGAGCGGATGGAGAAGATCAACTGGGGCCCGAACTGGGAGGAGATCCTGGGCGGCGAATTCTCCAAGCGCTCGCACGATCAGAACTTCGAAGGCGTCGAGAAGGAGATCTACGGCCAGTTCGAGAACACCTTCATGATGTACCTGCCGCGCCTGTGCGAGCACTGCCTCAATCCGGCATGCGCGGCCGCTTGCCCCTCTGGCGCCATCTACAAGCGCGAAGAGGACGGTATCGTCCTCATCGACCAGGACAAGTGTCGCGGCTGGCGCATGTGCGTCTCCGGCTGCCCCTACAAGAAGATCTATTTCAACTGGTCGAGCGGCAAGAGCGAGAAGTGCATCTTCTGCTATCCGCGCATCGAGAGCGGGCAACCCACCGTCTGCTCGGAAACCTGCGTCGGCCGCATCCGCTATCTGGGCGTAGTTCTCTACGACGCGGACGGCATCGAGGCGGCTGCCAGCGAGCCGGACGAGAAGGATCTCTACATGGCTCAGATGAAGCTGTTCCTGGATCCGAACGACCCCGACGTCATTGCGCAGGCGCGCCGCGACGGGATACCGGATGCCTGGCTCGACGCCGCACGCAAGTCGCCCGTGTGGAAGATGGCCATGGAATGGAAGGTGGCCTTCCCGCTGCATCCGGAATACCGCACGCTCCCGATGGTCTGGTACGTGCCGCCGCTGTCTCCCATCACCGCGGCAGCGGAGGCTGGCAAAATGGGCACCGATGGCACGATGCCGGACGTGCGCTCGCTCCGCATCCCACTCAGGTATCTCGCGAACCTGCTCACCGCCGGCGACGAAAAGCCTGTGGCCGAGGGCCTCGAGCGCATGCTCGCGATGCGGGCCTACATGCGCGCCAAAACCATCGACGGCGTCATCGATGAAGCGGTCGCAAAACGCGTCGGCCTCACCAGCGGCCAGATCGAGGAAATGTACCACATCATGGCGATCGCCAACTACGAGGACCGCTTCGTCATTCCCACGACGCACCGCGAAACCTCGGAGGACGCCTACGAACTGCGTGGCAACTGCGGCTTCTCCTTCGGCGACGGCTGCAGCCCCTCCGACCAGAAGGTCAACCTGTTCGGTGGCGTGAAGATGAAGAACAAGAAAGACAAGGCGGAGGCGCTCTGATGAAGACCCTCAAGGTTCTCTCCGCCCTTCTCTCCTACCCCTCGCAGGAGATGGTCGATGCAGGCGCCGAGCTGAAGGCCGTCCTGGCCCGCGAGGCGGTCATGCCGAAGACCCAGATCAGCGCCCTCTCGGCGCTGATCGATGAGTTCGCCCGCACCGATCTGATCGAGTTGCAGGAGCGCTATACGTTCCTGTTCGATCGCACGCGCTCGCTTTCCCTGCATCTCTTCGAGCACGTGCACGGCGAAAGCCGCGACCGCGGCCAGGCCATGGTTGATCTCATCGCGCTCTACGAGGCCGGCGGGTTCTCGCCCACGGCAACGGAACTGCCGGACTATCTGCCCCTGTTCCTGGAGTACGCGGCAACGCGCGAACCCAAAGAGGCAGTCGAGCTCATCGGCCAACCCGGCCACGTGATCGCTGCCCTGCGCGAGCGGCTTGCCAAGCGCAATTCGCCCTATGCCGCAGTCCTCGAGGCGCTGCTTGCGCTCTCCAAGGCCAAGCTCGATGCAAAGGCACTCGCAGCCTTGCGCGCCGAGCCCGACCCCGAGCCCGACGACCTCGCCTCGCTTGATGCCGCCTGGGAGGAGGAAGAAGTTCTGTTCGGCCCGGCCGCGGCCGCCTGCGGCAAGGACAGCATCATCTCGAAGGTACGACAGGCCCAGCGCCCCGCACCCGGCCTTGCGGCGCAAGCCGCGACAGGACCGCGGACCGTCGTCAGCACCCCTCGTTCAACCCGCGCCTGAAGGACCACGCCCATGCGCGATTACCTCTTCAACATCCTCTTCGTCTGGTATCCCTATGTCTGCCTCACGGTCTTCCTCGTCGGCAGCCTGCTGCGCTTCGACCGCGACCCCTACAGCTGGAAAGCCTCCTCGAGCCAGATCCTCAGGAAGCGCCAGTTGCGCTGGGGCTCCAATCTTTTCCATCTCGGCATTCTGTTCCTGCTCTTCGGCCACACCGTTGGCCTTCTCACGCCCACGGCCGTCTACAAGCTCTTCATCACGGTCGAGCAGAAGCAGATGATCGCCATCACGGCGGGCGGCATCGCAGGCATTGTCTGTTTCATCGGGCTTTCGCTGCTTCTTCACCGGCGCCTCTTCGATCCGCGCATTCGCGCCACCTCCACCAGCATGGATGTGGCGGTTCTTCTGATCCTGTGGGTGCAGCTGACGCTCGGCCTGATCACCATTCCCTTCTCTCGCGCGCATCCTGACGGCAGCGTGATGCTCACGCTCTCGCACTGGGCGCAGGGCATCCTTACGCTGCACCCGATCGATGCCCGCGAACTGCAGGGATTGGCATGGCCCTACCTGCTGCACCTGGTGCTCGGCATGACGATCTTCCTCGTCTTCCCGTTCTCCCGCCTCGTGCACATCTGGTCGGCGCCTGTCTGGTATCTGGCACGGCCTGGCTATCAGGTGGTGCGCGCGCGCAAGCCCATCGGCCCACGTGCGCGTGCTGCCCGCTCTGCCCTCGAACCGGCGGAGTGAAGCATGGTCAGTCTTCTAGACAAACGACCGGAAAGATCGCCCCTCGATCGGCCCAAGACCGTCAGCGTCAACGGCGTCGTGATTTCCCGCGCACGCATTGCCCGGGAAATGCAGAACCACACGGCGGAAAAGCCCGCCGAAGCCTGGACCGAAGCCGCCCGCGCCCTGGCAATCCGCGAGTTGCTTCTGCAGGAGGCCCGGCGCCAGCAACTCGAAGCCAATCCGCAATGCGACGCGGAGGGCCGCCGCGAAACGGACGAGGAAGCTCTCGTCCGCACGCTCGTCGAGCACGAAGTGAAGACGCCTCAACCAGGCGATACGGAGTGCCGGCGCTACTTCGATGCCAACCGCATGCGCTTCCGTTCGCCATCCCTGTACGAGGTCCGCCACATCCTCGTAGCTGCAGCCCCTCGCGATCCCACTGCACGGGCAACCGCTAAGGCAGCCACGCAGGCACTTGTCGCGGAACTCGAGAGCGCGCCCGAGAAATTCGCAGATTTGGCGGCTTCGCGCTCAGCCTGCCCTTCCGCCACGATCGGCGGGATCCTCGGCCAGATCGGCCCCGGCCAGACCGTACCGGAGTTCGAAGCTGCGCTTGCCACCGCCCCCGTCGGGAAGGTGGCTCCGGCGCCGGTCGAGACGCGCTATGGCTACCACGTCGTCCTGGTCGACCGCAGGATCGACGGAAAAGACCTGCCCTTCGATCTGGTGAAGGAGCGCATTGCCAACTGGCTGAGCGAGCGCGTCCAGCGTGTCGCCATCCGGCAGTACATCGCTTGGCTCGCGGCGCAATCGCGTATCGAAGGCGTCGAACTGGCGGCCTCTGCCTCGCCGCTCATGCAATAAGGACGCTGGCATGAACCTTGGCACCCTGATTTCCAGGCTCGAGGACGAGAGCCAGGGCGCGGCAGCCCTCGAAGCTCTCGGTGACATTGTGCTCTTCAGCGAAGTGCGCGAGATGGCCGACGCCTTCGGCGAGACCATCGGCGGCTACGTTGCAACTTCGGCGGGTCGCTTCGCCGCCGGCGCCGGAGACGAGACGTGGCTGAGCCTCATCGGAGCGATCGAGCGCGCCCCACAACCCGGCCAGACGGCACTACGGCGGATGCTGCGCTGGGCCTTGGATAGTGATGCCCAGGCCCTGCGCGAGGAAAGCACGCGATCCGTCGAGCCCGCGAAGGCGTGCACGTGTGGCGGCGGCCACTGCGGAGGGTGAGCCCGTGTCGCGCACACTCGACAATCTCCTCGATCAGAACGTCGCCTGGGCCGATGCCCGCACGAAAGCTGATCCGCATTTCTTCCGCCGCATGGCGGAAGTCCAGCAACCGCGCTACCTCTGGATCGGTTGCTCCGACAGCCGCGTGACCGCCAACGATGTTCTGGGCCTGTCCCCTGGCGAAGTGTTCGTTCACCGCAACATCGCCAACATCGTCCACACCAGCGATCTCAACATCCTGTCGGTGCTCGAATACGCTGTCGACCACTTGAAGGTCGAGCACGTGATCGTCTGCGGCCACTATGGCTGCGGCGGCGTGGAGCGTGCGCTCAGTACCGAGCGTGGCGCCATGCTCGACCACTGGCTCCAGCCCTTGACGATGCTCTATCGCAAGCATCGGCCCACCATTGACGCAATTTCAGATCCCACGCGCCGCCTCGATCGCATGTGCGAAATCAACATCGAGATGCAGGTGCGTCGCGTTGCAGCCACGCCCATCGTGGAGAATGCGTGGTCGCGCGGCCAGTCGCTCCACCTGCACGGATGGATCTATGCCATGCACGACGGCCTTCTGCGTGATCTCGGTCCGCATCTGTCCTCCACCGAAGAGCGCGACGCGCTGCCTTCGATCGACGAGCGCGTACCTGTGGCTGCCGAGCCGATGAGTGGCCTGCGCCGGCAGGCACTCGACGCTTTTGCAGGCGTGCTGTTCCACGAAACTCAAGTCGATGCGGCAGGCTGCACCTGCTGCAACAGCCCGGACACATCCCATGCAAGCACCTGACAGCACCCAGCCCAGCCAGATCCTGGCAATCGTCTACTCCGATGGCGCGCGTGCCGCGCTTCTCCTTCAGCGCACTGCCCGCGCCCTGCAGGCGGCAGGTCATGTCTGTGCCGGCTTCGTGCAGCATGACGAGCCGCGCCCAGGTCGCAGCCGCTGCGATATGATCCTGGAAAACCTCCTCAGCGGCGAACGCGTGCGGATATCGCAAGATCGAGGCGAAGGCGCCCGAGGCTGCCACTTGGATCCACACGTCCTGCTCGGCGCCATGACCGCCGCCAGGGCCGCGCTTCCAGCAGGCGTGGACGTGCTGGTGCTCAACAAGTTCGGCAAGAGCGAGGCCGAAGGCAGTGGCTTCCGCCCGCTCATCGCAGATGCTGTGGAACGCGGCATCGCCGTTGTCACCGGTGTATCGCAGCGCAATCTCGGTGCGTTTCGTGCCTTTGCAGGAGAGCTCGCCCGGGAGATCGATATCGAAGCCTTCGCCGGCGCCGCGGATGCGGAACTGCTCGCGACACTCGCGCTGCCCCCGCCAACACCGCGCAAGCGATCGGCCTAGGGAGCGTAGCCGACTTGGCTGCGCCCTGCTGCAGGAAAACATGAACGCCGTGGGGGCTTTCTCCTCCGGCGGCACGCGAAGAGGCAAGTCATGGCAACGAGCGCGCAACAAATTCGCGCCTACACGGGCCCCGCATTGTTCAGCTACGGCTTCAGGCCCTTCTTCCTGTTCGGGGCGGCCTGGGCGGCCCTGGCGATGGCGCTCTGGATTCCCATGCTTGCCGGTCGCATCAGCCTGCCGACGCATTTTGCGCCCCTGGACTGGCACGTGCACGAGCTTCTTTATGGCTACCTTCCGGCCATCGTCGCTGGTTTCCTTCTGACAGCCATCCCGAACTGGACGGGAAGAATGCCTGTCGTTGGCCTGCGCCTTGCCTGTCTCTTTGCCTTGTGGTGCGCGGGTCGCGTGGCGGTGATGATCTCCGCCTGGCTCGGGGCACGACTGGCCGCCGTGATCGACGTCTCGTTCCTGCTGGCCCTCGCCGCTGTCATTGGACGCGAGATCATCGCCGGCAGCAATTGGCGCAATCTCAAGGTTCTGCTCGCCATCGCTCTTCTGGCGTTGGGCAACGCCATCTTCCACTTGGAGGCCTCGAGCGCTCACGTAGCCGGCTACGGCATGCGGATCGGCGTGGCAACCGCCGTCCTGCTCGTCATGCTCATCGGCGGGCGCATCATCCCGAGCTTCACCCGCAATTGGCTTGCACGCAGGCCCGCGGCGCGGATGCCGGTCGCGTTCAATACCCTCGACATCATCGTGATGATCGAGAGCGCGGCGGTGCTCGCCCTGTGGGTCGTGCTGCCGGAAAGCGTGCTGACAGGATGGCTCGCGGCGCTCGTCGGCGGCTTCAATCTCGTGCGTATGGCGCGCTGGGCGGGCCATCATACGTCTGCCGAGCCGCTCGTACTCGTCCTGCACGTGGCT
The DNA here is from genome assembly GCA_039808585.1 of Hyphomicrobiaceae bacterium. Classification (GTDB taxonomy): domain Bacteria; phylum Pseudomonadota; class Alphaproteobacteria; order Rhizobiales; family Hyphomicrobiaceae; genus AWTP1-13. The sequence goes on along the minus strand of JBDHTJ010000033.1, from coordinate 2,183 downwards.
TTTGCCTTCGTGCCCCTGGGCTTCCTGCTGCTGGCCATGTCCGTGCTGCTGCCGCAGCTCATCCCACCCTCCGGCGCCGTGCATGGCTGGACTGCCGGCTGCGTTGGCCTCATGACGCTTGCCGTCATGACCCGCGCCAGCCTTGGCCACACAGGCCAAGCCCTCGTTGCAACGCCGCGCATCAGGGCGATCTACGTGTTCGCGCTCGTCTCGGCGGCGGCGCGCATACTTGCCGCCTTCGGCCTGGCACGCACCGCGATGCTCGATATGGCCGCCGCGTGCTGGGTGCTGGCCTTCGGCACCTTCGTCTGGGTCTACGCCCCCCTGCTCATGCGTCGCAGGACGCGCGCAGCCGCATGAGCCAGGGGTTCGAGATCTATCTCGCCTGGAGCGATGTCACCCTTCAAGTGCCACCGCAGCAAAGCGCATTGCAGGTGCTGATCGAAGCAGGCGTACCGGTCGAGCCCGGCTGCCAGACGGGCGGGTGCGGCGCGTGCGCGACGGAGTACGTCGAGGGCGACATCGTCCACAAGGATGCCTGCCTCACGGAGGCCGACCGGCGGCGCACGTTCTGTCCGTGCGTGTCGCGGGCCCAGACCCGCATCGTGCTTGCGTATTGACGGGGCGGCTTGCTCACGGCGACAGCCGGTACCCGTGCAAGAGGCGTCACACGCATCGTGAATTTCAGGAACGGACGGCTTACAATGGAAGGAAGCCTGCTTGATCGAGTAGACCGCTTTCGAGGTCAGGCAGCATCCACCTTCAGGAGGCGCGCATGTCGGCCGTCCCTCGCTTCGACATCGATCCGGCTTCGTTCTGGGATGACCCCTATCCCGACTATGCGCGTCTGCGGAAGGAGGCGCCCGTCGCGTACGTTCCTCAACTCGGCGCGGTCTTGTTGACCCGCCGGGACGACGTGTTCCACTGGGAGAAGGAGATCGCGGTCTTCTCCTCCGATCAACCCGGTGGGTTGATGACACGTCTCATGGGCCAGAACATGATGCGCAAGGACGGTGCGGAGCACATGGCCGAGCGCAAGGTCTATGTGCAAGCCATCAGTCCGAAAGCCGTCGCCGAGGTGTGGGCTGCCCGGTTCCTGGCCATCTGCGACCGCCTGCTCGACGGCTTGCCCGCAACAGGAAGCGCCGACCTCGTGCAAGAGTTCGCGCTTCCCTACGCAGGCGAGTGCCTGCGCGAAATGCTGGGCCTCGAAACGGCGACAGCCGCAGACCTCGACGCCTGGTCGCAAGCGATGATGGACGGCATTGCGAACTACACCGGCGATCCCACGGTCGAGGCTCGCTGCAATGCCGCGACGGCCGCCATCGACAAGGCGATCGATGAGATGCTTCCCATTGTCCGCCGCAAGCCGACATACTCGCTTCTCAGCGTCATGGCCGAGAGCGCAATGCCGGAAGCGCAGGTGCGCGCCAATATCAAGCTGAGCATCAGCGGCGGTCAGAACGAACCCAGAAAGGCCATCGCCGGCAGCATCTGGGCACTGCTCACCCATCCCCGGCAGCTTGCAGACGTCCAGGCTGGCCGCGCCAACTGGCGCCAGGCCCTGGAAGAGTTCCTGCGCTGGCTTTCGCCCATCGCCATGTCGCCGCGCCGCATTGCGCAGCCTGTCGAGATCCATGGCGTAGAGCTTGAACCGGAAACCCGCGCCTTTCTCATGTTCGGCGCCGCCAACCACGACGAGCGGCATTTCGAGAAGCCTGACACCTTCGACATCGACCGCAACACCACCAAGGCCGTCTCGTTCGGCGCGGGCCCGCATTTCTGCGCCGGTGCCTGGGCGTCACGAGCCATGATCGCAGATGTTGCATTGCCGACCGTGTTTCGCAGGCTCCAGGGGCTTCGTGTCACGTCGCCGCCGAAGATCGGGGGATGGGCCTTCAGGGGCCTCCTCGACCTGCCGGCCGCCTGGGACAGCGTCTTGCCGGCCACGACCAGGTAAGGCCCTGCAGCCCGCAGACAGCCCGCTCGGATCACGGGTGTCACCCATGTCTCCGGTACGATCCGTCACCCATGTCTCCGGGCTGGACACGGGCTGGACAAGTGAGCGACCCGAGACATAGGTGACAGATCGTACCGGACACATGGGTAACACTTTTCGCGGTTTCTCGCGCGGGAGGTGTCGATGCCCTGGAAGGAGTGTTCGGCGGTGGAAGAACGTCTGC
>JBDHTJ010000032.1:0-36237 GCA_039808585.1 Hyphomicrobiaceae bacterium | reverse complement strand
GTCGAGGTCGCACCCGGGTATCAGCCCGCGTGGCAGCTGTGGCCCATCCCCAAGCCGCGCGACGGCCTGCCGATCCGCATCAGCCGCTTACGCTAAAGCGGGCGATGCTTCAGGCTTTTTGCCCTGGATCAGGTTTGCTGCTTTCCAGAACCGTTGCGAAACGGCAGGCGAGCACTTGAGAGCTGCATTCATCTCTTTGCTGAGGGAGTGCACTATATCTGGCGTGATGTTTCCGGTTATGCGAATTCTATCTATTTTTCTGGCCATATTATAATATTCCCCGCTTGCCAGCCGATGCTCGATATGCCTTCCGTCATAACGCAACAGATACTGGATCGCACCAGATGCAACAACCACGGCAGCTACGAAGCCTGTCAAAATCTCGGCAGTCAGGCCTGGATGAAAACTCATCGAGTGGCCGATTGATTGCATCGTGGAATCTAGCACATTTCTGAATTTTTCACTCGAAGACATATAAAGCGTCATTATGGAAGCGAACATATTTAATATGGTAAGCCAAGCTCGCCTCCGCGCGTAACTCTGGCAGGCCGCAAACTGCAGGTGGCCATTTCGAGTGCACTCTTTGCTCCAATGGTCCAATAACTCCGCCATAGACATAAGTGACCTCCAACATGCATATAGCAAAAGTGCGAATTTGGCACAATTTGATGTCCGCTCTTAACTTTGTCAACTCGCGCAACGCGGCGGGCCGCACGCGGACGCGCATAGCAAACCCTCCCTGTGCGCATGCCGCGCAACTTAATTGCGGGCATGCCGGGCACGGCGAAACGACACCGGCTGCATCCCCCCGCCGACAATGCTCTCCATTGCGCTTTTGCTGCATGTGCGAACAGGAACGCCGCCGTTCGCGCTTCTCCTGATCAAATCTCAACAGCTCCTGCGATTGCGGGGAGGCCGCAGGTCTGCCATCTCATGCTAAGGTGCTGCGAAACGAGCTGCACAGATCTTGCATTGATCTGGAGCAAGCGACGACTGAACGAGCCGGAGCGCTTGGATGCCCAAGAACACAGTCACCCTGGAAGACAAATACGCTCTCGACGAAACCCGTCAGATTCTCACCGGCACGCAAGCCATTGTCCGCCTTACGCTGATGCAGCGGGCGCGCGACGTGAAGGCAGGGCTCAATACAGCGGGCTATGTCACGGGCTACCGCGGCTCGCCCATCGCCTCGCTCGAAAGCGCCTTCCTGCGCACCAAGCCGCTGCTGGAGAAGAACCACATCAAGTTCATGGCCGGCCTCAACGAGGACCTGGCCGCCACCGCCTTGTGGGGCTCGCAACAGGCTGAGCTGCGCGGGGAAGGCGCCTACGACGGCGTGTTCGGCATCTGGTACGGGAAGGGGCCGGGCGTTGACCGCACCGGCGACGTCTTCCGTCACGCCAATCATGCCGGCACGTCCAAAAACGGCGGCGTCCTGGCCCTCATGGGCGACGACCACACCTGCGAAAGCTCGACCAGCGCGCACCAGTCCGAGTTCGCCTTCCTCGACTACATGATGCCCATCCTGAACCCCGCCGGCGTGCAGGAAATCCTGGACTACGGCATCCTCGGCTTCGCGCTGTCCCGCTACGCCGGCGTGTGGGTGGGCATCAAGTGCGTCAAGGACAACATCGAGGCCACGTCCACGGTCGATGGCCGCATCGACCGCATCGAGGTGAAGATCCCGGAGGACTACACGCCCCCGCCCGGCGGCTTGAACATCCGCCTCGGTGACCAGGCCCTCGACAAGGAAGCGCGCCTGCACGACCACAAGCGCCCCGCCATCCTGGCCTTCGCGCGTGCCAACAAGCTCGACCGCATCGTCACCACCGGCGGCCCTAATACCAAGATCGGCATCATCACCACCGGCAAGAGCTACCTCGACGTGCGCCAGGCCCTCGACGAGCTTGGCATCGACGAGGTGCGCTGCAACGAGCTTGGCCTGCGCATCTACAAGGTCGGCATGACCTGGCCGCTGGAGCCGCAGGGCGTGCTCAAGTTCGCGCAGGGGCTCGACCTCGTGTTCGTGGTGGAGGAGAAGCGCTCGCTGATCGAGACGCAGGTCAAGGAGCAGCTTTACGACGTGCCGAACCGGCCGCGCGTGCTCGGCAAGAAGGACGAGAACGAGCAGTGGCTGTTCCCGGCCAAGTATGCCCTCGATCCTACCGACATCGCCATCAAGGTCGGCGAGCGTCTCATCCGCTTCGGCGCCGGCGACGACATCAAGGACAAGGTGGCCGACCTCAAGCGCCTCAAGGGAAACCAGCCGCACAACGCAGAGGCTGCCACGCGCATCCCCTACTTCTGCCCGGGCTGCCCGCACAACTCCTCCACCGTCGTTCCGCAGGGCTCGCGGGCTTACGCCGGCATCGGCTGCCATTACATGGCGCACTGGATGGACCGCTCCACCGAGGGCTTCACCCAGATGGGCGGCGAGGGCTCCAACTGGATCGGCGAGGCACCCTTCTCGAAAACCAAGCACGTCTTCCAGAACCTGGGCGACGGCACCTACATTCACTCGGGCAGCCTCGCCATCCGCGCAGCACGCGCAGCCGGCGTGAACATCACCTACAAGATCCTCTACAACGACGCCGTCGCCATGACCGGCGGCCAGACGCTCGACGGCGGCATGACCGTGCCCATGATCCTGAAGCAGGTGATGGCGGAGGGCGTGGAGAAGGTGGTGCTCGTCACCGACGAGCCGCACAAATATCCTTCCGGCTACATTCCCAGCGGCGTTCCGATCTATCACCGGGAAGAACTTCAGACCGTACAGAAGCAGCTGCGCGACGTGCCCGGCGTCTCGGTGCTGCTCTACGATCAGACCTGCGCTGCCGAGAAGCGGCGCCGCCGCAAGCGTGGTGCGTTCCCCGATCCCGACAAGCGCGTGTTCATCAACCCGGCTGTCTGCGAAGGTTGCGGTGATTGCGGCGTGAAGTCGAACTGCGTGGCCGTTTCCCCGCTCGAGACGGAGCTTGGCACCAAGCGCCAGATCGACCAGTCGGCCTGCAACAAGGACTTCTCCTGCCTCAACGGCTTCTGCCCGAGCTTCGTCACCGTCAACGGCGCCAAGGTGCGCAAGGCGAAACAGGCGACGAAGGGCGAGAGCGGTGTCGCCGCCATGCTGGCCAGCCTGCCGGAGCCCAAGCAGCCGAGCATCGACAACCCCTACGCCATGCTCGTCACGGGGGTCGGCGGCACCGGTGTCGTCACCATCTCGGCGGTGCTGGGCCAGGCCGCGCACATCGAGGGCAAGGGCTTCGGCGCCATCGACATGACGGGCCTTGCGCAGAAGGGTGGCGCCGTCGCCTGCCACATGCGCGTCGCCAAGGACGTGAACCAGATCCACGCCATCCGTGCCGGCGTGGCAGGGGCTGATCTCATCATCGGCTGCGATCTCATCGTCACGGCCTCCAACAAGGTGCTCGAGACGGTCAAGCCCGACCACACGGCGATCGTCTTCTCCGACTACGAGATGCACACGGCCGTCTTCACCCGTGACAGCAAGTTCAAGGTGCCGGGCGGGGCACTCCGTCATGCCATCCTGGAGCGCGCGGGCAAGGCGCCGGTCTTTCACTTCGATGCGCACACGGCTGCCGTGAAGCTGTTCGGCGACAGCATTGCCGCCAACATGTTCCTGCTGGGCTATGCCTATCAGCAGGGGCTGCTGCCGATCGGTGCCGATGCTATCGAGGAAGCAATCGAACTCAACGGCGCCGCGGTGGACATGAGCCGCAACGCCTTCCGCTTCGGGCGTCTCGCCGCGCACGACAAGGGCGCCATCGAGCGCATGGTCGGCTCGGTCGCGACGCCTGCACCGGTGGCGCGGACACTGGAAGAGACCGTCGCCGCCCGCGCCGCGATCCTCACCGACTACCAGGACGCGGCGCTGGCCGATCGCTATCGCGCCCTTGTCAGCAAAGTGGCCGAAGCCGAAAAAGCAAAAGCCCCTGGCCGGTCGGGGCTCGCGGAGGCGGTCGCGAAGGGCTACTTCAAGCTGCTTGCCTACAAGGACGAATACGAGGTGGCGCGCCTCTACTCCAGCCCCGCCTTCGAGAAGGCCTTGTCGGATCAGTTCGAGGCGCGCGGCAAGCTCGAGTTCCATCTGGCGCCACCGCTGCTGGCCCGCCGCCGCACCGATACCGGTGAGCCCAAGAAGATGAAGTTCGGCTCGTGGATGCTGCCGGTCTTCCGCTTCCTCGCCAAGGGCAAGGCGCTTCGCGGCACCACCTGGGACGTGTTCGGTTACACGGCCGAGCGCAAGCTCGAGCGGCAGATGATCGCCGACTACGAGGCGCTCGTGGCCGAGATCATCGATCACCTCGACGCGTCACGCCATGCAACCGCGGTCGGCCTTGCCACGCTGGCCCTCGACATCAAGGGCTTCGGGCACGTGAAGCTGAAGAACTACAAGCAGGTAAAGGAGCGTGAGGCCCAGTTGCTCGGCCAATTCCGCAGTCCGTCGCCGACCCTGCTGAAGGCTGCCGAGTAGGATTTTGCTGCTTCCTTCGGCATTCCGGCCGGAGCATCGTTAACGAAGGCGCCGGGGGCCCTCCCTGGCGCCTTCGTCGTTCAAGGGATTGCCTGCGGCGCGCCTCGCTTCCGTTGACTTCACCGGTACCGTCAGCGCAAGTTGTCGCCGAGTGCCCCAGACGCCGTTCGGGCGTGGGCCGTTGGATTTGGAGGCATAAGGATGAAGGCGACAGTGATGAAACCGCTCGTATTTGCTGCGGGCCTACTGGTATCGACGGCGGCCATGGCGCAGCAACTGGCGCCGAGCCCCACGCTCGATGCCGTCAAGGCGCGTGGCGCGGTGGAGTGCGGCGTGCATCTTGGGTTGCCTGGCTTCTCCTTCGCCAACGACAAAGGCGAATGGACTGGCCTCGACGTCGACTACTGCAAGGCGCTTGCGGCCGCCGTCCTCGGCGACGCGAGCAAGGTCAAGTTCACGCCCACGTCCGTGCAGCAGCGCTGGCCCGTGCTGCAATCGGGCCAGGTGGATCTGCTCGCGCGCAACACCACCATCACCTTCTCGCGCAATGCCACCCTCGGCGTGAACTTCCAGGGCATCAACTTCTACGAAGGCCAGACCTTCATCGTGCGCACCAAGGCCAACGCCAAGTCGGCCAAGGATCTCGACGGCGCCACCATCTGTGTCGCGGCCGGCTCCACCGAGGAGAAGAACGCCTCCGACTGGTTCGCCGAGCGCAATCTCAAGGTCACCATCGTCAACTTCCAGAAGAACGACGACGCCATTGCCGCCTATGACAGCGGGCGCTGCGATGCCTACACGGCAGGTGTCGGCGCGCTTGCCGGGCAGCGTATCAAGCTCAAGGTGCCCGACGAGCACGTCATCCTCACGGATCTCATTTCCAACGATCCGCAGGGCCCCGTCACGCGCTGGGGTGACGAGCGCTGGCAACTCATCGTGCGCTGGGTGCTTAACGGCATGATCGCGGCGGAGAACCTGGGCGTCACCTCGAAGAACGTCGACGACATGAAGGCAAATTCGAAGAACGCCGAGGTGCGCCGCATGCTGGGCGTGGAAGGCGGCTTCGGTGCCATGATGGGCCTTTCCAACGACTGGCTGTACAACGTCATCAAGCAGGTCGGAAACTATGGCGAGAGCTACGAGCGTACCGTGGGCATGGGCTCTCCGCTGAAACTGAAGCGCGGTGCCAACGAGCTTTGGACGAAGGGCGGTCTTCTGTTCACGCCGCCGTTCCAGTGATGGCGGTGAGTGGCGCGCCTTGAAAAAGCTCGTCGCACTCATCAACAATCGCGAGGTTCGCGATTACTTCTGGCAGGCTGCCGTCGCCATCGGGGTGGCGGCCCTGCTCGTCTATTTCGTGCGTAATGCATCGGAGAACATGGTCAAGGCCGGCATCGCGTCCGGATTTGATTTTCTCGGCCGCACCTCCGGCATCGATGTGCCGTTCGTGCTCACGGGCTACGTGCCGCAGTCTTCCATCGCCGCGCTGCTCTGGGTCGGCGTCGTCAACACCATGGTGGTGGCAGCGGTCTCGATCGTGCTGGCGACGATCCTCGGCTTCCTGGTGGGGCTGGCACGGCTTTCCAGCAACTGGCTGCTGTCGTCGCTGGCGGGTGCCTACGTCGAGTTCGTGCGCAACATCCCGCTGCTGTTCTTCGTGCTGTTCTGGTACTCGGTCGTCATCGCCGCACTGCCTCAGCCGCGCGAGAGCCTTTCGATACTCTCCGTCGCCTTCCTGAACAATCGCGGCCTCACTATCCCCATCCCGCTCGATGGCGGTCTGCTGCGCTGGGCCGCTGTCGTCACCGCGGTTTCCATTTTCGTGCAGATCGCGCTCGCCGTCTGGTCGTCGCGGCGGCAGCGCCATACGGGCCGATCGCTGCCGCTCGGTTTCCTGGCCTTGGTCACCCTCGTCGGCGTGCCCGCCGTTGCCTTTGCAGCCGCTATCGCCGCAACGCAGTGGGAGATCCCGGCGCTGCGCGGCTTCAACTATCGCGGCGGTTTCGTGCTCGTTCCGGAATTCGTGGCGCTGATGGGCTCGCTCGTCACCTACACGGCGGGCTTCATCGCCGAGGTCGTGCGCGGCGGCATCTTGGCCGTGCCGAAGGGGCAGATCGAGGCCGCCCGTGCGCTCGGCCTGTCGGGTGGGCAGACATTGCGGCTCGTCACGGTGCCGCTCGCCATGCGCGTCGTCATCCCGCCGCTGACGAGCCAGTACCTCAACGTGCTCAAGAACTCGTCCTTCGGGGCGGCCATCGCCTATCCCGAGATCGTCAGCCTGTTCATGGGTTCGGCGCTCAACGCCACGGGCCAGGCGATCGAAATCATTGCCATCACGCTCGCCATCTACCTGGGCATCGGCCTGTTGGTGTCTGCCGCCATGAGCTGGTTCAACGCGCGCGTCGCCCTGGTGACGCGATGACCCCGGCAGCCTCACCCTCCGTTCTTGCCACCCTGCGCCAGCGCCTCCTGGCGACGCCGCTCGATGCGGCCATCACCCTCGCCTGCGTTCTGCTGCTGTGGTTCGTGCTGGTGCCGATACTGAAATGGATGCTGCTCGACGCCACCGTCACGGGCACGAGCCGCAATGACTGCGCGCCGGGCGGCGCATGTTGGGTGCTGATCCGCGCCCGCTTCGATCAGTACATGTACGGCTTCTATCCGGTGTCCGAGCGCTGGCGCGTGAACCTTGCGGGGCTGCTGCTGGCCATCGGCCTCGGCGCAGCAGTGTGGAAAACCATGCCGGGCCGCAGCCTCGTGCTCAAAGTCGCCCTGTTCGCATTTCCCGTTATCGGGGTGTGGCTGCTCGCGGGTGGCCTCGGTTTGCCAGCAGTGGAAACGCGCGCCTGGGGCGGCCTGATGCTCACGGTGTTCATGTCGATCTACGGCGGCTTGATCGCCATCCCGCTCGGCATCCTGCTGGCGCTTGGACGCCAGTCGGAACTGCCCGTCATCCGCATGATCTCGGTGATCTTCATCGAGTTCTGGCGCGGCGTGCCGATCATCGCCGTGATCTTCCTCGCAAGCCTACTGATCCCGCTGATCCTGCCCTCGGGCATCGGCGTCGACCGCTTGGCGCGGGCCGTGATCGGCCTCGGGCTCGTCATCGCAGCCTACATGGCGGAAGCGGTGCGCGGCGGACTGCAGGCAGTGCCCGGTGGCCAACGCGAAGCCGCCTCCGCGCTCGGCCTCGGCTACTGGGCCACCATGCGGCTCGTGGTGCTGCCGCAGGCGTTGAAGGTGGCACTGCCGGCCATGACCAACGAGTTCATTGCGCTGGTCAAGAACACCACGCTCGTCCTCGTGGTCTCGATATTCGATCTGCTGGGCATCGCGCAAGCGGCCATCACCGACCCGAACTGGGCGGGGCTCAACAAGGAATCCTACGTGTTCGCCGGGCTGATCTATTGGCTGGTGTGCTTTGCGCTCTCGCGCTGGAGCCGCTCGCTCGAGCGGCACCAGGAGGGGCAGGCGCAGCGGACCGCCGGATGAGTGCGGCCCGCAGCTTCTTTTTCACCTCAGGTTCGCCATGCCGGCTGGGCTTGCAAGCCGAAGGTCATTGGAAGTTGCCGCCGCCCATCTCGCGTTCTTTCAGCATCCACCAGGAGCGGCTGCCGAAAACATGCTGGTCGGACAGCGCTTCATAGTAATCGCCCCGCTCGAAGGCACGTGAATTGGCTTTCTGGCGGGCGGTGGCGCTGGTGCCGTCCCATTGCGAGGCGGCGGCCGGTGCGTGCCGCTTCACGTATTTCTTCTTCTGCGCCTTCTGCGCCGCCTCACCACCTGCCGTCAGCCCGATCAATACGAGAGCGGCCAGAGCCGGAATTGCCAGTTTCAAGGCTCATATCCTTCTTCTTGTCTGCGCCTTGAATGTAGGTTCCCCGGGCCCTGCTTGCAAATCACGCTGCGCGCCCTGTTGTCGCTGTCAGGCTTGGCGCAGGTAGCTTTCGAGCTGTTCCAAGGTCCCGCTCCAGCCTTGCTGCATGCTGGCGCGACCGCCTTCGAACGCCGCCTGCTCCTCGGACGTCGGGTACAGCGGCGCCCAGGTGACGGTGAACGTCGTCCTGCCGTCGCCTGCGTCGGTGAATGCGAAGGTCGACAGCATCTCGATGGGCCATTGCGGTGCCATGGGGTGGCGGGTGATGCCGCGCCTGGGATCGGAGAAAGATGAAACGAACACAAGTTTGTCCTTCGGCACGATCTGGCGGAACACGAAGCGGCCCCACAGTTCCTGTCCGTCCGGCATCTGCATACCGTAATGGTAGGTTCCGCCGGGGCGCAGGTCCATGTGCGAGGCGATGATCTTCGCGCCTTTGGGCCCCCACCACCGCTTCATGCGCTCAGGGTCCGTGAAGGCCTGCCACACCACCTCGCGCGATGCTTCCAGCGTGCGCGAGATGCTGAAGGGTGGCAGCGGCGTCTCCTGCGCAGTTGCATCCTTCTCGCAATTCACCATCCAAGGCGTGCCGAAACGATCGACGAGCATCCCGAACCGGCGGGCCCAGAATGTCTCCGCCATCGGCATCTGCACGGTGCCGCCGCCTTCGCCCAGCTCGCGGAATACGCGCTCCGCCTCGGCCACGTCGTCGAGCATGATGTTGGCGCAGAAGCCCTGGGGCTTCGAGGCGCGGTCAGGCGGTGCATCGCCGCCCATGAGCACCGCGTCGCCCACCTTGAGGCGCGCATGCATGATGCGGTTCTCCATACCGGGTGCACAGGCGCCGGGAGGGCCATCGGAATTGCGCACCATCATCAGGATCTCGCCACGCAGCACCTTGGCATAGGTCTTGAAGGCTTCTTCGCATTGCCCGTCGAAGCCCAGATAGATCACGAGATCCATGTTTCCTCCGTTTTCACTTTTGCCGCGCCGGCTGCGCTTTTCAAGGACGCTGCGCGTGTCGGCCTCCCTACAACGGCGCCAGAAAAATCATGCCCCGAGCTTGTCGAGCTGCTGGCGGATGTGGCCCGCCTCCACCGGTGAGCGCGCGAGCGCTACCGCGCGCTCGAAGGCCTCCCGCGCCTCGTGCCGGCATCCCATCTCCTTCAGGAAGGCGCCACGCGCACCGTGGAAATAGAAGTAGCCGTCGAGCTCGCTTGCCAGTGGCTCGATCAGCGCGAGTGCCTGCCGTGGGCCCCTCACCTTGGCTACCGCCACGGCGCGGTTGAGCCTGACGATGGGCGAGGGCTGCATGCGTTCTAGCGCGCCATAAAGCAGGTCGATCTGGGCCCAGTCCGTCTCTCGTGCCGTTGCTGCCGAGGCGTGCAGCGATGCGATCGCCGCCTGCACCTGATAGGGACCCGGCTGCCCATGCCGCACGGCCTTGTCGATGAGCGCCCTGCCTTCCGCGACGAGCCGCTGATCCCAGAGCGTGCGATCCTGATCCTCGAGGATCACCACTTGGCCGTCGCCATCGAAGCGGGCTTCGGCGCGCGCATGCTGCAGCATCAGCAGGGCCGCAAAGCCCATCACCTCCGGCTCCGACGGATAAAGGCGCAGCAGCAGCCGTGCCAGACGAAGCGCCTCGACACACAGCACCGCCTTGGCGCCTTCGGTCCGGACGTCGTTGGTATAGCCCTCGTTGAAGACGAGGTAGATCATCGCCAGCACGGCTGCGACGCGCTCGGCGCGCTCTGCCGCGCCCGGCGTCTCGAACGGCACGCTCGCTTGTGCCACCTTGCGCTTGGCACGGGTGATGCGCTGCTCCATCGCACTGTCCGAGACGAGAAAGGCGCTGGCAATCTGGCCGACCGTGAGCCCCGACACGACACGTAGCGCCAGGGCGATCTGCTGCGTCTGCGGCAGATCCGGATGGCAACAAATGAACAAAAGCCGCAGGAGGTCGTCCTGGTAATCCGCCGCGTCCAGGCGCTCGGCCATGGGTGTTTCGGCGTCCGTGATCTCGGAGATCGCAACCTCTTCAGGCAGCGGGCCAAGCCGCGCACCGCGCCGCAAGCCATCGATCGCCAGGTTCCGGCCAACCATGATCAGCCAGCCGGCGGCATCGCGCGGCGGACCGTTTTTCGGCCATGTCCGCAGCGCCCGGAGGCAGGCTTCCTGGAACGCTTCCTCCGCAATATCGAGGTCGCGGAAGCGGCGCAGCAGCGCGGCGACCGCTTGCGGCCGCGCGGCCGTGAGAATGTCGTTGATCCAGACAGGATCCGTCACGTTGCAGCGTTCCCGGCCATGAGCATGCCTATGGGCCTGATCTCGTAGGCGCCACCCGGATTCGCAGCGGCGAGCTCGCGGGCAATGCCGAGCGCTTCATCGAGATCTGCACAGTCGATCACGTAGAAGCCCAACAACTGCTCCTTGGTCTCCGCGAATGGCCCGTCCATGACCAGCGGAGGATCGCGATCCTTGCGCAATGTCGTCGCTGCAGTCGTGGGCAGAAGCCGCGCCACGGGGCCGAGCTTGCCCTGCCGCTCCAGCTTTGCCGTGACCACCGAAAGCTTCGCCATCACGGCATCGTCCTGCTCCTTGCTCCAGGCGCACGTAACTTTCTCGTCGTGATAGCAAAGGATCGCATACTTCATGCCTGTCTCCACCTCTGGCAGCTGCAAGGACGTTCGAGGGTGACCGCTGCCGACACGGCCCATCGCGGAATTTCACCGAAAGCGCCCAAGTCTTCCAAAAGAATTCTGCAGTCCTTGTCGGCGCGGAGAAGGCAGAAGCGTCCTTGCTCCAGGAAAAGGACCGCGAATGCCGAAGCTCGAGTTCACCGCCAACATCCAGCGGCACGTCGCGTGTCCACCGCGCAACGTTCCCGGCGCCACGGTGGCCGAGATCCTGGCGCATGCCTTCGCCGACAATCCGCGGGCGCGTGCCTACGTCCTCGACGACCAGGGTGCGCTGCGCAGGCACATGAATATCTTCATCGATGGCGCGGCCATCACAGACCGGCAGCGCCTGTCCGATCCTGTTGCCGCGACGTCTACTGTCTACGTGTTCCAGGCACTGTCAGGGGGATAACCCATGAAGCTCCACGTTGCGACGCGCAAAGGCCTGTTCACATTCGCGCCGCAGGGGCGGGGCGATTGGCGTGTGGCTGAAACGGCATTCCTAGGCGACAACGTCTCCATCGTGCTGCCGGATGCGCGCACGGGGCACCTGTTTGCGGCCCTCGACCACGGTCATTTCGGGGTGAAGCTGCATCGCCGCTCAGGAGGCGCGTGGCAGGAAATCGCTGCGCCCGTCTATCCGCCCAAGCCCGCGGACAATGACGAGCAGGACATGTGGGGCCGCCCGCTGCCGTGGTCCACGGTGCGCATCTGGGCGCTCGAGCCGGGTGGGGAGCCCGGCGCGTTGTGGTGCGGCACGATTCCTGGCGCGCTGTTTCAGTCGTGCGACAATGGCGAGAGCTGGCACATCGTGCGCTCTCTGTGGGATCATCCCAAGCGCCGCCAGTGGATGGGCGGAGGGGCGGACCTGCCGGGCCTGCATTCCATTCTCCTCGACCCCCGCGATCATCGCCACATAACGGCTGCCGTTTCGACGGGTGGGCTCTGGCACAGCGACGACGGTGGGGAAACCTGGATGCAGCGTGGCGAAGGCATGCGTGCCGATCACGTTCCGCCGGAGCTGACACACGATCCAAACGCACAGGATGTGCATTGCCTCGCACAATGTGCCGCCCAGCCGGATCGCATGTGGGTGCAACATCACAACGGCATCTTCGTCTCCAGGGATCGCGGCCGCACCTTCGTGGAGCTGCAAGGCGTCAGTCCCTCTGCGTTCGGGTTTGCCGTCGCCGCGCATCCCCTTGATCCGGAGACGGCATGGTTCGTGCCCGAGATAAAGGACGAGAAGCGCATCCCCGTCGACGGGCGCCTCGTCGTCATCCGCACCCGTGACGGCGGCCGCACGTTCGAGACGCTGACCCGCGGCCTGCCGCAGGAACACGCCTACGATGTCGTCTACCGCCACGCGCTGGCCGTCGATGGCACCGGCACCGTGCTCGCCTTCGGGTCGACGACGGGCGGGCTCTGGGTCAGCGAGGACGGTGGCGACAGCTGGGTGTGCCTTACGCACACCCTTCCCCCCGTCTACTGCGTGCGGTTCGCTCCCGACGCCGGCTGAGCGCCATCGACAAGAAACTTGCACGTGTGAAGGAGATCCACGAACACACCTGGTGCGTGTCTTCACTGCCAGTTTCAATTCCATCCAGATCGGACATGCTCTAATGAGGCGGGATGGAGAGCGCGGAATTCGAGATCTTTCTGGCAACGGCCCCGGGCCTGGAGGCTGCCCTGCGCGCCGAAGTTGCGGAGAAGGGCTTTGCGCATGCCCGCGCGGTCCCCGGCGGCGTCACCATCATGGGCCGGTGGCCGGACGTCTGGCGCGCCAACCTCGATGTGCGGGGCGCCACGCGCGTACTGGCGCGCATCGGCGCCTTCCGGGCCATGCACCTTGCGCAGCTCGACAAGCGGGCGCGCAAGATCGAGTGGGGAGACGTGCTGCGGGCTGACGTGCCCTTCCGCGTCGAAGCGACCTGCCGGCAATCGCGCATTTATCATTCGGGGGCCGCGGCGCAACGCATCGTGCGCGCCATCTGCGACGTGCTTGGCGCGCGGCATGCGGAGGACGCTGACATCTGCATCCGGGTGCGCATCGAGGACGACCTGTGCACGCTGGCCGTCGATACTTCGGGCGAACTGCTGCATCGGCGCGGCTTCAAGGAGGCCGTCAGCAAGGCGCCGATGCGAGAGACGATGGCGGCCCTGATGCTGCGGCTGGCCGGATACCGCGGGACCGAGCCGGTGGTGGACCCGATGTGCGGCTCGGGGACGTTCGTGATCGAGGCGGCGGAGATCGCGGCCGGTCTCGCGCCGGGGCGCAGCCGCGTGTTCGCCTTCGAGCAGCTGGCCACGTTCCAACCTGCTGCATGGGCCGACATGCGTGCCGCAAGCGCAAGAGCCGGTCCGAACGGCGCGACCCCAACCGACTTCCTCGCCGATCCGCCCTTCCGCATGCACGGCAGCGATCGGGATGCGGGCGCCATCGCCAGTGCAATGGCCAACGCAGAGCGTGCAGGCGTTTCCGGCATCACCGAGTTCAGGCAGCACGGCGTGAGCGAGGTGGCGCCACCCGCAGGCCCCGCGGGGCTCGTCATCGTCAATCCGCCCTACGGCACGCGCGTCGGCGACAAGAACAGCCTCGCGCCCCTCTATCGGGCACTCGGGCAGACGTTGCGATCGCGCTTTTCCGGCTGGCGCGTCGGCCTCGTGACGACGGAGGCACCGCTTGCGGCTGCAACCGGCCTGCCGTTCGCCCCGCCAGGTCCGCCCATCGCCCACGGCGGCCTGCGCGTGAAGCTGTTCCTCGCGCCGCCTCTACCATGAGCCCCTTGCGGCCCGGAAGCCTGGCGCCGCGCGTCCTGCCTCCCGTGACGCTTGCCACCCCCGGAAAACCGCCCTATACCGGCCCGCGCAAGTGCTCCGGCGGACCGCCGCTGCTCCCTTCGTCTATCGGTTAGGACGTCAGATTTTCAATCTGAAAAGACGGGTTCGACTCCCGTAGGGAGCGCCAATGCCTTCTAAAATCAATGGGTTGCTCTCCCAGCCCTTATCAAAACGTGCGCACTGTGTTGCATCGTTTTTCCGACCAGTCCCAAACCCGGGAACCCGGATTTGGAAGTGCCATCCGGACTGAGACGTGCATCATTTTCCCAAACTTGGAGACCCGTAAGCTCGAACTCCAAGGGTTGGCCAGGAGCACAGATCTCCCAAACCCGACCTCCATTTCCAGAACAGAGAAGGGGCCTAACCGGGCCCCTTCTTTTTACGGGCTTCCACCGTCAACCCGTCGCTCTCGCAGCCAGGCGACAATCTCCGCCCGCACGTACATCACCCGTGCGTTGCGCCCGTCGCCGAGCTTCACGTAAGGCGGCCCTGTCTTGGCCAACCGCCACTCAGCCAACGTCTTCGGTTTGAGGTTCAGATAGTCTGCCGCCTCCTTTGAGGTCAGCAGACGCATATCGTCCGACATGCCCACACCCTAATTCCTGATGCGTAGGTAGATGGCCTCGAGGGGAAGGACGATGCGCGCTTGCTCGCCTGTGCCTGTGCGCACCAGCACCGGCAAATCGTCCCGGTCGAACCTGCGGCGCCAGGTCTTCAGCTTGAGGTCCTCGAACATTGCGAGGGCCAGCTCGCTCAACGGTGTCTTGTCCATGTCGGTCTCCATGCTTGGGGGGCAACGATGCGGAGACCTTTCGGGCACTTTCGAACCGATGACCCTGGGAGTACTCCCAGGGATGAGCCTCTAGGAACGTCGCGGGCATGCGGTACGCCCACCCAGTGGACGCCCCTCGCTAACCTTAAGTCGATCTGAGAACTGCACCTGTTACAAAATTGGATATTCTGCAACAGTAGCGTCCGATTAATTTCCTCATTGCCTCCAAAGCTTAGCTGCGATCCTTCGTTCTTCCGCACCGACAGCGTTTGCGTAGATAGCTGTCGTGGTCATTGACGCATGCCCCATCCATCTTTGCAGCAGGTTGAGGGGCACTCCGCAGTCGATCGCAGCTACAGCAAATGCGTGACGCAAACCTTTTGGCATGGCGTGCCGGCCGAATCAGAAGCCGATTTTCTCACATTCGATGGTCCAGTTCGTTGGGCTCAGCACACACTCGATGTCGGCTTTTCTCTGCAGGGCGCCCGACGTTGTTCCGAGCGTGTTGCAATTACTCAGGGGCGCTTGGGGCAGCAGGGTGAGTTGGCGGCTCTGGCGATGGCGGCAGCTAGCTTTCCGGAATCTGCCAGTCGAGCATCGTCGGACACAACTTTCCGCTGTTCTCTCAAGCGCGTAGGTTTTGTTGCGAAGGCCGACTGGCAGCCCTGGGCGAGCAGCTGAAGTCGGGCGGTCCCAGCTATGCAATCACATTTCCTAGTGCACCAATCCGCGCTCCAGGGCGAACAGCGCTGCGCCGGCGCGCGTTTTCACGCCGATCTTGGCGTAGAGACTTTGGATATGGTGGTCCGCTGTCTTGGGAGAAATATCCAAGTGCCGCGCGGCTTCCTTCGCTGTCAGCCCGCCCGCGATCAGTTGCAGCACTTCGAGTTCGCGCGCTGTCAGCCCGCCAATCTTTTCGCTCGATGACCGCCGCGACGCCTGCCCAGCAGCCGCAAGCACGGCTTCTACAGCTTCATTGCAGAGCTTGCCCTGCCTGACCGCCTCGCGCAGCCGGGCAGCTGCAGCCGCGTCGCTCAGCGCCGGACGATAGGGCCGCTCCTCCCGCGCCGTCTGGAAGGCTTCCGCCGCGGCGAGAATGCGCGCTGCGGGCGGGAGATCCGGGGCCTTGGCATGGCGATGATAGCCCGAGCCGTCGAGCCGCTCATGGTGCCGCAATACGAGGGCTGCTACGGCCTTTCCCGTGTCAGCGCCAAGGGCCGCCAACACCCGCTCCCCATGGTAGGGGTGGAGAGCCGCTGCGTCCCGCTCGCGTTCGGTGAGCTTGCCCGCGCGCATCCATGTTGCAACGGGGACGGCAAGTTCGCCGATGTCGTGGGTGAGGGCAGCCCATCGCGCCGCGCGCACATCGGCCCGTGGGAGGCCCGCCCGCGTTGCGGCTGCCTCTGTGAGGGCCGCCACCGCGCGGGAATGGCCGAACGTAAACGGCATCCGCATGTCGATCATGTCGGCAATGGCGAGAAACGTGTCGTCGCAGCCTTCCTCGCTCACCATGGCATGTGGAAGCGGTTCCAAGTCCAGGATCTGCTCCCGGTCGACCGGCTGATCCAAGCCGACCATCAGCGCGTCGGCATGCGCGAGGAACAGATCGGCAAGCGGCACTTCGTAGCCGCCTCCGGCACGTTTCGCGATCTTGTCCTTCATCGCTGCATGACCGTAGGCCTCGCTCAGTGCAATAGCATCCTGAGCCAGCGTGACAACGCGCACGGGCAGCTTGACCGCCTCTCCGGCCATGCCATGCGGCATGCCCTTGCCGTCCCAGCGCTCATAGAGCTGACCGAGATTTTCGCGGATATCCTCAGGCAAGCCGATCCGTTCCGCGATGCGCTGGGCCACCTCGCAATGGCCCGAGAGAATGGGAATGTTGATTTGCGGTGCCTGCGAAAGACCCTGGGCAATGGCCTCGGCCAGGGCGTCGGCGGGCAAATCCGCGAACTTCCGCGTGAGCGCGCGCGCGATCGCCGCGCCCACGTCCGCCTTGTTACCCATGTCCGTGCGCGCAAGTTCCGTCCGCAGCGCGATTTCGTCACCCCACGCGGACGCCAGCAGATGGGAATCTGCATTGCAGCCGATGTACCGCAGCAGAGCCTGGTGCCAGACCGCGCGCCGCAATTCGGTGTCGAGCTTCGCAACGTCGGCAATGCGCATCCCAAGGACGCACGAGCGTAAGGCAAAATCGCGCGAATGTCCGGTTGCGAGGTCCGTCGCATAGGCCAAGGCCATAAGGAAATCAGCGCGCCTCACACAGGGCATGAACGAAACTCCCCAACCTCTGCGACAACAGTACTCCGGGGCGGTTTTTGGAACAATTCACTCATTCGCACTTCCGTAAGGACGCGGCGCGGTGGTGGCCCTTGGCATAACTCAGCCAGACCGGGTGCCGGTTGGGAGCTGTCGGCCAGCGGAATACTGACTTGCGCCAAGTTTCTGATTTCGGAGAGTTTACCTGGGCAATAGAGCTGTGGATCCCGCCAGCGCCGCATAGGGAGTTCACCCGATGCAGGGCCTCCCTCTCTTGGGCACCTTGCTGTTTTGAACCGGAGCCCGCTCTCTCTCTTTCGCGTCCCACTGAAGCCGAACCGGTCCGAAGCATCCCCACATGGGTTTTGAACTCGACGACGGCATCGCCCGGAGACTGCTTTGACAACACTCAGCGACGACATTCGCCAGCTCATTCAAGTCGACTATCTGTCCGCCCGCCCATTGTTGCACGACCTGGTGGCGCGATTGCCGAATTCTGTCGAGGCCCGCACCCTCCTCGCGCTGTCCTATCTTCGTGTCCTCGAGACGGAGCCCGCCATCGCGCACTACCGCGCCGCGCATCTCTTGGACCCGCACGACCTCGAGATCCGCCAGCAGATCGGCCTTTGCGCTCTGAACATGGGTGACTACGCGGCCGCACTCGAGGTCTTTCGTGAGGCGATGTCGCCCGAGCCCGCCGAGCTGTCATCCGCAATGGCCGCCCTGATGCTGCATCGACTAGGCCGGATCGAGGAATCGATCGGCGTCTACGCCGAATGCTTGTCGACACTCAAGCGCGACCACGACGAGGCGGTGCACCTTCTCCGCGGCATCGCAATGGCCATGCGCGATGCGGGCGCAATCGTCGCGGCCGAGCGCTTCATGCACGAAGCAATCCAGCTTTACGTGCGCGATCCTGTCGAAGTCGCGAGAGCCCTGATCGTGCGTGATCGAGCAACGGACTTTCACGACTGGACCTGGGTTGGCCACAAGATCGACCTCGCACGGGCGCTCGCGCGCACGCGGGGCAAGCGCAATGCCCCCCGTCATCCCGAGACTTTCGTGCTGCCCGAAGATCGCGCGGCCTTGATCGACCATGCAAAACATGTGCAGGGTGCCTGCTACGTCGCCAAGCCGCATCGCGGGACGGGTGGACGCGGCATCTCTGTCACCCGCGACGTCGGCGCCCTCGCCGAGCGCACGGATGTCCTGGCTCAGCGCTACATCGAGCGGCCCTACCTCGTTGATGGCCGCAAAGGGCACATCAGGCTCTATGGCCTCGTTACTTCGGTGAAGCCGCTGCGTGCCTTTCTGTATCGCGAGGGCATCGTCCGCTTTGCTCCCGAGCCGTACGACCTCAGTGCTGACGGCATTGCCAACGTGCACGGCCATATCACCAATACGGCACTGCACAGGGGCCATCCGGCGCTCGAGGTGAGCCAAGATCCAGCGCGCGAGAATGTCGGGCACGTTTGGACGCTCAGCGCGTATCTGAAGCGGCTCAAAGCCGACGGCCAGGACGTTGCGGCCGTGCGCCGGGCCTTTCGCCAACTCGCCAATGACTTTCTCGACATGCTCGATGCCGAGGGCTTGTTCCAACGGCAGGCGTCTGCAGGGCCCAGCCGCTCATTCGGCTGCAAGCTCTTCGGTTTGGACGTTCTGCTCGATGCCGACGGTCAGCCGTGGCTCATCGAGGTTGAGCGCATGCCTGAAATTTTTGGACCACCCTTGGTGGAACGCATTCACGGCGCGCTGTTCCGGACCGTCTTCGAAATGAGCTGCGGCCTCCTGCTGGACGACGCGCTGCCGGCCGACCAGGTTGCCGCGATTAGCAACGACCCTGCGACCCTGGCCCGCCGGGAGGCGGAGCACGAGTTCGCGTACAGGGGCCTGTTCGAGCCGTTGACAGCAAGCGCAAACGCAACGCGGCGCCGAGAGCCCAGGGCTCGGCGCCGCGCGCAAAGGGCGGCCGCGGCGCCATAGCCCTCAGCCGTTCACTTTGACGGCGTTGGCGTCGTCAGCTTTGGCGTCGTTGTTGTCGCCACGGGCTTGGTAGCCGGGGGCTTTTTGAGCTGCGGCGGTCCGGCCTCGGTGTTTGACGTGGAACCGACGTTGGCCCCATCCGCCGTGCCCGTCGGAAACGTGACGGTGGCCTTTTGGGCTTGCGCTGGAAGCGCGAACATCAGCCCGGTTGCAATCGCAAGATATGTGCTACGGCGCATCGAGAATCTCCATCATCTTGGACATTTGAAACTTGGTTCCTGTAAGCCGAAAAATCGGCGCATCAGACCCCACATCCGTCACTTTGACGGGGTGGTGGGCTTCGTGGCCGGTGGCTTCTTCAGTTGGGGTGGCCCTGCCTCGGTGTTTGATGTTGTAGGGACGCTCGGGCTATTTTTTGCGCTGGGCGGCAACGTTAGCGTCACCTTTGGCGTGTTCGGGGCGGTAGTCGTAGTCTGGGCGTGCGCTGGCAGCGAGAACATGAGCCCGGTCGCAATCGCAAGATATGTGTTAAGGCGCATCGAGGATCTCCATGATCGTCATGACACGTGGCCGGGGTTCCGTTGCCAACCGAGGCTTCGACCACACAGGCGAGGATCATGGCGGACGACCCCAAAGCGCACATGGGGCGGATTCCCTATCCCTGCGGACGCAGCGAAAACTTAGGGCGCATTTTGCGCGGTGGAGCCTGGACACAGCGGCATCATCAACGCGCCGGAATGGCCGCTATGGGTCAACAGGGTGAGTTTGGCGGCTCTGGAGATGGCGGCAGCTAGACTACCGGAATCTGCCAGTCGAGCATCGCTGTTCTCTCAAGCGCGTAGGTGTTGTTGCGAAGGGCGACTGGCAGCCCTGGGCCAGATGCAGACTCATGCTGGGCGCTTTGAGTGTTGCGCAGCACAAACTGGCGATATCCAACCGCCGAGGCCACGGACACCTCAGTGTATTAAGGAATTGGATGTCTGCTCTCGAAGGCATCGCGGCCAAAACTGGGGTTGGCCGATGACGCCGGGCCGACATCGCGCCGATGCGCAACACTCAAGCCATTTGGAGCGAGAGCAGATTGCGCCTGCCGACTAAAATTGCAGCATCGCGCGCAAAAGCGGGGACGGCCAATCTATCGTTCGCCCCGCGGCTGTCAAAGGGCTTGCGGCCGGTGCGGCACTTCGCCAGCAGGGCCAACGAGATGGCAGCGCACCATATGACGCGACGGCAGCAACCTCAGCTGCGGCGCCTCGACTCGGCAGCGATCGATGGCGAAGGGGCAGCGACCGGCAAACCGGCAGCCGGCCGGCAGATCAATCGGGCTCGGCGGATCGCCTTGAACGCGCAGCTGCTCCCTGCCGCGCCGCCGCCGGCCGAGACGGGGCACGGCGGAAATGAGCGCCCACGTATAGGGATGCAGCGGGTTCGAGAAAAGGGCCTCGCGCGTCGCCCGCTCGACGATCTCGCCGAGATACATTACCGCGACTTCGTCGCAGAGATGCTGCACAACGCCGAGATCGTGCGAAATGAAAAGATAGCTGAGACCGTACTCCACCTGCAGCTGGACTAGCAGGTTGAGGATCTGCGCCTGGATCGCGACGTCCAATGCCGACACTGGTTCGTCGCAAACGATCACGTCGGGTCTGGTGGATAGCGCCCGCGCGATGCCGAGGCGCTGGCGCTGCCCGCCGGAGAACTGGTGCGGAAAAAGTCCCATCTGATCAGGCCTGAGGCCCACCTGCGTGAAGAGTTCATTCACTCGCACGTCCCGCTCGGCTGGCGTGCCGATCTCCATGAGATCGAGCGGCTCGCGCACGAGGTCTCGTGCCCGCGTTCGTGGATTGAGCGACGAATACGGATCCTGGAAAATCATCTGGATGCGGCGCCGGACCCTGCGCAACGCCTGGCCGCGGAGCTGGCCGATCTCCAAGCCATCGAGGCGGACCTCGCCGGCGGTGAGCTCGGTGAGCCGCATCACCGCGAGCGCCGTCGTCGTCTTGCCGGAGCCAGATTCCCCAACGATGCCGAGTGTCCGCCCCTTAGCGACGTCGAACGACACGCCGTCGACCGCATGCACAACGCGCTTGGGCCCGAACATCCCGCGCGACAGTGGGAAGTGCACTTTGAGATCGTTGACGGTGAGGATTGGCGCCGCGCTCATGCCGCCTCCGTCGTTCTCGCGCCGACTGCCTTGAGGCACACGACGGTGTGGCGGTCACCGACGGAGCGCTCCTTCGGCCTCACCGCGCGGCACTCAGCTTCCGCAATCGGACAGCGATCCGCGAAAGCGCACCCCATGCCAAGCGTATGGAGCGGCGGCACGATACCCGGAATTTCGACCAGCTTCTGGCGCGGCCCGACGACGCCGATTTGCAAATGCGGCCGGCAGGCGAGCAACCCCTTCGTGTAGGGATGCGCAGGCGCATTGAGCACCGCATCGACCGGGCCTTCTTCCACTTTGCGGCCCGCGTACATCACGATCACGCGGTCGGCCATCTCACCGATCGCGCCCATGTCGTGCGTAATGAGGATCGTTGCTGTGCCGTTCGTCTCGCGCAGATCGAGCAGCAGATCGAAGATCTGGGCCTGTACCGTCAAGTCGAGTGCCGTCGTCGGCTCGTCCGCAATCAGGATCTTCGGACGGCACGCAATCGCGATCGCGATCATCACGCGCTGGCGCATGCCGCCCGAGAACTGATGCGGATACTCCGCGGCGCGCCGCTCGGCCTCGGGAATGTGCACCGCCTTCAGCAGCTCGATCGCGGCCTGTTCGGCTGCCGCGCGGTCCATGCCGCGATGCAGCCTGAGCGTCTCCGCGATCTGCTCGCCGACCGGATACACCGGATTGAGCGACGTCATCGGCTCCTGGAAGATCATCGAGATGGCGTCCCCGCGCACCTCGCGCATCCGCCGCTCGCTCGCCGCGACAAGATCCTCGCCCTCAAAAAGGATTTGGCCACCGGTGATATGCCCCGTCGGTCTCGGCACGAGTCCGAGGATCGCGAGCGCGGTCATGCTCTTGCCACAGCCCGATTCGCCGACGATGCCGAGCACCTCGCCCGGCGCGAGATCAAACGACACCTTGTCGAGCACGCGCACCCGTCCGTCCTGCGTATCGAACTCGACCTCGAGGTCGCGGATGTCGAGCAGCGCCGTCATCGGCTCCTCAACCTCGGATTTAACGCGTCGTTAAGGCCGTCGCCGACGAGCGAGATCGCAAGCACGGTGAGGAAGATCGCAAGGCCCGGGAACGTCACCGCCCACCACGCCTCCCGCAGGTACTGCCGCGACGAGCCGATCATCAAGCCCCAGCTCATGACGTTGCGATCCGATAGCCCGAGGAAGGAAAGCGACGCCTCCGCGAGAATGGCCGACCCGGCGGCGAGCGTTCCAGCGACGATGATCGGCGGCAGCGCATTCGGCAGGATCGTCTTCAGCATGATCCGCATGTTCGACGCCCCGGCGCTGCGGGCCGATCGAACGTAGTCGAGCTGCTTGATGCGCAGGAACTCGGCGCGCGTGAGCCGCGCCATCGCCGTCCATGCAACGACGCCGATGGCGATCGCTATGGTGACGAGGCGCGGGCCGAACAAAGTGATCAGCACCATCGCGAAGAGCAGCGCTGGCAACACCTGGAAGAACTCAGTCACGCGGCCGAGAACGGCGTCGACCCGCCCGCCGAAGAAGCCGGAGAGCGCGCCGATGCTGATGCCGATGAGTGCGGCTATCATGGCGGCCGAAGCGCCGACGAGGAGTGTCGGGCGTCCGCCGTGAATCATGCCTGCTAGGATGTCACGGCCGAGATAGTCGCTGCCAAACGGCACGTCCTCGCTGCCAGGCGGCATGTGCGGCGATTGCACGATCTCGAATGGATCGACCCTGTAGACGTAAGGACCGGCAACGACGAGCAGCGTGAGCAGGACGAGCAATCCGAGCCCGATCAGCGCCGCCTTGTTCTGCTTGAAGACGCCCCAGGCCTCTGCCCAGGGGCTGCGCGCCTTGACCGCGCAGTTGTCGCTATCTGCGCCGTTCGCCATCTCACCCTCCCGACTTCACGCGCGGATCGACAAGCCGGTATGCGAGATCGGTCAGAAGATTGCCGATGATGACAAGGACTGCCGACATCAAAAGGATGCCGAGGATCAGCTGATTGTCACGCCTCAAGATCGACTCGTAGGCGAGCAACCCCATTCCGGGCCACGTGAAGACCGTCTCGACCAATACCGTCCCGGCGAGCATGCCGGACATCTGCAGGCCCGCGATCGTGACGACCGGCATCAGCGCGTTGCGCAGTGCATGCTTGAAAAGCACGGTGCGCTCGGGCAGTCCCTTTGCGCGTGCCGTACGCACATAGTCCGACCCCATTACTTCGAGCAAGCTGGATCGGGCGAGCCGCGTGTAGAGCGCCAGATAGATAAGCGCGAGGGTGATCGCCGGCAGCGCGAGATGCTTGGCGACATCGAGCACGTAAGCGAACCCCGTCGCCCCCTTGGCGACATTGTACATGCCGCCTGTCGGCACGATCGGCAGGTAGATTGCGAAGACAAGCAGCAGCAACAGCCCGCTCCAGAAGACCGGCGCCGAGAACCCGAACAGCGCGACCACGTTGATCCCTGCGGCGAGCCAGCTTCGAGGCATTCTCGCCGAGATCACGCCGAGGGTCACGCCGACGAAAATGGCGAGGACCAGTGCCGTCATAACGAGTATGACAGTCGCAGGGATGCGATCGGTGATCAGTCCAAGCACCGGCTTGTTGAAGTACACCGACGTGCCGAGATCGCCGACTGCAATGCGCTTCAGATAGAGCAGCAGTTGCTCGTAAAACGACTTGTCGAGACCGTAACTCTCGCGCAGGGCTTTGATTGTGGCCTCGCTCGCGCCGCCCATCTCGCCGACGATCGTCTGCACGATGTCCCCCGGCGCCAAGTGGATCAGCGCGAAATTTAGGACGGCGACGGCGAGCAGCAGACTGATCGCCCGTATCACGCGCTGCACGGCACTGCCGATCATTCCCATCGCACGGTCCTTATTCCCGAGACCGTCACTCCCAGGCAAGCTCATCGATCGGCGACGTCGCGCTCCAGATGTCAATCGGTGCGCCTTTGAGGCCCGCGACCGTCACGGTGAAATACGGAATGACAGTGAGGAACGCGATCGGCGCGTCTGCGACGACGATCTTCTGGAACTCGGCATACATGGCCTTGCGCTTGGCATCGTCCGTCTCGACGGCGGCCTTGGCAAGAAGGTCGTCAACCTTCGGGTTCGCGTAGCTCTGCGTATTAGACCAGACGACGCCCTTGCGGATGTTCGACGACAGGTAGGTGCGGTGCACGCCGACTACGGGATCACCCCAGTTGAACACGGCGTCCATGGTCATGTCGAAGTCGTGGCCACCGATTTTCTGCGCCCAGCTCGGGAAGTCAGCCGCCGGTGTGATCTCGACGTCGATGCCGATGCGCTTCAGCTGTGCCTTGGCATATTCGACAATGTTGGCGGAGAAGTCGCGGCTGCCGGGCGCATACGTAAATGTGGTTCTGAAGCGGATTCCCTGGGCATCCTTTTTGAGGCCGGCATCGTCGAGCAGCTTCTCAGCCTTCGCCAAGTCGGCTTTGTACGTCTCCACATCCTTCGAATAGTAAGGGGACGCTGGTGAAATCGGCCCCGTCGCGACCTGCGACCGGCCGCGGTGGAGCCGCTTGGTGATGAACTCGCGGTCGATGGCGAAGGAGATGGCCTGGCGCACGCGCGGATCATCGAACGGCTTCTTTGCCGTGTTGAAGGCGATCCACAGCAGCGGGCCGATTCCGTGACCGCCCTTGTCGTTGAGCGTCAGCCCTTGCACCGTCGCAAGCTTTTCGATGACCGAGATTTCCGCGAGGAACGGCGCGAAGTGCACTTCCTTGGCCTCGATTGCGAGCGCCATCGAGCTCGTGTCCTTGAAAATGCGGATAATCGCGCGATCGATCTTGGCCGGCTGGTAGAAGTCTTTGTTCTTCTCCAGGATGATGTGCTCGCCGGGCTTGAACTCGACCAGCTTGAACGGGCCAGATCCGACGGGATTGGAGTTCTTTGGATTGACCTTGAGATCGGTACCGTCGTCGAAAACGTGCTTCGGCAGCACGGGGGTGAACGGCGATGTCAGCGCCAGCAGCAGCGGCGGATGCGGCTGGGACAGACGAATTATCGCTGTGTTGGGATCGGGCGTGTCGACCTTCTCGACCGCGGCCAACATTGCCTGGAATGGGTGGTTCGCCTTCACGGCCATGATCGAGTAGGCGAAGTCGGCTGATGTAATCGGCTTGCCGTCGTGGAAGGTCACCCCCTTGCGAACTTTGAGGACGAGCGATTTGTTGTCATCCTCGTATTTCCAACTCTCGGCGAGGTAAGGCTGCGGCTTCCAGTCGGCATCAACACGCAGCGGGCTCCCGAAGATCTGCGCGCCGGGCTCCATCGTATTGATGCCGGATTGCACCGCCGGGTTTAGGTGTCGCGGGGATGCAACCATGCCCCACACGACCGTGTTGGTCGCCTTCTGGGCTTGGACAGAGATGTCATGCGTATTGACCATAAGAGACGCCGAGGCGGCAATCGACGCCATTGCCATACGAGTGCGCCAACCCTGCCTCATGTGCATTGTCATGTCCCCCAATCCCAACACGGCATGCCCGAACAGTGTAGTACGCCAATCGATTGTGCAAGGGGGCTGAACTTAGCAGGCTACGTGCCGAACAGGTCTGGGAGGTCAACCAAACATTCCT
Organism: Hyphomicrobiaceae bacterium; assembly: GCA_039808585.1. Taxonomy (GTDB): domain Bacteria; phylum Pseudomonadota; class Alphaproteobacteria; order Rhizobiales; family Hyphomicrobiaceae; genus AWTP1-13. The sequence goes on along the minus strand of JBDHTJ010000032.1, from coordinate 10,571 downwards.
GGCGCGGCCCTCATTGCGCAGAAGACATCGTGTAGGGTAGGCTCTCAATTCCACGATGCCGCGCAAAAAAATGGCGAGCTATACGGTCGCGACAAGGTTGATTTAGCATGTCTTCCTCTGAAGACCACTTGGCGAGGACGTCGCAAACGTTCAAGAAAAAGGACGGCATTGTTCAAGTGCGCGCGGGATTCATCTCCGAAGATTATAGATCTTGGTCGCTGAAACGCCGTTCGGATCGCCACTCCAGCGCCAAGCCACGGACGCACATACCGCAACCGGAGGCCCGTCGATCATGTGCATGCAAGCGACCAGGATAGTCTTGGCGGCCTTGATGATGATTGCGGTACTGCCTTTGGCGTCCCGCGCCGAGTATCCAGACCGTGGCATGAAGATTTTTGTTGCTTGGCCGCCAGGGGGCTCGACCGACATAGTCGCGCGCTTCGTTGCCGACCAGCTGACGATTGCCCTCAAACAGCCCGTGATCGTCGAGAATAGGCCAGGTGCGAACGGGAAGCTTGGTGCCGAAGCCGTCGTGAAGTCGCCAGCGGATGGTTACTCGCTCATGATCGCAACCGCGGAGACGCATGCGATCAATCCGCATGTGTACAAAAGGACGAACTATGATGCGGTCAACGACTTCGAACCGATCGCGCTACTTGCTCAGGTCAACTTCGTTCTCGTCGTAAGAGCCGGCCTGGCAGCGAACAATGCCCAAGAGTTCATCAGTCTCGCCAAGGCTTCGCCCGGTCGGATTACAGTCGGCAGCTACGGGGTTGGCAGCACTTCGCATCTGGCGCTGGCGGCGCTGGAGGAAGAGACCGGTGCATCCTTCCTGCATGTCCCTTATCGAGGACTGACACCTGCGGTGAACGCGATCCTGACGGGCGAGATCGACGCCGTTTTTGTAAGTCCGAACAGCGTCGTCGGCGTTGCGCAAAACGGACAGGCCAAGATTCTCGGGGCGGCGTCGCTGAAACGTCTGGCAGTCGTCCCGAATGTGCCGACGTTCGCCGAGCAGGGGATCATGAATATCGTCAACGGCAACTGGTACGGGATCGTCGCGCCCCGCGGGCTTCCGGCGGACATCAAGAAGCGCCTGGAAATCGAAATCGCAAAGATCGCTAGTTCGGAGACTTTCATTCAGCGTTCGACGTCCGCCGCAGTTGAGGTTCGCTATCTCGACGCGGTGGAATTTGCGCGGTTCCTGCGCTCCGAGAACGATCGCTGGGGCAAGATCATCGAGGCGCGGCAAATCAAGGTGGAGTAGTTGGCGGTGAGTGAGCAGGCCCTCTCGGCGGAAGATTGCGCGAGCATGGAACAGATCCGTGCCGAAGTGAACAAGATCGATCGCGAGATTATCGGACTGCTCGGCAAACGCCTTGCCTACGTGCGTTCGGCGGTTGCATTCAAGCCGGACGAAGAGAGTATAAGACGTCCGGACCATTGGGATCGCTTTTTCGCCGCGCGTAAGAGTTGGGCTGCGGAAGAGGGGTATGATCCAGAGGTTATCGAGGCCATGTACCGCATTCTCTACGATTTCACCATCAAGGTTCAGCTCGCATTGCACGACCGCAAATAGTTCGCGGGCATCCGGCCTCTCGTTGAGTAGGGCGGAACTCTCGAGAGGCGTGTCAGGGGCTCGCGTTCCCCCGTGTCTGTCACGCCTTTTGCACTTTGCCCGCCAGAACCGTGCCCCAGATGTCGATATCCTTGATCGCCATGGGATCCACATCGTAGGGGCTGTCCTCGAGAATGGCGAAGTCGGCGAACTTGCCGGGCTCCAGGCTGCCAACCTTATTCTCGAGACCGAGCACGTAGGCCGCATCGATCGTGATCGCGCGCATGGCGCGATCCACGCCTATCCGCTCACCGGGAGCGACCACCGTCTTGTTGTCAAGCGCTACCCGATTGACGGCAATCCACGCCGCCGTAAGGGGATGCAGAGGAACGACGACGAGCGAATAGTCGGAGTGGATGGTGAAGGTGACACCCGCCCGCTCGAGTGAACCGAGCCGGGCCACGGCCTCCGAGCGATCGGGGCCATAGCCTTCATTGCTGTGAATTTGGCTGCGGTAGTGCGTGAAATAGTTGTTCACGCTGGCAAGCCCGCCCAGTGCTTTCAGTCGCCGCGCTTGCTCGGGCGTGCTGATGCAATAGTGCTCGAGGGTGAAGCGATGGTCGAATCTGGGCCTGATGGCTTGCAGCTTCGCCAGCGCGTTCAGTGATGCATCGATGGCCTCGTCACCATTGGCATGGCAATGGATTGGAATCCCGGCCTCCCAGAACGGCAGCATTCTTTCATGGAATTCGTCCCACGGGATATCGTTGCGTAGGCCGTTGCTGCCGTCGAGATAACCCGGATAGTTCAAGCGCAGAGACATGGCGGGAAACGAGCCGTCGGAGAAGAATTTCACGCCATGGAAGAACAGCTTCTCGGAGTTGCGCTTCTCCATCATTGACAGCATGAAGTCAGCACGCTTGGCACCGTGCGCGCGATGGAGGGCATTCTCCTGCGGCACCAGTCCCATCCGCAGGGGGAATGCCGGATCGTTGACGACGGTATCGTAAAGCTGCCATTCGAGCTCGAAGTCGTTGGCGCCGAAGACCAATTCCGCCGTCGTGGTGATCCCGGCCTTGTGGGCTACGGCGCCCATGCGGCGGATGCCGTTGGCACCACCCCGCTTGGCAATCTCTGCCCGGATGCCCCCGAGCGCGATCACCTTGGCTTCGATTTCCACGAACTGGCCGTTGAGGCGGCCGTCTTCATAACGCAGAACGCCGTGAACGTTCGTGTTCTCGGAAACATTCGCCCTCTTGATGGACGCCGAGTTGAGATAGACAAAGTGTGGCGCATACGAGATGGCCCAGATTGGCCTTTCACCAAGCAGCTCATCCAACTCGTCCCGATGCAGATGGGCACCTTGGATGGCCGGGTCGAGCCCCCAGCAGATGATGGGCTCCTGCGGATCCCGGAGCGTTTCATGGATCGAGCGCAACTTGGCCTTCACGGCGTCCATGCTCGGCAGGCCGCGATAGAAAGTGCCGTCCGGCGCAGGCGAATCGATCGGCCCGATGTAGTGGAGGGCCATATAGCCGGAACTCATCAGAAAATGCGTGTGGGGGTCGATGAGGCCCGGCATTATGACCTTGGATTTGAACGTGTCATCGATGACGTAGGGATAGCGGGACAGCCACGGCTGCATGCTCTCGATCGTGCCCGTCGAAAGCACCCGGCCGTCTCTCACTGCCACGGCCTCCGCAAACGGGCGGCCTGCGTCCATGGTGATAACTTTGCGCGCCGGATAGACGACGATGTCGTTCATGAAATGTCCCCTTCTGAGCTGCGCGAAGCATAGAGAGTGGGTTCGGCTGGCTCCATGAGCGTCGGTGCTCCCGGCATTCGAAAGAAGCTTGCATATTAGCGACAGCGGCCAAGTAGGATCGCGACGATGGCCATGCGACCGCTTGCAAGCCGCCAGCCCTGCGTGGAAATGTCAGCGACTGTGACTGCGCACCCGAGGCAGTTGGGGGAGTGAGATCCCTGACAATGACGAACGGGGCCAAGCTTGGCGCCTCCCACCGAGCCGGAATCTTGCGACTCGTCCGGCGTCCTATGGCATCCCGCGTCCCGCTTCCTGCTACCTGATGATGCCGGACGGCTGCCGTCTGGCTGCTGATATCTACCTTCCGCAAGGGCCGGGCGCGGCGGGGCGACGGTGGCCGACGATCCTCATCCTCACGCCCGACTATCGCCGCTTCAAGGTGAAGGCCGGAGCCGGCACCGAGCCCTGTACGAATACTTTTCGCTATCGGGACATGTTCGTACCGCGTGGCTATGCATTGGTCGTCGTCGATATCCGCGGGAGCGGGGCGAGTTTCGGCACACGCGACTGCTTCCGCTCGCCGCGCGAGCGGGATGATTGCCGCGCGATCACGGATTGGATCGTCGCCCAGGGCTGATCCGATGGAAGCGTCGGCGCCACGGGGATATCATTGCCGGCGCGGATGCCGATCTGCGGTCATATCCCCCATGGGCGGCCGCCTCGACTGACGGTGCACGGGGGCGGGGTCTTCGCGTCGTGGATCGAGCTGTCGGCCAAGGCCGGCGGCTGAGGAGGCTTGATAGAGAGGCGGCGCGGCGAGGGCTTACCTACCGGCCAAACGCATATCCCTGCATGTAGCGGGCATTGGCGGCAGCCCGCAAGGTTCGCCCGCGCCTGGACGCAGCGCTGAGGCGGCCAAGCGACCACTCGGCGACGGTTTCGACTTTGTGGCCGCGCGCCTCGAGATTTTTTATCGTCGCCGGTGAGAAGCGACTTTCCATCGTCAGCGATGCGGGCTTGGCCTGGCGCGGGAAGAACGAACTCGGCATGTGATCGTTGTGGAACATCGGCAGATCGATGCTCTGCTGCAGGTTGTCGACGTGATGCACGTGGCGGAGGAAGAAGGCGATGCTCCACTGATCCTGCTGATCGCCTCCAGGGGTGCCGAAGCTCAGGTATGGCTCTCCCTCGCGCTCGACCATGGTGACCGAGAGTGTCGTACGTGGCCGCTTACCCGGGGCGAGCGAAGCCGGAAGGCCGGGCCGCAACCAGAACATCTGCGCGCGCGTCCCGAGCGTGAAGCCGAGCCCAGGGATAACCGGTGAGCTTTGCAGCCAGCCGCCGCTCGGCGTCGCCGAGACCATGTTTCCGAAACGATCGATGATGTCGAAATGTACAGTGTCGCCACGTGAGGCACCACGCGGCCCGACGGTCGGCTCGCCAGCCCCCAGCGAGGTGCCCTCACTGCCGGCGCCATCCGCCACAACATACGGAACGTCATGCTTATAGCCTTCGATATTGCCGGGCCTGAATTCGGTGGACGCGTGGGCACCAATGAGGCTGCGTCGCGCGTTCGAGTAATCTGCGCCCAGGAGCGTGCCGACGGGCACATCCACAAAGGTCGGGTCACCGTAGAATTTCTCCCGGTCTGCAAAGGCGAGCTTCGAACTCTCCGTGACGAGGTGGACAAACTCGTCGCCGACCGGATCCAACGCGCCGATATCGAAGCCCTTGAGCAAGGCCAACTGCTGAAGGAAAACGGGGCCCTGTGTCCAGACGCCGGGCTTGTAGACGCGATATCCATGATATTCAATGGAAAGCGGCTCTTCGTAGTTAGGTTCCCACGTTGCCAGATCCTGCCCCGTGATGAGGCCGCGATGCCGGCGACCGGAAGTATCCATGATTTCTTTCTCGCGGGCGAAACGGTCGATCGCCTCTGCGATGAAGCCCTGGTAGAAGGCCTGCTTGGCAGCCTCGATCTGCCGTTCGCGTGATCCACCCGCCGCTTCCGCAGTGGCGAGCATCCGCTCATATGTGGCGGCGAGATCTGGGTTCGTGAACAGTTCTCCAGCTGCCGGCACGTCCGGCCGCAGATATACGTCGCGGGACGTCGGCCATTCATTGCGGAACAACGGTTCTACGATCTTGATGGCCGCAGCGATACGCGGGAGCAGAACGTACCCATTGCGGGCATATTCGATCGCCGGCGCAAGTACGTCGCGTAGCCCAAGCGTACCGTAGTCACGCAGCAGTACCATCCATGCACCGAAGGAGCCCGGAACACATGCCGGCAGCAGGCCGCTCCCCGGGATGATATCGAGGCCAAGAGCGCCAAAGGCGTCGATCGTCGCGGCTTGCGGGGCGACCCCTTGGCCGCAGAGGACACGCGTCTTGCGGCTCTTTGCGTCATTAAAGATGATGGGCACTTCGCCGCCGAAGCCGTTCAAGTGCGGCTCGACAACTTGAAGCGCGAAACCGGTCGCGACTGACGCGTCGAACGCATTTCCACCCATCTCCAGGACGCGCATACCGGCCGCCGTTCCCAGCCAGTGCGTGGACGACACCACGCCGAACGTACCGACGATCTCCGGTCGCGTCAGAAATGGCGGCTCCCCGGCGTCGGGTCCATAGGTCAGACGAAAATTTCCAAGTGAGAGCCGGCTCATTTCTGGAACTCTCCCGTTGCAGCGTCCCGGGGGCGCGAATCCAACCTCCCAGCGCCAAAGGTTACAGCCCTGGATCCTGTACCATAACGATCAATACGCGTGTATTGTGCAATCAAGACACCCTATTGCGGGAGGTTTGCCGGATGCTTGAGCAGCTCATGTGCTTTCCCCGGCGCACTGAACGGTGTGGACGTTGCGCTGTTGGCCCGCCCTCTGATTGTCGGGGAAACTGCGCGGCCAAGCGAACGAATTGCGTCCAGCTGAGTAAAATGTGGGCGTCAGTCGTTCGGACGTCGCCCAACTTCGCACCTGCAGCGACGGTAACAGTGCGCGCCAGTCGCGGGCCTAGACCTGTCCCAACCGTACATCTCAAGTGTCGCGGTCATACAAGGGCGCCCCCTCCTGTCATCCTAACCTCGCACAAGGCCTTGGATCCGAATGACTCGCCGTCCTCGTTCGCTTGTAAAGAAGGAGAATACACTGGCGTTATCGTCCCTGATGCGCTCATCTATACTTGCGCTTCCCATGCACCCTTCGCATGGTGCTGGTGCGCAGGTCGAAGGAGAGCGAAACATGACCCATCGCGACAACCCTAACGCGGGTGAGCTAACACGGCGGACGGTGCTCGCAGGCTCTGCCGCCTTCACTGCGGTTGGCGTCATGGGTACGCCCGCCCTTGCGCAGGACAAAGGCGAGATCGTCATCGCCAACTGGGGCGGCGACTGGAATGATCGCACAGTCAAGTTCTTCGAAGCGCCCATTGTCGAGAAAGCCGGATACAAGATTGTCCGGGACCTTGGCGCCATTGATCAGCGCCGGACGAAACTTCTTGCTGCACGACGCCTCCCGAAGGCAGCATTCGATGTCGCGCATCTCGACGACACCGACGCCTACTTCATGCATTCGCAGGGCGTGCTTGAGGAAGTCTCGGAGAAGAGCATTCCCAACCTCGCCTACGTCCACGAGCAGCTCCGCGCGCCCTATTTCATCCCCTGGCAGTTCAGTGGGTGGGTGATCGGATACAAACCCGACAAGGTGAAAGATCCGCCACAGAAGTTTGCTGACCTCTGGAATCCGAAGTACGCCGGCATGATCGGGTTCACAGACAATCATTGGTACCATCACATGGAGATGGCCGCGCTCGTCAACGGCGGTGACTTGACCAACATCAAGAACATGAAGTCGGCGCTCCTTGACTTGAAGAAGGCAACGAGTCCGCGGCTTTACCCGCAGCATCTGCAGCAGGCGCAGGCATTCAAGAACGACGAGATCTCAATCGGGCCGAACTACAAGTCTCGGATCATCCAGTTCGCGTCGGAGGGTATCAAGCTGGCCCCAGTTTTTCCGGCCGAAGGTACCGTCAGCATCACGTTTGGAGCCGTGATCCCGAAGAAGGCGCCGAACAGAGACGGCGCGCTGTTCTATGGCAATGCTCTGATCGATCCGACGGGCATGGCCGGTCTCGCGCAGGAGTCATTCTATGCGCCCGCCAACAAGAAGGCTCTCCTGCCGCCTGATGCCGCCAGGCTGATCGAGTTCACAGAGGACGAGCGCAAGAGGCTCCGCGGCCGAGAAAATGGCTTCTGGGCGGAGAATCGGGCCCAACTGCTGGAATGGTGGAACAAGGAGTTCAAGGGGTGATGGCCCCCACGGCAAGCCCATGCAGGCAGTAGTGGTTGGCGACCCGACCAGAACCGCGAGGCGCACGGTCAAGGAGGCGGCGACGCCCTGGACCCTTTCGGCTCCAGCGATGATTTTCGTCTCGTCATTCCTGCTCTTGCCGCTCCTTATCATGCTGCGCTTGAGCGTGAGCAAGTACGATCCGGCGGAGATGTACCTTCAGGTCTTCACGTACGAGAACTATGTGAAGTTCTTCACTGACAGCTTTTACCGCCACGTACTGTGGACGACACTGTGGGTGTCGGGCGTAACGACGCTGCTGTGCCTCCTCGGCGGCCTGCCGGTCGCCTACTTCATCTCACGCTCGACCTCCGAAGTTCTGAAGCGCGTTCTCATCATTGCAGTCGTTCTGCCGCTGCTCATGGGCGGCGTCGTGCGTACCGCTGGCTGGATCATCGTGCTCGACAACAGCGGCGTCCTCAAATACACCCTCAGCCGCTTCGGCTTGCTGGTAGATACCCCGCTGCTCTTCACGACGGGGGCGGTCATCGCGGGACTGACATCGGTTCTGCTGCCCTTCATGATCATTACGCTGCACAGCGTGATGGAAACCATCGATCCAGCGCTCGAAGAGGCCTCCTCCGGTCTCGGCGCAACGCCGCTTACTACATTCCGGCGCGTCATGCTCCCGCTTCTCGCTCCTGGCATCCTCGCTGGTAGTGTCCTTTGCTTCATTCTGTCGATGAACGCCTACGCGACACCCGTTCTCCTCGGTGGGCCGAAGTTTCACATGATGGCGCCCAAGGTGTTTGAGCAGATCGCCAAGAGTATGAATTGGCCGTTCGGCGCCGCCCTCGCTTTCGTGCTCATATCGGTGACGGCGCTTCTCACCGTAGCATCGAGCCTGGCCTTCGGACGCAAGGCGCGCGCATGAGGTCCCTCACCCGACTTGGCACCTTCGGCTCACTTCAGCGCGTTGCCTACCTGCTGACCGTCTCGGCGATCCTAATCTTCATCCTCGCACCTCTCGGAATTACAATCTGGGTGGCATTCTTCAGCAACCAGATCATGTCGTTCCCGCCGGATGGCTATACGCTCGGGTGGTTCGTGCGAGCCTGGGAGTTGGCGGCGTTTCGCAATGGATTTCTTCTGAGCGTGCAACTCGCGCTGATCGCTGCTGTCCTGGGCCTGCTGCTAGGTGTGCCCGCTGCCATAGCAATCGCCCGCTATCGTTTTCCCGGGCGCGAGTTCATCAATACGGCGCTGATGTCGCCCATCATGGTCCCGGCGATCGTGGCAGGTAGTGCGATTTATCTCTTCTACATCGAGTTTCAGATTGCAACCGAAGTTGAGGTCGCCGGCACGCTTCCAGGTCTCGTGATTTCGCATACTCTGATCGCCATCCCGTGGGTTTTGCGGCTCGTGACGGCGTCTCTGGCCGGGATGGATCCGGCCATTGAAGAAGCTTCGCTCAGTCTTGGCGCCAGTCGGTTCACGACCTTCAGGCGCATAACACTGCCGGTAATCCGGCCCGGGATCATTGCCGGCGGCCTCTTTGCTTTCATCGTATCCTTCGGCGATCTGGAGAAGTCACTGCTGCTCGTAGGTCCCGGGCGTTCTACGCTCCCCATTGCCATGCTGAACTATCTCGAATACCGAACCGATCCGACAATCATGTCCGTTGCGACCATCCAGGTCCTCATCATCGGGGCTGCTCTCGTCATATCGGATCGCGTCGTCAGATTAAGCCGGACTTTCTAGGAGCCTCGGGAGCCCTCATGTCGACGATAACGCTCCAGAACGTCTCCAAACTCTACGGTCAGGCGCGCGCCGTCGCGGATATCTCGCTCGAAATTGCTGAAGGGGAATTTCTGGCGCTGCTGGGTCCGAGCGGCTGCGGAAAGACCACGATGCTGCGCATGATCGCCGGCTTCATCGAAGCCAGCAGCGGTCGCATTCTTTTCGACGATCGTGACGTCACGCACCTTCCACCCAATCGGCGCAACGCTGGGATGGTCTTCCAGGGGTTTGCGCTTTTTCCTCACATGACGGTGTTCGAGAACGTCGCGTATGGCCTGCAGATGCGCCGGGGCAGCAAGGCTGAGATCAAAGAGCGCGTCGCAAAGGTCCTGGAGCGCGTCCAACTAGGGCATCTTGCGGAGCGGCTGCCAAAGCAGCTGTCAGGCGGACAGCAACAGCGTGTGGCGCTTGCCCGTGCCCTGGTGATCAATCCGGATGTGCTGCTGCTCGACGAACCGCTGTCTGCTCTCGATGCAAAGTTGCGCCACGAAGTCCGCCTTGAGATCCGACAGCTTCAGCAATCGCTCGGGCTCACGACGATCTTCGTCACGCACGACCAGGAAGAAGCACTGAGCCTCGCCGATCGCCTGGTGGTCATGAACAACGGCCGCGTAGAGCAAATCGGTTCGCCCTCCGACCTCTATGAAAAGCCGGCAACGTCGTTCGTGGCGGACTTCATAGGCAAGTCGAACTTCTTCAAGGGGACTCTAGAAGGGCAAGTGTTCACCTCCGATTTCGGCGCGACGCTGCGTGTCGCAAAGGCTGATTCCGCCCTGGGAAAAGGGGCACTGGTTGCCGTTCGTCCTGAGAAGATCCGAGTGACGGAAGTCCAGGATGCCGCCCATGCGGTGTCCGACAACGAGCTCCGCGGCGTTATCGAATTCGTCAGTTATCTGGGCCCGACGACTGAATACTCCGTGCGTTTGGACGGCGGTCCGCTCCTAATCGTTCATCTTCAGAATGATTCAACAGCTGCACGTGCGAGCCTGACGGTCGGACGTCCCATCGCGCTCGCTCTCGCCCCCGAGAATTGCATGGTCTTTGCTGAGTGACATGAACTTGCCCTGAATAATCGCGTGCGGCCCGAGGGCACTCGATTGGCCGATGCCCCCTCCCAAGTTGGGACCTCAATAGGAAAGGCCTGACGCCGTGTGCCTTCTGC
>JBDHTJ010000031.1:0-36328 GCA_039808585.1 Hyphomicrobiaceae bacterium | reverse complement strand
CAAAAGGATTGGTCGGAGCGGGGAGATTCGAACTCCCGACCCCTTGCTCCCGAAGCAAGTGCGCTACCAGGCTGCGCTACGCTCCGCCCGACCATGACGAGGATATTTCCCGCGAGATAGCGGAGAAGAGGCGCCGCCCTCGTCCGCGGTGCCGGCGGGTTATAGCGGGCAAGCCGCAATGCTGCAAGCGATGCCAATGCCGTCCAGATCGTCGTGGCCCTGACAGTGCCGGGCCTCGCGCGGGTCCGTCGGCAACGACCCCGAGGCTCAAACGTGCTGGCCGCCGTTGATGTGCAACTCGGCGCCGTTCACGTAGCTCGATTGTTCGGTACAGAGGAAGTAGATGGCCTTGGCCACTTCCTGCGGCTCGCCGAGGCGACCTAGAGGTATGTTCTCCTCAACGATCTTCTGGGTGCCAGGCGAAAGAATGGACGTGTCGATCTCGCCCGGTGAAATGGCGTTGACGCGGATACCACGGGGCCCAAAGTCGTGCGCCATCTCGCGCGTTAGGCCGGCGAGGGCGGCTTTCGAGGTGGCATAGGCCGCGCCTGCAAAAGGATGCACCCGGCTGCCGGCGATCGAGCTGACATTCACCACCGCACCCTTGGCGCGCTGCAATTCTTCAATCAGGCCACGCGCCAGCATGATGGGGGCAAAGAAGTTCACCTGGAAGACGCGCTGCCAGTCGGCGAGACCCGTGTCGATGGTGCCGAGGCGCGCGCCGCCGGGGCCCTTTGGCGAGATGCCGGCGTTGTTGACGAGCGCGTTGAGGCGGCCGTCCTGCGCGGCGAGGCGAAGCTTCATTTCGGCGATCGCGGCAAGGGTCGATTGCGGATCAGCGAGATCGACCTGGATGTGATCCTCGGGACCTGCCTCCCACGGACAATTCTCCGGAAATCCATGCCGGGAGCAAGTGATCACCCGCCAGCCCGCAGAGGCGAAGCGCTTCACGGTGGCGTGCCCGATGCCACGCGAGGCGCCGGTGAGGATCAGCGTCTTGCGCTCTTCAGGTGGTGTGGTGGGCATCGCGACTCTGGGCTGGAGCGAGAGACGCTCTCGCGGCGCATCATAGCACGGCGCCGGCCAGGGGCCACCCCGAGGCTGCATGAAGACCGGCGGCCGCCCTGGCCAAGCTTGTCGGCAACGCTGATCGAAAAAACGAAGCGCACCTTCGGCCGGTCCCCGATTGCTGGCACGCTCGGAGAGTGGAGAGATGGGCCAAAGGTGCGCAAGCCAAGCTCAGGCAAGCTGTTCCGTCAGACCTGCGGTTTCTTGATCTCGATCTGGCGCTCGCTCTTGACGGCCTCTGGCTTCTTCGGCGCCACGATCTTGAGGACGCCCTTGTCGAAGTGTGCCTCGACCTTGCCGTCGTCCACCCATTCCGGCATGCGCAGGGAGCGCTCGAAGCTGCCGAAGGAGCGCTCGGACAAGTAATAGTTGTCCTTCTTTTCCTCGCGTTCCTGCTTCTTCTCGCCCTTCACGGTGAGCACGCCGTCGGCCAGCGAAACGGTGACGTCCTTTTCGTCGACGCCGGGGAGTTCCGCCTCGATGGTGAGGGCCTTGCCGTCGTCACGGACGTCGAATTGCGGCATCACGGATGCTGCGCCCTGGCTGCCGGTACCCGCAAAAAGGCTCGGGAAGCTGCCCCAGCCGCGGTCGAATTGCTCGAACACGCGATCCATCTCGTCGCGAAGCGAGGTCAAGAGATCGCGGGAGCGCACGGCAGGGCGGTTCGGTTTTGCAGGTTCGATGTTTGCCATGATCGTTCCTCCAAAATAGACAATCCACGATTGTGCGTATAGCGCCCAACCGCGCGTTCGGTCGTTGACGAGAATCAAAACGTTGCGGCTCGCCCTTTCTCCTGTGCTGCGCTAAAGCTCCCCCACAACGATGCTTCGCGAGGCTTGCTTGCGGATAGGGGCGCTGATCTCGGTCCTGACGCTCACGCCACTGCTGTGTGCGGCGGCGCCCGAAAGGCGTGGGGACTTCTGGAAGGCGCCACCGGAGCCGGCAGCTTCCGAGGCGAGCCCGAGACTGCCGCAAGCCATTCGCCTGCCGGGGATAAGGCACTGGCACTACATGCTGCGCGGGGTTCCGGACGCCTATGTCGACGCGCGCTCTAGTATTCGCCGCAATGCTGCGGCCCTCGAGGGGGGGCGCAAGCTCTATGTACAGCACTGTGCGTCCTGCCATGGGGCAACCGGCTTCGGCGTGGCGGGCGAGACGCAGTCCCTGCTGCCGTCTCCTGCGCTGCTCTCGTTCCTTGTGCAGAAGCCGATCGCGGTCGACGAGTATCTGCTGTGGAGCATCGCAGAAGGCGGCGTTGCATTCGACACGGCAATGCCGGCGTTCAAGGACAAGCTGACGCGCGATGAGATCTGGCAAATCGTGATGTTCATGCGCGCCGGCTTTCCCGAGGAGGGAAAATGACCTGACGGCATTCGGCCGCTTGCGGCGCCGATGCCCAGCCTTGATGATGCCCTTCCAATTTCCTTCACATGCGAGACTTCACACCCCCATGGACGAACTTGCTGCGCGTCGCGCCTTCGAGGATGCACTCAGGTCCTGCAAGCCGGAGTTCGAGAAATTCTTCCTGTCGCAGTTCTATGGGCTGAGCTATGCGTACGAGGGAGAGAGCCTCACCATCACGTTCCCCATCCACGATTTCCTGTTCAATCCGCAGGGATGGGTGCACGGGGGCGTTTCCGCCCTGGTGCTGGACGTGGCCATGGGGCACCTCCTTTGGCATACGCTGAAGGCTCCCGGCTCCACCCTCGAGATGAAGACCCAGTACGTGGCGCCGCTTAAGGGGGAGCGGGCGCGCTGCGTGGCGCGCTTCATTCGCAAAGGCAACAGTATCTGCTTCCTGCAGGCCGATCTCTACGACGACCAGGGACAGGTGGCCGTCACTGCCACGTCCACCTGGAAGGTCAACCGGCCCCGGACTTGAGCCTCCGGCCCGCCCTGCGTGAGGCAGATAAGCGCGCAACAGACCTTTTTCTCCGGCGGTACCCCTATCTCGCCTGGGCGTGATATACGTCTCCCATTCCGCGCGCAGGCCCGAGACGCCGACCGGCCGACCGTCGCACCGCCCGCGGATTTCTGCCAGCCTCGCCCCTGACTGGTATCATCGCACTTTCGTGCGCGAGCCTTCAGGGCGCCCGTGGCGGCCCCGAAGACACGCATGCCCATACGCGACCGGACAGCCGGCGCTCCACGAGGATCGCAACGATGAAAATGACGACGGAAGAAGCGTTCGTGAAGGTGCTCCAGATGCATGGCATCGAGCATGCTTTCGGCATCATCGGCTCGGCCTTCATGCCGATCTCGGACCTCTTCCCCAAAGCAGGCATCACGTTCTGGGACGTGGCGCACGAAACCAACGGTGGCCTGATCTGCGACGGCTATACGCGTTCCACCGGAAAGATCGCCATGGCGATCGCGCAGAACGGTCCCGGCATCACGGGCTTCGTCACGGCGGTCAAAACCGCCTACTGGAATCATACGCCGATGCTTGTGGTGACGCCGCAAGCAGCCAACAAGACGATTGGCCAGGGCGGGTTCCAGGAAGTGGAGCAGATGGCACTGTTCCGCGACATGGTGGGCTATCAGGAGGAGGTGCGCGATCCGTCTCGCGTCGCGGAGGTGTTGAACCGCGTGATCTCCAAAGCGAAGCGCCTTTCGGCCCCGGCGCAGATCAACATTCCACGTGATTTCTGGACGCAGGTGATCGACATCACGCTGCCGCCGATCGTCGATTTCGAGCGGCCTGCGGGTGGCGCGAAAGCGATCACCGAGGCGGCGCGGCTGCTGTCGGAAGCAAAGTTCCCCGTGATCCTTTCGGGCGCGGGCGTGGTGCTTGCGGGCGCCATTCCGGAGACGGCGGCGCTGGCCGAAAAGCTGGATGCGCCCGTGTGCAACAACTACCAGCATAACGACAGCTTCCCGGGAAGCCATCCAATGGCGGTGGGCCCGCTCGGCTACAACGGCTCGAAGGCCGCGATGGAACTCGTAGCCAAGGCAGACGTGGTTCTGTGCCTCGGTACGCGTCTCAATCCATTTTCGACGCTCCCGGGCTATGGCATCGACTACTGGCCGAAGACGGCCAAGATCATCCAGGTCGACATCAACCCGGATCGCATCGGCCTGACGAAGCCCGTCACCGTCGGAATTTGTGGTGACGCCAAGCAGGTGGCCAAGCAGATTCTCGCACAACTTACGCCGTCAGCCGGCAATGCGGGCCGCGCAGAGCGCAAGGCGCTCATCCACACGACGCGGTCTGCGTGGCTGCAAACGCTCTCCGGCCTCGATCATGAGGATGATGATCCCGGCACCTCGTGGAACGCGGATGCACGCAAGCGCGATGCCGACAGGATGTCGCCGCGGCAGGCTTGGCGCGCCATTCAGGCTGGACTGCCGAAGGATGCGATCATCTCCACCGACATCGGCAACAACTGCGCCATCGGCAATGCCTATCCCACGTTCGAGCAGGGCCGGAAGTACCTGGCGCCGGGCCTGTTCGGTCCGTGCGGCTACGGCTTTCCCTCGATCATCGGTGCCAAGATCGGCAATCCCGATACGCCGTGCGTCGGTTTTGCCGGCGACGGTGCCTTCGGCATCTCCATGAGTGAGATGAGCTCCATCGGGCGCAAGGAATGGCCCGGCATCACCATGTGCATCTTCCGCAACTACCAGTGGGGCGCGGAGAAGCGGAATTCCATCCTGTGGTACGACAACAATTTCGTCGGGACGGAACTCGATCCACACCTGAGCTACGCCAAGGTGGCGCAGGCGTGCGGGCTCAAGGGTGTCATCGTGAAGACGCAGGCCGAGCTGACCGCCGCTCTCAAAGAAGCGTGCGAAGCGCAGAAGAGCGGACAGACGACTTTCATCGAGATCATCCTGAACCAGGAGCTTGGCGAGCCCTTCCGGCGCGACGCGATGAAGAAGCCGGTGGTGGTTGCAGGCATCGATCCCAAGGACATGCGGCCGCAGCAGGTGCAGTAAATACTTCGCCAGCCGGCATCTGGAAGAAAGAGACGGGCAGCGGCCGACGCTACACTTGAAGCGGCCAGCTGCCCGTCATTTATCGGCGGGCCAGAAGCAAAACCGGCAGGCCCGACGAAACTGGGATTTCTCGCATTCGCCTTCAGGCGGCCTTTCTCGGACATGATCCGGGGCGAGATGTGGCGCGCGAAGCCATGCCACCGATCTTGAATGCAGCGATCATGTCGGAAAGTGCGGTCGAAACATCGCCGAGGGCGTGACTTGCAGCCGTTGTCTCCTCGACCATCGCCGCGTTCTGTTGCGTCACCTGATCCATCTGGTTGATGGCGGAGTTGACCTGCGCCAGGCCCGTGCTCTGCTCCTCCGTGCCTTTCGCAATAGCCGTTATGAGTGTGTTGATTTCGGCGACCTGCGCAATGATCCGCTCGAGCGAGGTGCCGGTTTCGGCCACCAGGCTTACGCCGTTCGCGACGCCTTGAGCGGAAGCCTGGATCAGCGCCTTGATCTCCTTGGCTGCATCGGCGGAGCGCTGGGCCAATGCGCGGACTTCGGAGGCAACCACTGCAAACCCGCGACCCGCCTCGCCTGCCCGGGCAGCTTCAACGCCCGCGTTGAGTGCCAGCAAATTTGTCTGGAAGGCGATCTCGTCGATCACGCCCAGGATCTGGCTGATCTGTTGCGAGGATCGCTCGATGCCGCCCATGGCCTCCACGGTGCGACGCACGACATTGCCGGCATTGGTGGCATCGTCCGTTGCGGTCGCGACGACCTTGCGGGCATGCAGGGAATTCTCCGCTGACGTGCGCACGGCGGCCGTTATCTCGTCGAGTGCGGCTGCGGTCTCCTCGAGGCTTGCTGCCTGTTGCTCGGTGCGCTTCGACAGATCGTCGGCGGAGATGGAGATCTCGTGCGATCCGTTCCGCACGGCCTCGGTATCCTTGACCACCATTTGCATGGCTGCCTCAAGCTGGTCCATGGCGCCGTTGAAGTCGAGTTGCAACTGGCGATAGGCCGTCGGGATCGTGTCGTGCATGCGATAGGTGAGATCCTTACCAGCAAGGCGCGACAGCGCGGTGCCGAAGGACGTCGTGACGACGCGGCGCTCTGCTTCGATTGCCGCCTGCTCTGCCGCCTTGCGTGCTTCCTCGGCGGCCAGGCGCTCACGGGCAGCCAGTTCCTGTAGCTCGATGTTCTTGAGCGCAGTGGATTTGAACACAGTCAACGCGCGGGCCATCTGGCCAAGCTCATCCTTGCGGTCGGCGCCCTCGATGGTGGTTGCAAGGTCGCCCGCGGCCAATGCCTCCATCTTCGACGCGGTGCGCAGCACCGATCGCGACAGTGTGCGGCCATAGCTGAACGAGACGGCGCCGAATAGCAGCATGAGGAGAGCCACGACACCGCCCTGCTTCTTGACCTCGGACCAAAGCCGGGCGTCAAGATCATCAACGTAGACGCCGGTGCCGATCACCCAGCTCCAGGCCTCGAAGCCCGTCACGTAGGACAGCTTGGGGAGTGGCGCATCTGCGCCCGGGCGGGGCCAGGCGTAATCGACAAAACCGCTGCCAGATTTTCTTACAGTGTCAGCGAACGCCACGAACATCAGCTTGCCATTGGGATCCCTGAACTTGCCCATGTCCTGGCCGTTCAGTTCGGGCTTGATCGGGTGCATCACCATGCGCGGCGAAAGATCGGTGATGAAGAAATACTCGTTGCCACCGTAGCGCTGGGTGGAAAGACGGGCTTTTGCTTGCGCCTGGGCCTCGGCCTCGGTTTGTTTTCCGGCCTTGAATGCCGCATATTCCGCATTCACCATCGAGACAGCCGTGGCCGTGAGATTTTCCAGCTCGTGTCGGCGCTCATCCAAAATTGCGGTGCGATACTCGCCCAGCTGGTACGCGGAAAGCGCAAGCTGGGCGACGATGGCAAGAGCGATCAGGCCGTTGATGCGCGCCGAGATGCCGGGTGTCCATCGTGAAGCGGCAGTGAGAAGACGTGTCACCGATTGCTGCATTTTGGCTCCATAGGCGCAGGTTCGACGTCGCGGGCGACAGGTGTCGCTCGGCGCTTTAGGCGTCGGTCGTCTGAGTTCACGCATCTTGCCGAAACGCACAACGGAACGGCAGAAACGACGTACCGTGATGATTAGTCTTTGGGCATTACCAAAGTCCTACATCGGTTGTGGCAATCGGCGGCAAATTGGAAATGCATTCTATTATCTTCGGGCTCGGCCTCCGTTGTGCATACCAATTTACTGCCGATATATGTCGTGCACGCGCTCTTTAGGGCCGCAAAAATAGCATTCTTGCCTTGGCCGACGTGGTTTGGGGGGCCTGAAATGTCGACCGGCGATCGGTTCGGGCTCCGGAGCCACGGTGTTTTTGTCGCACCAAGAGCGGCGCAAGGAAGTGTGGAGGCGCCCGGATGCAACTGCCTTGTTCCGGACCGCTAGATGCAGATCTTCCCTTTCCGTGGCAGTCTCCCCTCAACTTTGCAGGAGGCACACATGCTGATCGATATGAAGGGGAAACGCGCGGTCATCGCCGGCGGCAGCAAGGGCATCGGCCGCTCGATCGCGCTGGGGTTGGCTGCAGCAGGCGCTTCGGTTTCCATCTGCGCGCGGGGGCAGGCCGCACTCGAGGCGACAGCGGGGGAGATCGCAGGCCACGGCGTCAAGGCGCACGCGGCATCCTGTGACCTCGCCGACGCCAAGGCGATTGCGGGCTATGTTCAGTCGGCCGCGGAGGCGCTCGGTGGGATAGACATCCTCGTCAACAATGCATCCGGTTTCGGCATGGCGGACGACGAAGCAGGGTGGGCTGCCGGCCTCAATGTAGACGTCATGGCGACGGTGCGTGCTTCGCATGCCGCAATTCCCTACATGGAGAAAGCGGGCAAGGGCACCATCCTGAATATCTCCTCCATATCGGGCTACGCGGGCAGCGCCCGGTCGGCGCCCTATGCGGCCGTGAAGGCGGCGCTCATCAACTACACGATGTCCCAGGCGCTGCTCCTGGCCCCTAAGAAAGTGCGGGTGAACGCCATCGCGCCGGGATCGATTGAGTTCCCCGGCGGCCTATGGGACGACCGCCGGACCAGCAACCCCACTCTCTACAACGCGATCCTGAAATCGATACCCTGGGGCCGCCTGGGCGCTCCGGAGGAAGTGGCGAACGCGGCCGTGTTCCTGTGCTCTGACCTCGCCAGCTGGGTTACGGGCCAGACGCTGATCGTGGACGGCGGGCAGTCGCTCGCCTGAGCCGAGGCCGGGCGAGGGCGAGCTTGGCTGTTTCGCCAGGAACAGCGGCTCCGCCTTGGGCCGGATAGGGTTTGGGATCGATCCTATCCGGCCTGCCCCAATCCCCAGCCCCAGCTCATGGGACGGGCGGGCCTCTTGCCCCGGCGCAGCCGGGACTGGAGGCTAACCGTGCTGAACCGCTTCGCGAACTCGCTGGTGAGGCCCCTTCTGGGGGCTGCAAAACCACTTATCGTGGCGCTCGTCCTCACTGTGGCCGGCAGTCAGGTCGGATTCGCAAACCCGCCGCCGGTCGGCAGCCTGACGATCGAGCCCCCCGAGAGGACCGACGGTGCCATCGTCATGCGCTGGAGCGGCCGCGTGGCGAGCCCCATGGCGGCGCAAATCCGCGGTGCCTTCGAAGCGCACCGCGATCGCGGTACCCGGGTGGTGTTCAAGATCTACTCCGGTGGCGGCTCGGTGGCCGAGGGCGAGCGCGTGATCGATGTTCTGCGCGAGATCCGATCCACGCACAGTCTGGAGACGGTGGTGGAGCAGGGCGGTGTCTGCGGATCAATGTGCGTGTTCATCTACCTGCAGGGACAGAAGCGTACCGCGGCCCTCAGCAGCCTGTGGCTTTTCCACGAAGTCTCCCATCACGACCCCAAGACACACAAGATCATCAGGCTCGATCGTCCCGCATGGGAGCGGCTCGTGGTGAAGTATTATTCGGCCGCCGGCGTTTCTTCCGCCTGGACCGAGCGCATGAAGCCTCTCACCGTCGACGTCGATTACTGGCAGACAGGCGCCGACCTGATCCGAGACAACTCCGGCATCGTGCACGTGGCGCTCGGCAATCAGCGTGATCGCTTGATCGCGGACCGCACACCGCCGAAGCCGTCGCCCGAAGCCCATCGCGAGCCGCCTCCGGCTGCGCCAGAGGCGCCGGCACGGCCGGTGGAGGAGCCCAAGCAGCCGGTGTCGCGGGTGGCCACGTCCTTCGAGACGAAAGGTTGCCGCATGCTGGTGCCCGAGAAGCAGATCTACGTGAACGCGCCCTGCAGCTAGCCCGAATGCCGCATTTCGGGCGGTCCGGCCGGCTACGCGTCACGCGATAGGGCACGCAACGTGACGGGAGTTGCCGCATGACCAAATGGACCTTGCCATCGTTGTTGCAACTGCTGCTCTTGCTGTCGTTGCTCGTGGTGCCAGGTGTTGTACAGGCGCAAGGCACTGAGGCCCCATCGAACGATCCCACGCTCAAGACCTTCGCGGATGCCAACCCTGGGTGCACGCACTTCACGGATGCCTGCCAGATCTGCGTCCGCAGGGAGGGCGGCAGCTTCGGCTGCTCGTCGCCGGGCATCGCATGCCAGCGCAAGACCTGGACGTGCAGGCCGCAGCCGCCGGCGGTTAGCCCGCCCGAAAGGAAGCAGCCGTAGCTACAAAGCCGTCACGGTCTGCTCAAGCGGCCTGCCATTCCGCCACCTTGCCGGCATGCGCGAGCAGAATGGGCGGCGGATGCAGATCTTCCTGTACGTCAAGAATGCGCTTAAGGGCTGGGTGTGCTTGCTGGGCGGTGAGCATTGCCACGGGGGCCGACAGCAGAAGCCCCGCTATGATGGGGCTCATCCAGGCGAACACGGGCAGCGAAATGGCAAGGCACACCGTGCCCACGACAATGCCCCAGGCCAGCTGCCATCGGTGCTGTCGGAGGAACGACGTGAAAGGTGCCGCTGCCCCAATGCGCCGCTGTGCGGCCCAGCCGGCATCGCGCCCCAGCAGGATGCTGAAGACGGCATTGGTCTGCGTGATCATGAGGACAGGTGCTATCAGGGCCGCCATCAGCGACTCGAACAAGATGCCGGAGACCACGCGAGCGATCCCACCGTTGCGCCTGCGGGCGTCGGCATTGCGGAGGGCCCAGATGCCACCCAGGATCTTCGGCAGGTGAACCACGAGAAGCGTGGCGAAGAACAGGCCCAATGCTCGCTTGGCGTCGAACACGGGCCACTTCGGGAAAAGCGAAGCCTCGGTGCCGAAATAGGATGGGTTCGTATACTTCGCCTGCACGGCCAGCATCACGCCCACGAGCAGTGTGGCAGCCCACAGGAACGATGAGAGGTAGGCGAATGCGCCCATCAGGAGATGGGCACGGCTCAACATGGTCAGGCCGCGGGCGCGCAGGAGGCGAAGATGCTGCAGATTTCCCTGCGCCCATCGGCGGTCGCGGACGATGAGGTCGCTGAGGGTAGGGGGGCAGCCTTCGTAAGAGCCTTCCAATGCCGGCAGCATGCGCACGTCCCATCCGCCACGCCGGAGCAGTGCCGCTTCGACGAAATCGTGGCTCAGGATGTGTCCGCCGAGCGGCGCCTTCCCCGGCAACTCTGGCAGTCCGGCCGAGCGTGCGAAGGCTTCCGTGCGCACGATCGCGTTGTGCCCCCAGTAGTTGCCACCTCTGCCGTGCCAGGCTGCGAGACCAGCCGACAGAACCGTGCCGTAATAGCCGGCTGCAAACTGCTGCAGCCTGGCAAACAGCGTGCTTCCGCCCGTAAGGCGGGGCACGGTTTGCAGCAACCCCAGACGAGGGCTCGCCTCCATGTTTGCCACCAGATGCAGAAGCGTGTCTGCGCCCATGATGCTATCGGCGTCCATCACTACGAAATAGTGATATGGGCCGCCGTGGCGCTCAATCCAGTCGCGAATGTTGCCGGCCTTCTTGGCGACGTTCGGCGTGCGCCAGCGAGCGAAGATCCCAATGCGGCCGGCATAGCGTTCGCTCAGGCGCTTGAAGATCGCCATTTCGTTCGTGCGCTCATCCGTGGCCTGGGTGTCGCACAGGATGAAGACGTCGAAAGCGTCCGGCCGGGCCCGCTGCAGCAGGTCGGCACAAACGGTGTCGATGCCGGCCGCGATCAAGCGCGGATCCTCGCGATAGACAGGAAACAGCAACGCGGTACGGCTCTCCGTCACTGGCCGTGCCTGCGGCTTGTCTCTGGCGTGGCCGCGGGCCAGAAGGCTGACGAAGCCGATGACGGCGCTCGAAGACCCGATCGAGATCCAGAAGAAGCACACCGTACAAAGGGCCAGAAACACGATCTGGAGCACTGTCGGCGTTTCCACTGCGAGGACCTTATACAGCGTCACGCCGAACGCCGCCGTCGAAGCGGAAACGAGGAGGACCAGCGCAAGACGAGCCCAAAGCGTGTTCCATGCCGTTGGACGCCGTTCGCGCTCCTTCCAGAGCGGCTGGGCGGGCATCGGGTGACCCGCCTCCTCGGGAAGGCGCGGAAGCCCAGATTCGCGTTGCTGCAAGGGTGCTGCGTCTGTCACTCGTTCGTCCATCGGTAGAGCCACGTCTCCGACACCGCTTTCTGGCCGTTCATGAGCACAAGGCGCATCTCGCTCACCTGCGCGCCCTTCGCGTCAAACGTGAAGGAAACGCGCAAGCCGCCGATTTCGGGGTTCGGTTGCACGATCGGAACGCCAACGGCGCCTGCACTCGCCTCCAGCTTCGCCACCGGCGGTTCGCTGGCGGTCAATCCGGGAAGGCCGCCGAAGTCCACGACGAACTGCTGGGTACCTGACTTGCGGCGCGGCCCATTGATCAAGCCAATGCGCGTGGCCAGCACCTTTGCGCCTCCCCAGTCGGTTGGGACCTCGTCGGGCCAACTGAGCGTGTAGCTGAAGGTGTAGGGCTTGTTGGCTGCGAGAGGCTGTGCGGGCTTCCAGAAGGCGACGATGTTGTCGTGGATTTCTTCCTCAGTTGGCAGCTCGAAAAGCTCGACGGCGCCCGGGCCCCAATCCTCCGCGGGCGCGACCCAGGCACTTGGGCGGCGCTCGTAGCCGGCTTCCAGATCCTGATAATGACGAAAGTTGCGGGCGCGCTGCATCAATCCAAATCCCTTCGGATTCTGATCGATGAAGTGGCTGGTCTGCAGCCGGCGCGGATTGGTGAGCGGCCGCCAGATGTGCTCGCCCCAGCCGTTCAGCATTGCCAGGCCGTCGCTGTCGTGGACTGCGGAGCGGAAATCGCTGATCCGCGTGCGATTGTTGGCGCCGAAGAGGTACATGCTCGTCAAAGGCGCGATGCCGGGGTTGGCAAGCTCCTGCCGCGGGTAAAGCGTCGCCATGACCGCGATGACGGTGGGTGCCCCCGGGGTGACGACGAAGCGATAGGCGCCTGCAACGGAAGGGCTGTCGAGGAGCGCGTGAATCACCACCGCACCGGCTCTGATTGCGGGTTTCTCGATCCAGAACTTCTTGAATAATGGAAACTCCTCGCCAGAAGGCTGTCCTACGTTCAGCGCGAGGCCCCGTGCCGAAAGGCCATAGCTCTGTCCGCGAGAGAGCGCTCGGAAGTAGCTCGCACCTTGGAAAACGATGACCTCGTCGAAGACGTCCGGGCGGTTCAGGGGGCTTGTGATGCGGAAACCGGAGAAGCCCATGCGTGCGTCGGGCGGTAGCTTGCCGGCAAGCGGGCCCATATCGAAATAGGCGTTGTCCGCGGTGAGCGGCTGCACGTTGCCGCTTTCAACGATGTTGATCTCGACCGGTGTCTTGAAAAGCCATCCCATGGGCAGAAGCTGCAGCTCGAAGTTGAGATCGTCGCCGCGCCAGATGGTGCGCTCCTTGCGGAAGCGGATCTGACGGAACTGGTCGTACTCCAAGCTCTCCAAGCCCTTCGGTAAGGCTTCCGGCGTAGCCTTGTAGGGTTTCGCTGCGAGCGCGGCTGCTTCGGCCTTTACCACCTCGTGCGTGAAGGGCGCCGGCTGTGCCTGGGCACGGCCGGCAGCGAGAGCGCCACACGCCGTCACGGCCAGCAGGAGGATGTTCGCGGCGAAGCGCGCAGGGACGATGCTCATGAGACAGCTCTGTCAAAGATAACGCGCACAGGAACGCTGCGTGTTTCGTGCTAGTTCCGTCGCGTTATGGTTGCGGGGCCGCTGGAACTGAAAAGGCTAGCGACACGTTCTGCAGCTGTAACTTCAGCGAGCGGGACCACCTTCAGGATCAACAGGGTGACGCAGGGGCGGCGGCTCGGGCGGACGCCTGTCCCTTGAGCGAGCCCGATGATCTCTCGGAGCCGACCATGGTCTCCACTACTGCGCCTACGCGTGCCCCTCGCGTTGCTTCGGCCTGGCGCTTCCTGGTTCGTTCGATTGGATATTGGAAAAGCGACAAGCGCGCGCGAGCCTGGTGGTTGACGATCGCCTCTCTCGGTCTCGTCGTGGCCAATCTCCTTGTGAACATTGGCATCAACCGCTGGAACAAGTGGTTCTTCGATGCGCTGGAGCGCAAGCAGGCCGCTTCGCTTCTGCCCCTCGCGGTGATGATCGTGGCTTTGGTCGTGGTGGGTGCGGCGTTCGCGGTTGCTGGGGTGCGGACGCGCATGTTGTTGCAGCTGAGCTGGCGGCAATGGCTCACGGACGCGCTGCTCGGGCGGTGGCTGTCGGAGCAGCGATACTACCGTCTGGCAGTAACGGATGAGGAGCACATAAATCCTGAGTATCGCGTTGCAGACGATCTGCGCATGGCATCGGAGCCGATCGTCGAATTCGTGCTCGGCTTCGTCAACGCGCTGCTGGCAGCGGTTGCTTTCGTGGGCATTCTGTTCTGGGTGGGCGGCGCCTACACCTTCGACATCTTCGGGGCAAAGGTCTGGGTGCCGGGCTACATTGCCATTGCGGCTGTCCTCTACGCGGCCTGCGTGTCAGGGCTCACCTATGTCATCGGCAATCCCTTGGTGTCGCGCGTCTCGGCCAAGAACGAGGCCGAAGCCCAGTTTCGCTACGAACTCACCCGTGTGCGGGAGAACGCCGAGAGCATAGCCCTAATCAAGGGAGCCGAGGACGAGCGTGCACGCCTCAAGAACAAGTTCGAGGCGCTGGCCGAGCGCTGGAAGCATGTGATCGGACAGCACAGCCAGCTCACATGGCTTCTGAACAGCCATGCATTCTTCTCGCCGATTTTTCCCGTGCTGCTCGCCACGCCGAAGTATTTCGCCGGCGAGCTTTCGCTCGGCTCGGTGATGCAGATCGCCACTGCCTTCACCGCAGTGCTTACCGCGCTCAACTGGTTCGCGGACAATTTCATCCGGCTGGCAGAATGGTCGGCATCTGCCAAGCGTGTCGACGAATTGCATGCTGCGCTGGACGAGATGGACAACGATCTGGGCCGGCTTGCCTCGATCGTCATCGACAACACCGGCGCGCAGAACATCGAGCTCAAGGATCTCTCGATCGTGCACCGCGACGGGCGTGTGGTTGTGGAGGATGCCGACATCACCGTTGCGCCGGGAGAGCGCGTGCTGCTGGGTGGAGAGTCGGGCTCGGGCAAGAGCACGCTCATCCGTGCGATCGCGGGCCTGTGGCCATGGGGCGAAGGCCAGATCCTGCTGCCGACGGGGGCCAAGCTCGCGTTCGTGCCGCAACGCCCGTATATTCCTCTGGGTACGCTGCGCGCGGCCATCAGCTATCCGGTTGATCCATCCCTTCTCGCAGATGAGAGGGCACATGCCGTGCTCAAGGATGCGGGCCTCTCGTATCTGGCCGATAAGTTGGATGATCCCCAGGAGCTTTGGGACCAGGTGCTGTCGGGCGGGGAGCGGCAACGTGTGGCGTTTGCGCGGCTGCTCGTGGAAGAGCCGGATATCATCATCATGGACGAGGCGACTGCGGCGCTCGACATCGACAGCGAGTTCAGGCTGATGACCATGCTGTTCGAGCGGCTTCCCAAGGCTACCGTCATCAGCGTCGGCCACCGTCCGGGGTTGCAGGAGCTGCACAACCGGTTGCTGACGCTGCAACGGAGGCCAGAGGGCGGCCGGATCGTGCAGTCGCGTGCGCGGGACTTTGATCCGTGGAAGCGATTGCGCGGAGCTGCGGTGCGGATTCTGGGCAAAAACACGGCGACGTCACTTCGGTCACCACCGGGCGAGAGCGATCCGCAGGTTCCAGACGTCCCAGCTGCGCCGGGTGGGCCGCCCCAACAATCGCGTAACGGAGAGGTGTGGCGGCAAAGCTAGTGTTTCACATTCCACATATGCTTCCCGTTTCGGAGCGCTCGAAAGCAAATGTCGGGGCCATAAGGAGAACGAGCTAATACGTGTTTCAAGCAGCGCACCTGACGCTTGAAGCCGCTTGCGGCTGGCGTCGCTACCAAAGGTCACGTGCGCTGCGGGATACGTTATCAGCCTTGCAGGGCGGCCCACATGGCGCGGTCGCGCTCTGCGGTCCAGATGCGCGGGGTGTCGATGCCCTGGGCTTCGTCATAGGCGCGCGCGATGTTGAAGGGCTGGCAGTGCTCGAAGATGGGCCAGGCGCCGTACTTGGGACGCATCGCATTGGTGGCGGCGTCGAAGCACTCTTTCAGGCTGGCGCCGCGCGCAACACCGCGGCGAACGGGATCATAGGTGTCGGCCAGGAAGTCGCGCGTCAGAACGATGGCCTCTTGCACCGTCTCGCTGCCAACGAGCGCATCGCCGCGGCCAGGGACCAGCGCATCGGCATTCAGCGTGTCGAGGTTTGCGAGCGTGTTGCCCCAGTCCTTGAAATGGGCGTCGCCGCAATAGCAGGCGGACTTGTACTCGACGATATCGCCGGAAAAGACCACGTTGGCGTCGGGCACGTAGGCGATGATGTCGCCGGCCGTGTGGGCGCGGCCGATGTGCATCAGGTCGACCCGGCGCTTGCCCAGATACAGCGTCATCCGGTCCTTGAATGTGAGGGTCGGCCAGGTGAGGCCCGGGACGCTCTCGGCGGCGCGGAAGAGGCGCGGGAAGCGGCCGTACTCACTGTCCCAGTCCTCCTTGCCGCGCTCTGCGATCATGGAGCGGCAGGCTTCGGAGGCGATGATCTGCTGGGCACCGTAGGCGGAAGCCCCCAGCACCCGGACGGCGTGATAATGGGAAAGGACGACATACTTGATGGGCTTGTCGGTGATCCTGCGGACGCGGTCTATGACCTGCTGGGCCATTAGTGGAGTTGCCTGCGCATCGATGACGATCACCCCGTCGTCGCCAACAATGATGCCGCTGTTGGGATCTCCCTGCGCCGTGAAAGCGTAAAGATCGCGTCCGATCTCCTTGAAGGTAATGACTTTTTCTTCCATGTCGCCGGTCGAAGCGAAGCTCTTGCTCATGGTCGTTGTCCTCCGTTTGGGGGGCACAGTCGGATAGTCCCGCCTTCGGATCAAGGGGGGCGGGGGCTTCCCGATCGCGGCGGCTTTGGCGGAAAGCGCCCCAAATCCGTTGCGCTGGAGCCGGGGCTGGATTATAGCGTGCCGCACAAGTCGCCCGGCGGGGCATGCCGTGGCGGCTTTCATGCTTTGAAAATCTGCGCCTCTCGCGCAATCGGCCCTCAAGGGGGTCGATCAACAATCGGTGCGGGCTCGTTTGCCTGCCCAAAAGGAGAAAGCAAAATGCCCAAGCTGAAGACCAAGAGCGGCGCAAAAAAGCGCTTCAAGGTGACTGGTACCGGCAAGGTGAAGGCACAGGCCCAGGGCAAGCGCCACGGCATGATCAAACGGACGGCGAAGTTCATCCGCACTGCCCGTGGCACCATGGTGCTCAACGACAGCGACGCGAAGATCGTCAAGAAATACATGCCCTACGCGCGCTGATCGCCCGCGTAGCATCGATCTTTTCGCCAGCCTCGCAAACCAGTTTCACGGAGAAGTTTCATGGCACGCGTCAAACGCGGCGTCACCGCCCACGCCAAGCATCGCAAGACCCTGAAGGCCGCCAAGGGCTATTATGGCCGCCGCAAGAATACGATCCGCATTGCCAAGCAGGCAGTTGAGAAGGCGCTGCAGTACGGCTATCGCGACAGGAAGCGCAAGAAGCGCACGTTCCGCGCGCTCTGGATCCAGCGCATCAACGCCGCCGTGCGCGAGCATGGCCTCACCTACGGCCGATTTATCAACGGCCTTGCGCTCGCCGGCGTCGAGGTCGACCGCAAGGTGCTTGCCGACATCGCTGTGAAGGATGCGGCGGCTTTCAAGGCCCTTTGCGATACGGCTGCTGCCCAGGTGAAGAAAGCCGCCTGAGCCGCACGGTCGGGGCTTCTCCAATCTTATGCTGGCGTGGATCCCCGCCCTCGCGGGGGTGACGTTTGCGGGTGGCTTGCCCGCTCTCGATTTCTCGACGTCATGCCTGCACCAAACAGGCATCCACCCGAGCGGATGGGAAAGCCTGGCGAACCGTCAAGGCACGATCGCAGAGGTGCGCGCGAAAACGCGATGATGCTGCGTCTCGTGCGTCATCACGCCATTCAACAGGTAGCGCCTCATGACCGACAATTCCGATATCAGCGCACTCGAGACGGCTCTCGTGGGCGAGGTCGCGGCTGCCCTGGATCTGACCGCGCTGGAGCGCCTCAGGGTCTCGGCGCTGGGCAAGAAGGGCCGCGTCTCGGAGTTGATGGGCAAGCTCGGCTCGCTTCCCGCAGACCAGCGCAAGGCCTTCGGGCAGGCCGTAAACGGCCTCAAGGATCGCGTCACCTCCGCACTCGAAGCGCGCAAGGTCCTGCTGGAGCGCGAGGCGCTTTCGGCCAAGCTTGCGAGCGAACGGGCCGACGTTACGCTGCCCGTCCGCAGTGGTCCGTTGAGCGAAGGGCGCATTCACCCGGTCAGCCAGGTCTTCGACGAGGTGGTCGAGATCTTCGGTGACATGGGCTTCTCGGTAGCCGAAGGACCCGACATCGAAAGCGACGATTTGAACTTCACGAAGCTCAATATCCCGCCGGAGCATCCTGCCCGGCAGGAGCATGACACCTTCTATTTCCCTCCCGGTGCAGACGGCTCGCGCCTTGTGCTGCGCACCCATACGAGCCCCGTACAGATCCGCACGATGCTGTCGCAAAAGCCGCCCATCCGCATCATCGCGCCCGGGCGCGTCTATCGCTGCGACAGCGACCAGACGCACACGCCCATGTTCCACCAGATCGAGGGTCTGGTGATCGACGAGGCGACACATCTGGGGCATCTCAAGTGGTGCCTGGAGGAGTTCTGCAAGGCGTTCTTCGAAGTGGACGAGGTGCGCATGCGCTTTCGTGCCTCGCACTTTCCGTTCACCGAGCCGTCCATGGAGGTCGACCTCGACGCGGCGGCCATCGGCAAGCCCGGCGCGTGGCTCGAAATCCTCGGCAGCGGCATGGTGCATCCGAACGTGATCCGCAACTGCGGGCTCGATCCTGAAAAATACCAGGGCTTCGCGTTCGGCATGGGGCTCGATCGTATCACCATGCTGAAATACGGCATCCCCGATCTGCGCGACATGTTCTCGGCCGATCTGAGATGGCTGCGCCACTACGGTTTTCCAGCCCTAGATCTGCCCTCGCTCGCCGCCGGCCTGTCGGCCTGACGATGTCAGCAGGCCGAACAGGTTCCAAGGTTCTTTCCAGCACCAGGGTGCGGTCATGAAGTTCACACTGTCCTGGCTCAAGGATCATCTCGATACGAACGCGTCGATCGAGGTGCTTTCCGACAAGCTTTCCGCCATGGGTCTCGAGGTCGAAGGTGTGGTCGACCCGGCAAAGCAACTGGCGCCCTTCCGCATCGCGCGGGTGCTCGAAGCCAAGCCGCATCCGAATGCCGACCGCCTGCGCGTGTGCCAGGTGGAGACGGGCGAAGGGGTGATGGAAGTGGTGTGCGGCGCGCCCAACGCACGCACCGGGCTTGTCACGGTTTTTGCACCGATCGGCAGCTATATTCCCGGCACGGGCATCACGCTCGACAAGCGCCCGGTGCGCGGCGTCGTATCGAACGGCATGCTGGTGTCGGAGCGCGAACTGCAGCTGTCGGACGCGCACGAGGGCATCATCGAGCTGCCGGAGACATTCGCCGAGAAGGTCGGGAAGCCTTATGCCGAGGCGTTGGGGCTCGCCGATCCGGTGTTCGAGGTGAAGCTCACCCCGAACCGGCCGGACTGCACGGGTGTGCGTGGCATTGCCCGGGATCTCGCGGCGGCCGGGCTTGGCACCTTGAAGCCTGAGCCGAAACTGAAGGGCGTGGAAGGCACGTTCGATTGTCCGGTCGAGATCAAGCTCGATTTCCCGGCCGATGCGGCAGACGCCTGCCCGGTGTTCGCGGGGCGCTACCTGAAGGGCGTCAAGAACGGCCAGTCGCCAAATTGGATGCAGCAGCGGCTGAAGGCCGTTGGCCTCCGTCCCATCAACGCGCTGGTGGACGTGACGAACTACATCAGCATGGATCGCGGGCGGCCCTTGCACGTCTATGACGCCGACAAGCTCTCCGGTGCAATCCGTGCGCGCCTTGGGCGCGAAGGTGAAAGCTTCGAGGGCCTCGATGGCCGCAAGCATGATGTCGATGGCAGCATGTGCGTGATCGCTGACGACCGGGCGGTGCTGGGCCTCGGCGGCATCCTCGGCGGCGAGGATACCGGCTGCAGCGAGGAAACGAAGAACGTGCTCATCGAGTGCGCCTACTTCGATCCGTTGCGCACCGCTGCGACGGGCCGCAAGGCCGGCATCATTTCCGATGCGCGTTATCGCTTCGAGCGGGGTGTCGATCCGGCCTTCGTGCTGCCGGGGCTCGATCTTGCCACGTCGCTCATGATGGACGTCGCAGGCGGCACACCTTCCAAAGCGCGGATTGCAGGCGAGCCGCCCGTCAAGGTGGTCACCGTCGACTTCGACATGGGGCTGATCGCCAAGCTCGCGGGCATTAGGCTTGCCGAGAAGGAGATCCGCAGCACACTCGAAGCGCTGGGCTGCAAGATCGAAGGCAAGGGTGCGCGGGTGAAGGTGACGACGCCGTCATGGCGTCCCGACATGCACGGCGCTGCCGATCTCGTCGAAGAGGTTGTGCGCATTGCTGGTCTCGACAGGGTTCCATCTGCACCCATGCCGCGGATGGCGGGCGTTGCGCGGCCCGTTCTCACCGATACACAGAAGCGCGTGCGGCGTGCGCGCCGGGTGCTCGCTGCGCGCGGCATGGTGGAGGCGATCACCTGGTCCTTCATCCCGAAGAAGGAGGCGGAGACCTTCGGTGGCGGCAAGCCCGAACTTGATCTCGCCAACCCGATCTCCGTCGAGATGTCGTCCATGCGGCCAAGCCTGCTTCCAGGCCTGCTGACGGCGGCGCAGCGCAATCGCAATCGTGGCAACAGCGACGTGGCGCTGTTCGAGGTGGGCCAAGCCTACCGCGGGGCAGGGGAGAAGGATCAGTTCATCGCTGCCAGCGGTGTCCGCACGGGCGCCTCGCAGATGGCCGGTTCGGGTCGCCACTGGAAGGGCACGGCGCAGGACGCCGACGTGTTCGAGGCGAAAGCCGACGTGGCGGCGCTTCTCGCCGATCTCGGCTTCGACATCGGCAAGGCACAGATCACGCGTGATGCACCCGGCTGGTTCCATCCGGGGCGCTCTGGGGTGTTGCGCCTGGGGCCGAAGACCGTGCTCGCCCACTTCGGCGAGATCCACCCCGAGACGCTGCGCGCGCTGGACGTTAGTGGTTCTGTTGCGGGGTTTGAAATCTTTCTCGACGCCCTGCCGGCGACAAAGAAGAAGGGCCCGCGCAAGCCGGCGCTGGAGGCGGCAGACCTTTTGCCGGTGCGTCGCGACTTCGCCTTCATCCTGGACGCAAAGATCGCGGCGGGTGAAGTCGTGAAGGCTGCAAGCGCCGCCGACAAGAAGCTCATCGCCGGTGTCAGCGTGTTTGACATCTTCGAAGGCGCGTCACTCGGCGAGGGCAAGAAGTCGCTCGCACTGGAGGTGGTGCTGCAGCCGAAGGAAAAGACGCTGACCGATGCCGAGATCGAGGCGGTGGGGCAGAAGATCATCGCCGAGGTGAAGAAGGCCACGGGCGGCGACATCCGCAAATAATGCAATCTGCCTGGGGTGGCGCGCGCTTCTCCGATTCGCCCCGGGACCAAACACTGCAGCTCGAATTCTTCCTGGATAGGGTCAGAGACGATGGACAGCCCTGATGAACGCGCCATGCAGCCCCTGAGGCCGCTGCCGAACCTCATCTTCGCAAGCCGCTGGCTGCAATTGCCTTTGTACCTGGGCCTTATTATCGCGCAGGCGGTCTATGTCTGGCTGTTCTGGCAGGAGCTTTATTACCTGATCCTCGCTGCCTTCGGGAATGCCGATGCGCTCAATCACGTGCTCGAGGCGGTGACGGTCGAAGGCGTGAAGCGTCCGCACAAGCTCACCGAGACGGTGATCATGCTGGTGGTCTTGGGCCTGATCGATGTGGTGATGATTTCCAACCTGCTGATCATGGTGATCGTCGGCGGATACGAGACGTTCGTTTCGCGGCTGCGTCTAGAGGGCCATCCGGATCAGCCCGAGTGGCTCTCTCACGTGAACGCGTCGGTGCTGAAAGTGAAGCTTGCCACGGCGATCATCGGCATCTCGTCGATCCATCTCCTGAAGACGTTCATCAACGCGGCCGCTTACGACGTCAAGACGATCACGGCGCAGGTGGCGATCCACATCACGTTCCTGCTTTCGGCGCTGGCCATCGCGGCGGCCGACCGGGTGATGCCGCATCCTCCTGAGCGCGAGACTGCCCGCCACTGAGGAACCCTGCCTATACCGGGACGACCTTTCCGGGGTTCATGATCCCAATGGGATCGAGTGCGTGCTTCACGCTGCGCAAGAGATCGATCTCGACGGGTGTCTTGTAGTGCGCAAGCTCGGCAAGGCGCGAGCGCCCGATGCCGTGCTCGGCACTGATGGATCCGTTGAGCTCCATCACCAGGTCATGCACGATGCGGTTGATGTTGGGGCGCTGCTGCTTGAATTGCTCCCACGGCACCTGCACGGGCCGCACCGGGTTATAGTGCATGTTGCCATCGCCCACGTGACCAAAGGCGCAATGGCGAATGCCAGGATAGGCCGCTGCCAGCGCGGCATCGGCACGCTCGATGAATTCCGGAATGCGGGAGACGGGCACCGACACGTCGTGGGCGATGCTGCCGCCTGCCGATAGCTGAGCCTCGGCGAGGCTTTCCCGCATCTTCCAGAGTTTCGCGGCCTGGGCGCCGGAGGCGGCGATCATCGCATCGCGAATGATGCCTTCCTCCATGGCGCCCGCGAGCGCCTCGCTCAGCGGGCCGTGCAATGATCCCGGTGCGCCTTGGCCGGTTACGTTCATCAGGACGTACCAGGGGTGGGCGTCAGGCATCGGATCCTCATGCCCCGGCACGCCCGTCAGCAGGAAATCGATGATCGACCGACAGATAAGTTCGAACGCCGAGACGGCCTCGCCCATCGTGCGCTGCATATGGCCCAGGAGAGCGACGCCCTGTGCGGGGCTGTCGAGTGCGATCCAAGCCGTTTCGCTGGCCGTTGGTTTCGGGAACAGGCGTAGGACCGCGGCAGTGATCACGCCCAAGGTGCCCTCGGCCCCGATGAACAGCTGCTTCATATCGTAGCCGGTGTTGTCCTTGCGCAAACCGCGCAGGCCGTTCCATACGCGGCCGTCGGGAAGCACCACCTCCAGACCCAATACGAGCGCCCGGGTGTTGCCATAGCGCAGGACCTGGACGCCGCCCGCATTGGTGGAGATGTTGCCGCCGATCTGACAGGAACCCTCGGCGCCGAGGCTGAGCGGGAAGAGACGGTTCACGGCGTCCGCAGCGTTCTGAATCTCCTTCAGGATGACGCCCGCCTCGACCGTTATCGTGTCGTTGACGATGTCGATCTCGCGGATGGCCTTCATGCGGCTTGTCGAAAGCACGATCTCGCTCATGTCGTCACCGGGCTGGCCGGCGCCGGTGAGGCCGGTGTTGCCGCCCTGCGGAACTAGGGCCACGCCTGCGCTAGCGCAGATGGCGACGATCCGCGAAACCTCCTCGGTCGACTGCGGACGCAAGACGAGCGCCGTGCGGCCCTGCCAGTCGTCACGCCAGCTCTTGCAGTAAGGCCCCGTGTCCGATGCCTGATCGAGGAAGCCTGACGGCCCTACGACCGCCTTCAGCGCCTCCAGCACCTCAGGGGGCACGGGACGGCGGCTCAGCTGCATGTCGGTCATCGGGCTCCCCTCGGTGTGGCGTCGCATTGGTCGTGCGGGCGAAAGCCTTTCCATAGCAGGCACGGGTGCTTTATGAGCAGCGGCAAAGAGCGCTGTGAAGCCAGAGGGAGCGCAAGACTGACATGACGGAGGAGGGGGCCAGCGCAGGGGAACGCCGCCGCAGCGGGTTTCGCACTCTGCTGGGTTATACCACCCGCGTGTGGGCGGAGAACTATGGCGAGGTCGAACTGGTCATCGGCCCACAGCACATGAACTCCATCGGCATCGTGCACGGGGGCGTCTATGCCACGCTACTGGACGCGGCCTTTGGGCATGCCGTGTCCTACTGCGCCGTGCCCGGCAATGCGCGCTACTCGACCACCGTCTCCCTCACCACCACTTTCCTCAAGGGGGCGAAGGAGGGGGTGCTGCGGGCCTGTGCCAAGGTCGACGGCGTCGATGGACGGCTTGCAACCTGCTCTGGCGAGATCCGGGACGAAACGGGCGCCCTTCTCGCCGTCGCGCAGGGCAGCTTCCTGTATTTTCCCGGCAGCGAGAACCCTGAGGGGCAGCCCAGGCGAAAGCCTGGAACCTGACATCGTTCATCGCGGCGCAATCTACTGGCCATCCTGACGCCAGAATCACAATAGCTCTATTGAGCAGAAGCTCCACGCGAGCGGCCCCGGTGCAGGCACCCTGGTTTCAACGCATGCCGATCGCCAGTTCGAAACCGGACGGCCCGGCCCGGAAGAGGAACGCACAATGAAATCACTCCAGCGCCTGGGATTGGCATCGGGCCTTCTCACCGGGCTCCTCGGTACGGGGGCACATCAGCAGTGGACTGGTGCCGATCTCGGCTTCGTTTCCTCAGCGCGTGCACAGCAGCCGCAGAGCGAGGAAGAGAAGAAGCGCCAGCAGCACAAGCAAAACCAGCAGAACCAGCAGAAGCCCCCGCCGCCCCCGCAGCAGCCGCGCGTGCAAACGCCGCCACCACCTCCTCGGGCCAACAACCAGCAGCCGCCTCCGCGGCGCGAGGGGCCGCCGCAGGGCGTGCCCTCCAATCCGAACGCGAACCAGCAACCGCGCTTCAAAGAGTTCAAGAAGGACTTCGGGCAGCAGCCGAACAACCCTTCTGCGAACCAGCCGAACAATCCCCAGCCGCAGCTCAAGAAGAACTTCGGCCAGCAACCCCCTCCCACGCCGTTGCCCCCGCCAGCGGTACAGCAACAGCCGCAGCAGCCGCAATTCAAACAGGTGAACCCGCAATTCCTGCCCAAGGGCGTGCCGGGGCCCAAGGAAGGCGTGCCCGGCAACCAACCCAACGTCGCCAATCCGACAGGGCCGGGGCAAGGCACCAGCCCGCGCTTCCTGCCCAAGGGGCAGACGAACGTCCCTCCGACGGGCATCACGAAGGGGCCGACAGGACCCGGACAAGGGCCGACCACGTTCTTGCCCAAGCGGCTCGACGAGGTGCAAGGAAGCCGCAAGCAGCGCGTCGAAGGCAACCGCACGATCATCACGGAGCCCGGCAACCGCACGATCATCAAGCAGGACAATCGCATCGTCATTCGGCATGACGAGACGGATCGCTTCCGGTTCGGCGCGCGCGACGTCCGCACGACGCGGGGTCCCGGTGGGACGACCCAGACGTTCTTCCTGCGCCCGGACGGCAGCCGTGTGGTCACGGAGACCGATGCCAGCGGTCGCATCCTGCGGCGCTATCGTCGCGATCGCTCGGGTCGCGAGATCAGCATCATCGACAACCGCCGCTTCTATCGCAACGTCGCGATCGGAGTGGGTGTGGGCATTCTCGGCGCGGCGATCCTCCTGAACCTGCCGCGGCCGGTGGTCGACATCCCGCGCGAGCGCTACATCGTCGATTACGACCGCGCTTCCGATGATGATCTCTACGAGGCACTCACTGCGCCGCCGCTCGTGCGCATGGAGCGGGCCTATTCGCTTGAAGAGATCCGCGACAACTATCCGCTGCGCGAGCGCATGCGCTCGATCGACCTCGACAACGTTACGTTCGAGAGCGGCTCGTTCGAGATCACGCCCGAGCAGTATCCGCTGCTCGAACGCATGGCGCGCATCATCAATCGCATTCTGGAACGGCGGCCGGAGGAAGTGTTCCTGATCGAGGGCCACACGGATGCGACGGGATCGGCGGAGGACAACCTGAGCCTGTCCGATCGAAGGGCACAGGCGGTTGCGCAAGTGCTGAGTGAGTCCTTCGGCGTGCCGCCGGAAAATCTGGTGACGCAGGGTTACGGCGAACAATTCCTTAAGATCGACACGCAGGGCCCCGAGCGGGCCAATCGTCGGGTGACGGTGCGGCGTATCTCTCCGCTGATGGCGGAAGCCCAGCGCGACCGGCCTTAGCGACCGGTAGAATAGGTGGCGCTCTGCGGTTTCAAATGAAAGTTCGCAGGCGCACCTCTTCCTGCGCATGACCAAGAGAGGGGACGGCCTATCGTGCCGTCCTCTGTTGTCTAAATGATAGGGTGCAGTTGCACCGCATTCTTCGGAATGTCTTTCACGTTCGTTCAACGCATTCAGGGGCTTTTGTTGCTGGGCATGAGCCCTGCCCCCTACACTCTCCTCTCGCGGATAGCCTGCACCAGCGAGCCGCAGGGGGGGACGATAATCGGATGCGCGCGGTCACTGCCGTTACAGCGCTTGTCGCCAGCCTGCTCTGGGCCGGCGCCGCTGTGGGCGGACCGCTGGGCGATCCCGCGGCTTGTGATGCAGCGCAAATGTCTGCTGCTCGTGGGGCTTCGTCCTCGGCAAAGCAGCGGCCAGGTGCTTATCTCATCTTGTCCGCGCGCGCCCTGGTCGAGGATGGCCAGATTATCGCGGCCATCGCGCAGCAGACGCTTGCGATAGAACTTGATCCGCTCGACGCTTTTGCCTTCAGAGAGCGCGCTCTCACGTGGCACAGACAGAAGCGATATGAGCTTGCCGTTGCAGATTTCACTCGTGCCCTGGAACTGGCTCCGCGCGATCCCTTGAGCTACTTCGGCCGTGCGCAGAGCCTGCATGCCGCCGGTGAAATCGATGCCGCCCTTAAGGACTATGCCAGGGCATCGGGTCTGCGGCCGCGCTGGAGCGACCCCATACGCATGCGTGGGCACGCGCTTCTTGCACGTGCGGACTATAAGGCGGCTGCGGCGGAGTTCCGGCGTGGACTCGATGCCGACTCCCGGGACATGGCAAACCTGGCGGGGTTAGGATACGCGCGGTTCTACATGGGTGATCTTGCGCTCGCAGCGGACAACTTCACGCGCTCCCTTCGGCTCAGCAACAACATTCGTGCCATGCTGTTCCTCTATCTGGTGCGCGCGCAGCAAGGAACAGATGGCAAAGCAGAACTTGCGAGATATGCGCGATATGCCGGACCCGCATGGCCTTCTCCAGTGTTGCACTTGTTTCTTGGGCGCACGACCCCGGAGCAGCTGAATGCTGCGGCGCGTGACGAGGTGCAGGTGTGCGAAGCGCAGTTCTACATCGGGCAGTGGATGATGACGCAGGGGCGCCGTGCGGAAGGTCTTGCCTTGCTCAAGCAGGCCGTGAACCGTTGTCCCAAGACGCAGGTGGAGTACGAGGCGGCGCTCGCTACTGTTTCGCGTGCGGGCATGTAATCGCCGCCCTGGTCAGCCGTTGCGCCAGCCTTTTTCTGTTGCTTGCCTAAACTCGTTTTACAAAACAAATGGCCCGCGAGTTTCTGGCTCGCGGGCTCATGTCTCTGTTCAGCCTGTACAGCGCGGCGATGGCAGCCGATCAGGCATTCTTCATGGATGTGGCAACGGTATTGAAGGTGTCGTTGATCTGTGAGCCGAGGCTCTTGGCTGCGGCGATGATGCCGACGGCGATCAACGCTGCGATCAGCCCATACTCGATTGCGGTTGCGCCGCTCTCATCCTGCAGGAAATTCTTGATGCGCTCCACGATGCTCTCCTGGTCGAGTTCTGATTGTTCGCCCAAAGACAATCGTGCGCCCAATGTCCTGCCAAATGGTTATTGTGGGGGCATGGCAACGGTGATTGGTAAACAAAGCGAAAAGGCGACGGCCATCTACGCGGCTCCGGCGCCTCATCCCGCCTCGGATCAAGCTTGCGCCTAGGCAATTTGCTCGGTTTCTAGAACCGTTCGGGCCTGACGACAGCGACGTCGGATACGGTGAGGAAGCCTATCTGTCGCTGCACCACTGCAAACACCGCTTGCAGCACCTCGTCGACCTTGCTGCCGTCGACGATGCACATGACAGCTGCCATCTGTCCTGTACCGCCCACAGTGCTGTCCGCGGACCAGCTTCCTGATTGGCCCCGACCTGCCATTACCGGCATGACCGAATAGCCGGTGACGGCCACGGCATCCAGGCGCTCCGTCACGCGGCGCAGAAGCGGCATCTCGATGATGAGATCGATGCGCTTCTTGGCGTAGGTCTGCATTGCTGGCTCCATTAGCGCGTGATGTGCTGTGCGAGAAACGTCGCCGCAGCGATGTACAGCGGTATCCCGAGCAGCAGATTGAGAGGAAACGTCACGCCGAGCGACATCGTCAATGGGATTGCGGGATTGGCCTCGGGCAGTGCGAGGCGCAGGGCTGCCGGCACCGCGATGTAGGAGGATGAAGCGGCTAGCGTCATCAGCACTGCAATACCGCCGGCGGATATGCCGAGTGCCATGCCGACAAGTGCTGCAGCCGACGCCCCGATCAAGGGCATGACGATGGCAAATCCAACGAGTGAAACCGAGAGATACTTGCGTCCCTGCTGCAGGCCGCGGCCGGCCACCAATCCCATGTCGAGCAGGAAGAGGCACAGGAAGCCGGGAAACAGGTCCACCAGGAACGGCTTCACGGTGATCAAGCCGCGCTGGCCTGTCAGCATTCCTACGACGAATGCTCCGAGTAGCGTCACGACTGAGCCGTTCAGCAGCACCTCGCGCCAGACATTGTGGCCGTTGGCGGAAGCGGTGGCTGCGCGATGGGGGCGGGCGAGCTTGAGGGCGGAGACGATGGCGGGCGTTTCCATGGCGGCGGCCACCGCCACCATGTAGCCCTCGAAGGGCAATGACAGCTGTGCGAGCGCGCCAGTGACGGCGGCGAACGTAACGGCGGAGATCGATCCGTAATGCCCTGCGACGGATGCGGCATCCACGGGCTTGAGCCGGCTGGTGCGGATCAGAATGGCGTAAGCCAGGATCGGTGTGGCGAATGACAAGGCCATGCCTGCGAGGATCGTGCCTACAAGCTGTGTACTCAATCCGTGGTGCGCGACCTCTACCCCGCCGCGGAAGCCGATCGACATGAGAAGATACAGCGACAAAAACTTCGCTACGGGCTCCGGCACCGACAGGTCGGACTTCGCGAAGGCCGCCAGCAACCCAACGACGAAGAACAGGACCATGGGCGAGAAAAGGTTCTGCAGTGCGAGTTCGATCAGGCTCATGGATGTCTCGTTGCGCGCAAAAAAAGGCGCCGCTGCAGGGGGGCGGCGCCGGACGGTCCTGTTGGGGGAAGGACCATCGTGGGGCGCATTTGAACGCAGGGCGCGGTGGATGTAAAATTGATAGTCACAAAGCATATCATTGTCGTTTTCAATGATCTTCGGAGGCGCGGGTGCCCAAGCGAATGACCAACCTCGACATCGATCTGGTGCGCACTTTCGCGACCATTGCGAGGCTCGAAAGTTTCACGCAGGCGGCCCAGCGCCTCGGCCGCCAGCAATCGACCATCTCGCTGCAGATCCTGCGGCTCGAGGCGGCTGTTGGCACGAAGCTCCTGGAGCGCTCGCCGCGCAATGTCCGACTGACGACGGAAGGCAAGATCTTCCTCGACTACGCCCAGCGCATGCTGGACCTCAACGATGAGGCCGTGTCGCGCTTCAGCGAACCGCTCATCACAGGCATCGTCCGTCTTGGAACACCTGAGGACTTTGCAACGCAGCACCTGCCGGATGTGCTTGCACGCTTCGCACAAGCCTATCCTTCCGTGGTTCTGGAAGTGACGTGCGATCTCACGCTTAACCTTTTCGACAGGTTCCGTGACGGCGACTTCGATCTGGTGCTGGTGAAACAAGAACAGTCGCTGAAGGACAGGGGCAAGCGGGTGTGGCGTGAGCCGCTCGTCTGGGTCGGCGGGACGCGCGACTTCCTGGAGCACGACGGCCCTGTGCCGCTGGTGGTGTCGCCGCCGCCGTGCGTCTATCGGAAACGGGCGACATCTGCGCTCGACAAGGCCCGGCAGCCGTGGCGGATCTCGTACACTTGCGCTGCATTGTCGGGCACGCTCGCTGCCGTGAAGGCGGGCCTTGGACTTGCGGTGCTTCCGAAGGCAATGGTCTCGGAGGGGCTGCACGTGCTTGACGACGGGCGCCTGCCCGACCTCAAGGATACCGAGATTGCGTTGCTGGAAGCGCGCACGCTTTCGCTGCCGGCGCAGCGACTCAAGCAGCACATCGTACGTTCGCTGGAATAATGAGCCTAGGGCTGTATCCGTGGATTGTGGAAATTAATCTATAGATGTGGCATTATCAATTTTTGTCGATCGGGTGATTTCGCTATGGTCCGGCCAACCCGAAGAAGGAGGTCGCCATGACGGAATTGCCAATCCACGCGCGTTTTGATGATGCATCTGCCAAGGTCGCCAGCCCGATCACGGTGGCGATGGGAGATGGCGTCGGTCCGGAAATCACGGCAGCGACACTTCGCGTCCTGCATGCGGCAGGCGCGCGGCTCGCAATCGAGTCGATCGAGATAGGGGAGCGTGCCTATTTGCAGGGGCACAGCGGCGGCATTCCAGCGGCCGCCTGGGAAAGCCTGCGGCGCACCAAGGTGCTTCTCAAAGGCCCCATCACCACGCCACAGGGCAGTGGGGTCAAAAGCCTGAACGTCACGCTTCGCAAGAGCCTCGGCCTGTTCGCCAACGTGAGGCCTTGCGTGAGCTACGCGCCCTTCGTGGCAACGCTGCATCCGGACATGAATGTCGTCATCGTGCGCGAGAACGAGGAGGACCTTTACGCCGGCATCGAGCATCGGCAGACGCAAGAGGTGGTGCAGTGCCTAAAGCTGGTCTCCCGGCCCGGCACTGAGAGGATCATCCGCTATGCCTTCGCGTACGCCCGGGCGCACGGCCGCAAGAAGGTCACCTGCTTTACCAAAGACAACATCATGAAACTCACGGACGGCCTGTTCCACAGGCTGTTCGAGGAGATCGGCGCCGAGTATCCCGATATCGAGCAGGAGCACATGATCGTGGATATCGGTGCGGCGCGGTTGGCGACGCGCCCCTTGCTCTTCGAGGTCGTGGTGACGCCAAATCTCTACGGTGACATTATATCGGATATCGCCGCGGAGATGACGGGTTCGGTGGGCCTTGGGGCATCCGCAAACATCGGAGCGTCGGGGGCGATGTTCGAGGCGATCCACGGAAGCGCGCCGGATATTGCCGGCAAAGACATCGCAAATCCGTCCGGCCTGCTGCTGGCGGCGGTGCAGATGCTTGCGCACCTGGGCCAGGTGAGTGTCGCCGAGCGGGTCCACAAGGCGTGGCTGGCGACCATCGAGGCCGGCACCCATACGCGTGACATCGCGAATTCAGAGACGACGCGGGCGGTGGTCGGCACGAAGGCTTTCGCGGATGCGCTGATCGGCAACCTCGGCCAGAGCCCGCGCCAGCTGGCAGCACCACGGTATGCCCGGTTGCCGGTGCGGGAAGTCGCGTCAACATCCATGGACAGGCTCGAGACGAAGGTACGTGTCGGAGTGGATGTGTTCGTCGAGTGGGAAGGCAACAGGCCTGAGGCGCTTGCCGATGTGATGCGCAGTGCGGTGTTCGGCGCGTATCACCTCGACATGATCAGCAACCGCGGCGTGAAGGTGTGGCCCAACGGCTTGCCGGAGACGTCATGCACGGATCACTGGCGGTGTCGCTTCCTCGCCGAGCCCGGCAAGCAGTTCACGGCGGTGATGGGGGCCGAGCTTCTTTTGCGGCTG
Source organism: Hyphomicrobiaceae bacterium (assembly GCA_039808585.1). Taxonomy (GTDB): domain Bacteria; phylum Pseudomonadota; class Alphaproteobacteria; order Rhizobiales; family Hyphomicrobiaceae; genus AWTP1-13. The sequence continues at coordinate 5,113 of JBDHTJ010000031.1, read as the reverse complement.
GCTCGGGCCGGCATCGATGTGGTGAAGACGGAAGGGCTCTTCACCTTCGATGGCAAGCCTGGGTTCTCGGTAGGCCAGGGCCAGTGAGACGCCGATAGCGGCTGTTAACGAGGGTCGCGCATCGCGCGGCCCTCTTGTTCTCGGCGTTTATGGAAAGTGGTGTCTTTGGCTAGCGGGAAGAACGCCCGGCGCAAAGCGCCTCGCTGCACACGTCGAAGGTGCGGGATAGCGAAACCATGAACCGCGTGCCTCGCTCACGGGTGTCGCACTGCTGGGTGGCGGCATCCTTTCCGTGGCGTGATGCAGCCGGCTACGGGACTTTCTGCGTATCTGCTTGAATTGGAGACGCGGCGCTTCTGCGTGCGGCGGGCTGCGACGACGGCCAGGGCTATCATTTTGGGCGGCCCATGATGGCGGCCGAGGTGGACCGCCTGCTGGCGCCGGCAGCCCTGACGGCGGCTACCAACGCGGCCTGAGGCAGGTCATAAGTTTCAAGGTGAGGCAAGGCCAGGGGGGCAGGCCTCATTGACATGCCGGGGGCACTGCTGCCACATACGACGCATGATGAGCAGACGGCAAAGCCGGTTCGGACTGCTCCGCACGGCCTTGATGCTGGTGGCGGTGCTTGCGCTCGTCCTTTCCCGCAGCCTCACCGCAACCGCTGGACTTGCACTGCCGCCAACGGCTGCGCATACAGCGCTCGAGTGCCATGGCCATTCGGTGGGTCATCCTGCCGGTCATTCGCCGGGGCATCATGCGCCGCATTCCGCTATCCATCATCATGCGGACGCTCAAAGTCATGGGCTTCACGTCCACGGGCATCACGGTGTGGCCCATAGCAGCCAACCGGTGCAGCTGCTTGCCGCAGTGGAAGCGGCGGCGGAGCCGCAGTTCGATCTGCCCGAGTTTCCGGGCAATCTGCCTTGCTGTGTTTCAGGGGCGGCGTTCGTGATGCCGGTGCTCGAGGCGGTGACCTTGCCCGTTCTGTCGCCTGCCTCTGGTGTTGCGCCGGCCCGCGTTCTTCTGCTCGACGGGCACATTCCTGAAGGTCCCTCCGAACCGCCGCGAACCAGCGACCAGGCCTGAACCGGCAGCGCCCCTCGCGGGCACGCGTGCCGCTTGTGCTCTGATCTCACGGACGGACCTCATCTCATGTCGAAGAACCTGCGGTCGCTGCGTGCGGCCCCGAGCGCCGCGCTTGGCGCGGTCTTGCTGCTGGCATTGGCGGTGCTTGGCGCATCGACGCCGTTGCCCCCGCTCGACATCTCCATGGCGGAGGCGCACAGTGGGCATGACCACGGGCCTGCGCTGCCGCCCCTGCCTTCTTCGGTGCGCCCGCGCATGGCGGTGGAGACCGATCTCTTCCAGCTTGTCGCCATACTGACTGGACAGGGCAAGCTGACGCTGTTTCTCGACCGGGCAGAAACCAACGCGCCGGTAACGGATGCGAAAATCGCCCTGCTGCAAGGCGACGTCGCGCTTCCTGCTGCGGCCAGGCCTGACGGCAGCTATCAGATCGATGTTCCGCAGCTTGCGAAGCCCGGTCATTACGCCTTGGTGTTCCAGGTGTCCCAGGGCGATACCGCCGACCTCGTCGCCGGGGAAATCGACATCCCCGCCCTGGCGGCCGAGATCGTCACCGACGCCACTGCGCGAGGGGGCAGCATTGCGCGGTTCCTGCCCGTCGCCCTCGCGTTGATCGTTGGTGTTGCGCTCGGGCTGGTGCTGGGGCGGCGCACGGTTGCGAAACCGATCATCGCTGCGCTCATCGTGTCACTCGCAATGGCGCATTCGGGTGGTTCTGCCGGCGCGCACGAAGGCCATGACGCCAGCCCCGTGCCGGAGGGTGCCAGCCTTTCCGGCGACCTGCCGCGGCGGCTTTCCGATGGAAGCGTGTTCCTGCCCAAGCCCTCGCAGCGGCTGCTGTCCATTCTGAGTGAGCGCGCCAAGGAGGGCGCGGGGCGGCGGGCCGTGTCGCTGATCGGACGCATCGTGGCCGATCCAAACCTCTCGGGCGTCGTGCAAAGCATCAACGGTGGTCGTGTGGGCGCGCCGGAGAACGGATTTCCACGCCTCGGCGAGACGGTAAAGCGGGGGCAGGTGCTGGCGCTGGTCACTCCCGCCCTGCCGCTCGCGGATCAATCTACGCTGGCAGAAAAGCAGCGCGATCTCGAAGGCGCGATCTCGCTTGCAAAGCAGAAGCTCGCGCGTCTTACGCGGCTCGGGCCGGGCGTGACCCCGCGCAGCAACATCGAAGATACCGAGATGGAGGTTGCAAACCTCGAGCAGCGTCTCGCGGGCCTGAGGCAAGCCAAACTCGCACCGGAAATCCTCACCGCGCCCATCGACGGCGTGCTTTCCACGAGCCGCGTCGTGGCAGGGCAGGTCGTGGCCGCGCAGGATAACCTGTTCCAGATCGTCGACACGTCCAGCCTTTGGGTGGAGGCCCTCGTGTTCGATCAGATTGATCCCGGCGCAATCGTCGAGGCAACGGCCGTCACACTGGCTGGAACCACCATGAAACTCGCGTTCCGCGGTCGCTCACGCGCGCTGCAGGCGCAATCAGTGGTGCTCCAGTTCGCGCTGGAGGCGCAGGCATTGGACGCCGCGATCGGCCAGCCCGTTACCGTCATCGCCGGCAAGGCAGAGCAGGCGAAGGGTATGCTGCTGCCACGCGAGGTTCTGGTGCGTGGGCCGGCGGGCGAGGCGGTCGTGTGGGAGCAGGTGGAGCCGGAGCGGTTCGTCCTGCGGCAGGTGCGCAGCGAGCCCTTCGATGGCCAAAGCGTCCTCATCACAGGCGGTGTTAAGGCGGGCGACCGCATCGTTGTGCATGGCGCCGAATTGCTGTCCCAGGTTCGCTGAGGAGCGCGCGGATGTTCAACCTCCTCGTCACGCAGAGCCTGCGCAATCGGCTGGTGGTAGTCGCCGCAAGCCTGTTGCTCGTCGTGGCCGGTCTTTTCCTTCTGCCGCGCCTCAACATCGACGTCCTGCCGGATCTCAACCGTCCGACCGTGACGATCATGACGGAGGCTGAGGGGCTGGCCCCGCAGGAAGTCGAGCAGCTCGTGACGTTCCCCATCGAGACGGCGGTGAACGGCCTACCAGCGGTGACGCGTGTGCGCTCGGTCTCCGGCATCGGCCTTTCCATCGTCACGGTCGAGTTCGACTGGTCGAGCGACATCTATCGCAACAGGCAGCAGGTTTCCGAGAGGCTTGCCGCGGTTTCCGCGCAGCTGCCTCCGCGCGTGACACCGCAGATGGGCCCCATCACGTCGATCATGGGCGAAATCCTGCTGATCGCGATGTCATCGGACGTGCTGTCGCCCATGGAGCTTCGTGAGATAGCCGACTACACGATCCGTCCGCAGCTGCTGACCATTCCCGGCGTGGCGCAGGTCATTCCGATCGGGGGCGAGGTGCGGCAGCTGCGCGTGGCCCCCAGCCTTGCGGCGATGCAGGCGCTGGACATCACGGCTTCGGATATCGAGAGCGCGTTGCGGCGGCTGGGACAGAATACGGCCGGCGGCTTCGTGGAGCAGAAGTCGCAGGAATTTCTTATCCGCAATATCGGGCTCACGACGGGCCTCGACGACGTGCGCAACATCGTCGTGGCAACGCGGCAGGGGAATGCCGTGACGCTTCGCCAGGTCGCGACCGTGGACTATGTGGCGCGCGTGAAGCGCGGCGATGCGGGGCATGGTGGCAAGCCCGCTGTCATCGTGTCGGTGCAGAAGCAGCCCGGGGCGGACACGCTGGTGCTCACGCGGCAGCTCGAGAACATACTTGTCCGCCTTCAGGCCGCTCTCCCCAAGGGCGTGGAGGCAAACCGCGTCCAGTTTCGCCAGGCGACCTTTATCGAAACCTCCATCCGAAATCTGACGTGGGCGCTCGTGGAAGCGAGCGTCGTCGTGGCGGTGCTGCTGATGCTGTTCCTCCTCAACTGGCGGGCGACGGCCATATCCCTGACGGCCATTCCGGTGTCGATTCTCGTTACCGTGATCGTGTTTTCAGCGTTCGGGCTCAGCATCAACACGATGACGCTGGGCGGGCTCGCCATTGCGATCGGCGAACTCGTGGACGACGCGGTGGTGGACGTCGAGAATATCCTTCGCCGTCTTGCGGAGAACGCCTTGCGGCCGGATCCAGAGCCTCGTCTCGCCGTCATTGCCCGCGCCAGCCAGGAGGTGCGTTCGGGCGTTCTTTACGCAACGATGGTTGTGATCCTCGTTCTGGTGCCCCTGTTCGCGTTGTCGGGCATCGAGGGGCGGCTGTTCGCGCCGCTCGCCGTCGCCTACATCGTCGCGATCCTGGCCTCGCTCGTGACATCGATCACGCTGACACCGGTGATGGCCTACTACCTGTTCGGGGCTGCGACGGCCAAGGCGCATCGAGACAGCCGCCTGGTATCGGCGCTGAAGGCAGGCAACCGCCGGCTGCTCGAATTCGCGTTCGTGCGTCCGCGCGCGCTGGTTGCAACGGCGGTTCTGGCCGTGGGCCTTGCGATCACGGGGGGACTGACGTTGCCGCGTACGTTCCTGCCGACCTTCAATGAAGGCACGGCCACCATCAGCATGGCCTTCCAGCCTGGCATCAGCCTGCGGGAATCCAACCGCCTGGGGCTTGTTGCCGAGAGGCTGCTGCTTGGCATTCCGGAAGTCCGCTCTGTGGGGCGGCGCACGGGGCGGGCCGAACTCGACGAACATGCCGAAGGTGTGCATTCCTCCGAACTCGATGTCGATCTCGTACGCTCGCAGCGCTCGCGCGATGCGGTGCTCAACGATATCCGACAGCGGCTCGCGGCCTTGCCAGCTTCGATCAACGTGGGGCAGCCGATCTCGCATCGCCTCGATCACCTGCTTTCGGGTGTTCGTGCCGAGATTGCGCTCAAGATCTTCGGTGATGATCTCGATACCTTGCGGTCGCTGGCTGAGACGCTTCGCAACCGAATGGCGACGATCCCTGGCCTTGTCGACCTGCAGGTGGAAAAGCAGGTGCCGGTGCCTCAGGTCCGGATCGCGCTCGACTATGAGCGCGCTGCACTCTATGGGCTTACCGCGCCGGCCGTGACAGAGGCGCTGGAGGGGCTTTCGAACGGGCGTGTCGTGTCGCAGAT
>JBDHTJ010000030.1:0-37323 GCA_039808585.1 Hyphomicrobiaceae bacterium | reverse complement strand
TGAAGTTGCCCGTTCCGGCTGAGATGCCGTCTGCGGTGCTGACGTAGGTGAGGTTCTCGAGCCCGCTGCCGAGCGTGTAGGCGGTCAGCGTGGTACGGACAAGGTCGGTGCCGCCGGAATCGGAGATGCTGTCACCTGAATTCCAGACCACGTAGACGTCGTTGCCGGTGCCGCCGACCAACGTGTCACTGCCCGTGGTGTTCAGTCCACCGTCGAGTGTGTTGTTGCCGTTGCCGCCGCCGCCGCTTAGATAGTCGGTGCCGTCGCCACCAAATAGCATGTCGTCGCCGGGGGAGCCGATTAGCGTGTCGTTGCCTGTGCCGCCGAAAAGGGTTGCAACGCCCGATGGCGTCACGCCGCTTACGGTTACGTTGATCTTGAGATAATCGTTGCCGGCGCCACCATCCAAAGAAATTCTGCCCGAAGTAGGATAGTTGACCGTGAGGTAATCATCGCCGGTGCCGCCCTGCAGATAGACATCCAAATTGTTCCAGGTCTCGATCCTCTCGATGCTGGTCAACGTCGTCGTGGTGGTACCAGTGGCCGTCGTGATGGCAACCGTGCCATTGCCGGTGGTCGTCGTCCAAATAGAGACCGAGAGAATACCTGAATTGCGGTAGCCGACCTGGTACGTATCCGTACCACCGCCGCCGTCTATTGTGTCAGTGCCGCCCGCGCTATCGATGGTGTCATTGCCCGCGCCTCCGACGATCGAGTCGTTATATCCGGAGTTGCGCATCCAGTAGATTTCAGGCGCGTTGCCGCCCTGGATGGTGTAGCCGCCGGCCACCCAGAACTGGAATTGCTCCACGCCCGTGAATTGCGAGGCATTGAAGTTGGTGAAGTTGATGTTGACGAGGTCAACCCCACCGCTCGTGTCATTGACGACGTCCTTGTCGCTGTAAAGGTGGTAGACGTCGTTTCCGGCGCCTCCATAGATTGTTGCACCGGGTCCGTTGCTCTTGGTCGAGATGGCGTCCCCCTGCGGGCCGCCATAAATCGTGATGCCCGTGGTGTTGCCGTAAAGAGAGGCGGCAGAATTGCCGATATAGCGGAGTATTTCCACGTTATCGGGGGTGGCGTTGAAGTTGGAGACCGTGGTGTCGATTTCGTCGATGCCCTGGTTGGTGGCCTCTACGACGACGTCCAGTTTGCTGTTGACGAAATAGAGGTCATTGCCAGCGCCGCCGACCATCGTGTCCCCGCCGGTGCCGCCGTTCAGGGTGTCGTCGCCGCTGCCGCCGACAAGGGAGTCGGCGTAGAGGCCATCCCAGGTGCCCGCGATCACGCTGACGTCATCGAGAAAAAGCGAGGAGGATGAAGCCTGGCCGGTTTCCGCAAATCGGATCGTGGTCGACGTGCCGGAGGCCGTGACGGAGTAGATGTGACGGCCCCATGTACCGCCGCTCGACGAGTAGGTGCCGACTGTGTCGATCTGCGCGCCATCCCAGAATACCGCGATTTTTTCGCTGGTCGAGCGCGTGTTTTCCACGAACGAGAAGGTGTAGGTCTCGCCCGCTACGGTCGAGAAGGTCTGATACAAGTCGTCGGTCACGCTTGCGGACGAACTCGGGACGATAATCGAATTCGAGCCAGACTGGTTCGTGCCGTTGGCAAACGTGACGGTGCTGCTGGTCGAGGATGACCACTGCGTGCTACCCAACGAAACCGCAACCTTCGTATTGTATGTCGTTATGCCCGAATTCAGTTCGAAGTCGCCGTTCTGGATGAGGTTGGCAACCGACGGCGCTTCGCCAAACATGTAGACGCCAGCATTGCTTGCAACGATCGTGTCGCCGTTGCCGCCGCCATAGAGCGTGGCCTGCGAGGCGCCGGTATAGACGAGCTTTTCCACGTTCGGCGCATTCGCAAGCGAGTAGGTGGTCAGCGCGGTGGAGATGGTATCGGTGCCCTCCGCCGCGTTCTCGATCACGACATCGTTGGCATTTCGGACGATGAAATAGTCGTTGCCCGTGCCGCCAATGAGGGTGTCGCCGCCGGATACGGTGTTCGTGCCACCATCGAGGGTGTCGTTGCCCAAGCCTCCCGAAAGCACGTTGACGAAGTTGTCACCGGCCAGACTATCGGCGTAGCCGGAGCCGGTTACGTTGCTGATGTTGATAAGTGCGTCACCTGCCGCATGCCCGCCGCTTCCCGTCCCCAGGAGCAGGTTGACCGTCACGGCTGCGTTGGAAGCACTGTAGTCCGCTGTGGCGTTGCCGCCGGTGCCATCCAGCGTGTCCGCACCGATGCCGCCGATGAAGGTGTCGTTGCCACCGCCGCCGCCGAGACTGTCATTGCCCGTGCCACCGGTGAGGATGTTGTCGGCTGCGTTGCCGGACCCTGAGAAATTGCCCGTGCCGACGGACACGCCGTCGGCTGCCACGTAGCTCAGGTTCTCCAATCCGGCTGCGAGCGTGTAGCTGGTGGCCGTTGCGCGCACGCTGTCATTCCCACCGGCGTCGATGATGACGTCGGTACTGTTGCGCACGATGTAGATGGTGTTGCCGGCGCCGCCGACGAGCGTGTCGCCCACCGCCAGGCTGTTGGTACCGCCGTCGAGTGTGTCGCTGCCCGTGCCGCCGGTGATGACGTTCGCCAGAGTGTTGCCGACGCCCTTGAAGTTCGAGGAGCCGGTGGAAATGCCGTCGGCGGCCACATAGGTCAGGTTCTCGAGTCCGCTCGAAAGCGTCCAGGCGGTCAGGGATGCGCGAACCGTGTCGGAGCCGCCCGTGTCGGTTATGACATCGGCTGAATTGCGGACGACGAAGACGTCGTCGCTGCTGTTGCCAATGAGGGTGTCGCCGCCGCTGACGGTGTTGACGCCGCCGTCGAGTGTGGCACTTCCCGAGCCGCCGGTGATGACGTTGGCATGCGCATTGCCGACGCCGGTGAACGTGCCGCTGCCGGTGGATACGCCATCGGCTGCAACGTAGACGAGTTTCTCGATGCCGCTGCCCAGCGTCCAGGCGGACAGGGTTGCATTGACGGTGTCCGTGCCACCGGTGTCGACGATGACGTCGTTCGCGTTGCGCACGATGTAGAGATCATTGGCCGAAGCACCCGTCAGCGTGTCGCCACCGGCGACCGAATTGACGCCGCCATCGAGGGTGTTGGCGGTGGTCGAACCGGTGATGACGTTGGCCAGCGCATTGCCTGTGCCGTAGGAGGCCGTGGCGGCGCGTGAACCGGTGCCGTTCGATACGAAGCTCAGGTTTTCGATGTCGTCGGCGAGGGTGAGGGTGGAGATGAGCGACCACGCGGTATCCGCACCGCCGGTATCAACCAGAACGTCATCGGCATTGCGCACCACGTAGACGTCGTTGCCGAGGCCGCCGTAAAGAGAATCGCCTGCCGCGCCGCCGGTGTTGGCGCCGCCGTCGAGTGTATCGTTGCCGGATCCACCCACGATGATGTTGGTGCCGGAGTTGCCGACGCCCTTGAAATTGCTCGTGCCAGGCAATCCGTTGCTGCCGATGTAGGCGAGGTTCTCGAGGCCTGCGGCGAGCGTGTAGGCGGTGGCCGTTGCATTGACCGTGTCGTTGCCGCCGCCCGAGGAGGCGGCCTCGACGATGACATCGCTGGAGTTGCGCACAAAGTACAGGTCGTTGCCGGCACCGCCTGTCAGCGTGTCGCCGCCGCTCGTATTCTGGCCGCCGTCGAGAGTGTCGTTGCCGCTTCCGCCGGTGATGCTGTTAGTCGCGCTGTTGCCAGTGCCGCTGAAATCTCCCGTGCCAGCAGTTACGCCGTCGCTGCCCACGTAGCCGAGGTTCTCGAAGCCCGTTGCGAGCGTCCAGGCGGTGGCGCTGGTGCGGATGGTGTCGGTGCCGCCGGTATCGACGAGTACGTCGCTGGCATTGCGCACGAGGTAGATGTCGTTACCGGAGCCGCCGATCAGCGTGTCGCCGAGGCCGCCGGTGTTCGTGCCGCCGTCGAGCGTGTTGGCGCCGGTAGAGCCGCCGGTGATGACGTTGGCGGCGTCGTTGCCGGTGCCCGAGAACGCGCCGGTGGCACGCGTGACGCCATCGCTGCCGACATAGGTGAGGTCTTCGAGGCCGGAGGCGAGGGTCCACGCGGCCACGGCGGCATTTACCTTGTCGGTGCCGCCGGCGTCAGAGATACTGTCGGCCGCATTGCGGACGATGTAGAGATCGTTGCCGGAACCGCCGACAAGCGTATCGCCAGCGAGACCCGCATTGGCGCCGCCGTCGAGGGTGTTATCGTCGCTGGAGCCGCCGGTGATGACGTTGGCGGCCGTGTTGCCGACGCCCCGGAAGGCACCGCTTGCCTGCGTGATGCCGTCGGCAGCGACGTAGGAGAGGTTCTCGAGGCCGGACCCGAGCGTATACGCTGCAAGTGCAGAGTTGACGACATCGGTGCCGCCGGTGTCGGTGACCACATCCGCGCTGTTGCGAACGATGAACAGGTCATTGCCGAGGCCGCCCACGAGCGTGTCGCCGCCCGACAGGTTAGCGCTACCGTCAAGCGTATCGTTGCCGGAGCCGCCGGTGATGATGTTGGCAGCCGTGTTGCCGACACCCATGAAGTCGCCGGTGCCAGTCGCGACGCCGTTCGCGGCTACGTAGGTCAGGTTTTCGAGGCCGCTGCCGAGTGTCCACGCGGTCAGGGTGGAGCGTACAATGTCCACGCCGCTTACATCGGAGAGGCTATCGGCGGCGTTGCGCGCGATGTAGACGTCGTCGCCGGCTCCGCCGATGAGCGTGTCACCGGCGCCGACAGTGTTGATGCCGCCGTCGAGGGTGTCGCTGCCTGTGCCGCCAATGATGACGTTGGCGAGGTTGTTACCGGTGCCGGCGAAGTTTCCCGTGCCGGTAGAGACGGCGTCGGCAGCGACGTACGTCATATTCTCGATGCCGCTGCCCAGCGTATAGGCCGTCACCGCGGCGAGAACGATATCGGTGCCGCCGCTGTCAGAGATGCTGTCCAAGGTATTGCGGACGATGAAGACGTCGTTGACGCTGCCGCCGATCAGCGTGTCGCCGCTGCCCCCGGTATTGACGCCGCCGTCGAGCGTATTGTTGCCGGCCGAGCCGCCTGTGATGACGTTGGCGGACGCGTTGCCGGTGCCCAGGAAATCACCGGTCGCACGCAGCAGCGTGGTGGCGTCAACAAAGGTGAGATTTTCCAGTCCTGCCGCGAGCGTCCATGCGGCGCCTACGGAAAGCACCGAGTCGTTGCCGCTTGAATCCGAGATGCTGTCGGCAGCGTTGCGGGCGATATAGCTGTCGTTGCCGCTTCCGCCGATGAGGGTGTCGCCGGCAAGGCCCGAGTTGAGACCGCCGTCGAGTGTGTTGTCGCCTGCGCTTCCGCCCGTGATGACGTTGGCGGCGTCGTTGCCGGTGCCGGTGAAAGCGGCGGAGGCGCGCGTCACGCCGCCGGCTGTGACGTATGTCAGGTTCTCAAGACCGCTGGCGAGAGTCCACGAAGACAGCGTGGAGCGGACAAGGTCCGTGCCGTTGCTGTCGGAGATGCTGTCGGAAGCGTTGCGCACGACATAGACGTCATTGCCGTCGCCACCGTCGAGGCTGTCGCCTCCGCTGGTGTTCACGCCACCATCGAGGGTGTCGTTGCCGCTGCCGCCGATAATGAGGTTCTGAAGGCTGTTGCCCTGTCCGTAGAAGTCGCCAGTTCCGGCGGAGATGCCGTCGGCGGCGACGTAAGACAGGTTCTCGAGGCCGCTGGCCAGTGTCCAGGCGGCGAGCGCGGAACGGACGAGATCAGTGCCAGTGCTGTCTGAGATGCTGTCGGCGGCGTTGCGCACGATATAGACGTCGTCGCCCTGGCCGCCGATCAGCGTGTCGCCCCCCGTGGTGTTGACGCTGCCGTCGAGCGTGTCGGCGCCCGTGCCACCCGTGATGACGTTGGCGAGGGCGTTGCCGGTGCCGGCAAAATCTCCGCTGCCGGTGGTGATGCCATCGGCCTGGACGTAACTGAGGTTTTCGACGCCCGCGCCGAGTGTCCAGGCGGTGAGCGTCGAGCGTACGGTATCCGTGCCCGTGCTGTCGGCGATGCTGTCGGCGGCGTTGCGGACGATATAGACGTCGTTTCCTGCCCCACCGATCAGGGTGTCGCCGCCGGCTGTGTTGGTGCCGCCGTCGAGCGTATCAGCGCCCGTGCCACCCGTGATGACGTTGGCGAGGCCGTTACCGTTGCCGGCAAAGTTGCCGGTGCCGGCGGTGACGCCATCAGCCTGGACGTAGGTTAGGTTCTCTACGCCGGCGCCGAGTGTCCAGGCGGTGAGCGTGGAGCGAACGACATCGGCGCCGCCGGTGTCGGCGATGCTGTCGGCGTTGCGGACGATGTAGGTGTCGTTGCCCGTGCCGCCGATGAGCGTGTCACCGTCGCTGACGGCGTTGGAGCCGCCGTCGAGGGTGTTGTCGCCGGTCGAGCCGCCGGTGATGACGTTGGCGAGGTCGTTGCCGGTGCCTTGGAAGGCGCCTGCGGCGCGCGTGGCGCCGTCTGGATCGACGTAGACAAGGTTCTCGATGCCGCTGGTGAGCGTCCATGCGGAGAGTGTGGAGCGGGCGGTGTCGGTGCCGCTGGCGTCGCTGAGGCTGTCGCTGGCGTTGCGGATGATGAAGATATCGTCGCCCAGACCGCCGATGAGCGTGTCACCTGCCGCGCCAACGTTAGCGCCGCCGTCGAGTGTATCGGCGCCATTTCCCCCCGTGATGATGTTGGCAAGGCCATTGCCGGTGCCTGAGAAGGCCAAGGTGCCGGGGGAAACGCCATTGGCTGCGACATATGCGAGATTTTCTAAGCCGCTTCCCAGCGTCCAACTCGTCAGTGTCGAGCGAACCGTGTCGGAGCCGGACGTGTCGACGATCACGTCGTTGGCATTGCGCACGACATAAACGTCGTTTCCGGCGCCGCCGGCCAGCGTGTCGCCGTTGCCGATGCCGTTGAGGCCGCCGTCCAAGGTGTCGCTGGCACTGCCACCGGTGATGCTGTTGGTGCTGTCGTTGCCGACGCCGCGGAACGTGCCAGTGCCGGGGGTGACGCCGTCCGCCGCGACGTAGGACATATGCTCGAGGCCGGCGTCCAGCGTCCAGGCCGACAGCGTCGCGCGGACGATGTCGGTGCCGCCCGTATCGCTGATGCTGTCGCTGGCGTTGCGGACGATGTAGATGTCGTTGCCTGAGCCGCCGACGAGCGTGTCGCCGGATGCATCCGCGTTGACGCCGCCATCGAGCGTGTTGGCGCCGCTCGAGCCGCCGATGATGACGTTGGCCAGATCATTGCCTGTGCCCGCAAAGGCGCCGGCAGCGCGTGTGGTGGCATCGGCGGCGACGTAGGCCAAGTCTTCGATGCCCGCGGAGAGGCTCCACGCCGAGAGCGTCGAGCGCACCGTGTCGGCGCCGCCGGTATCGGACATGCTGTCGCCGGCGTTGCGGGCGATGAAAAGGTCATCGCCGCTACCGCCGATGAGCGTGTCGCCGGCAAGGCCGCTGTTGATGCCGCCGTCGAGGGTATTGTTGCCGTTGCCGCCGCTGATGATGTTCACGGCCGTGTTGCCCGTGAGCACGTCGCTGCCGCTGCCGCCTGTGAGATTGGCGAAGTTCGTGAACAGCAACGTCCAGCCGGCTGCGGTCACAGTGCCGGATCCGGTGTTGTCGAGCGTCGCGGTTATGCCGATGGACTGGGACGCGAAGCTCAGCGTGTTGGATCCGCCGCCGCCATCGAGCACATCGTTGCCGCCACTGCCGTCGATCGTATCGTCGCCGCTCCCGCCCGAGAGCTGGTTGGCGAGGTTGTTGCCGGTGAGACGGTCCGCCTGGTTGCTGCCGATCACGTTCTCGATGTTGATGAGGGTGTCGGTCTGCGCGCCGGATGTGGTGGCTGCGGCACCGTTAGCCCCCAGTGTCAGCATCAAGCCGCCGCTGCTCACGCGCGCGTAGGTGACAACGTCGTTGCCGCCGCCGCCGTCGAACGTATCGCTGCCGGCGCCGCTGTCGAAGGTGTCGTCGCCCGTGCCTCCAATCCACTTGATGGCCTGCGCGTTGGCGCTGATATTGCCGATGAACTGGTCGCCAGCATCGGTGCCGGCGAAGACCTGGATGTTGCGGATCTGGGAGGTAGTTCCGCTCTGCACGGCGGTGCCGGCGAAGCGCAGGTCTACCACGACGGCGTTGGAGGTGTCGGAGAAGCGCACGGCGTTGGCCGTGCCGCCGCCACCGTCGAGCGTGTCGGCGCCGCCGCCACCGGTCAGCGTATCGTTGCCGGCGAGGCCGAGGATCAGGTTGGCACTGGAATTCCCTCGCAATGTGCTTGCAGCCTGAGCGCCCTTGATGTCGGTGAAACCGGCGAGCGCGGCGGACCAGGCACCTGGACCGCTCCCGCCTGTGACGGTGCCGGTGCCATCGTCGGCCAGGGTGACGTCGACGCCGGTGGAGAGTGAGGCGGCGCTTATCATGTTGCGGCCAGCGCCGCCGTCGAGGCTGTCGTTGCCACCGCCGCCATCGATGGTGTCGTCGCCCTGGGCGCCGAAGATGGTGTCGGCGCCGCTGCCTCCGGTGAGGAGATCATTGCCGCTGCCGCCATGCCAGGTGATCGCCGCGGCACCTCCGGCAAGGTTGCCAGCCACGATGTCGCCGAGGTTCGTGCCGTAGAACACCTCCATGTTCGCGACCGAACTTGTGGTGGCACCTTGCGCAAATGTGCCGGCGGCGAGATCGACGTTGACGGGGGCACTGGTTGCAAACACCAGGACATCGTTGCCGCCACCGCCGTCGAGCGTGGCGACGCTCGTGCCAGCCCAGATGTTATCGTTGCCCTGTCCCGTGGCGATAACGCTGCCGACGGCGGTGCCCGCGACGGCGTCGTCATAGTTCGAGCCGATGACGTCCTGGATGTTGGTGAACGTTACGCTCGATGCGCCGGCCGTTGCCGCGCCACCGCCGAGGCCGTCGACGGCAAACGTGATGGTCGCGCCCGTGGCAGACGACAGGAGACTGATGGCGTTGTGCCCCGTGCCGCCGTCGATGGTATCTGCACCGCCACCGCCATCAATGGTGTCATTGCCGTCTCCGCCGGCGAGCATGTTGGCTGCGGAGCTGCCCGTGATGTTGTCAGCGTAGTTGGAGCCGGCGACGTTGTCGAAGTTCGAGAATGTGCGCGTCCAGGCGGTGGAGCCGAGTGCACCCGTTGCGTTGCCGGAACCGAGAGTTACGCTCACGCCGCTCGTGGCTGCGCCGAATGCGAGCGTGTTGCTGCCGTTGCCTCCGTTCAGCGTGTCATTGCCGCCGTTGCCGCCATCAATGGTATCGTCACCGTCTCCGCCGAGGATGGTATCGGCGCCACGGCCGCCGGTGAGCAGGTCATTGCCGGCGCCGCCGACCCAGGAGATGGCTCCAGCGGACGAGCGTCCATCGCCGACCAGCGTATCGCCGAGATCGGTGCCGATGAAGTTCTCGAAACCGGAGACGAGAAGCTGGTCTCCCCCCTGCTGGATGCTGAGCTGCTGGAGATTGGCGGAGACTGCTGCTGCTTGCGAGAAGACCAGCGTGTCGGTGCCGGGACCACCCACAAGCGTATCATTGCCGCCACCTCCGGTAATCGTATCGTTGCCGTAGCTGCCATCGATGTAGTTGGCGAGGGTATTGCCGGTGAGGCTGTCGTTGCCGCGGCCGCCGATGAGGTTCTCGATGGAGTGCAGCGTCAACGCGGCGCTCGACAATGCCACGCTGGCGTTGCCCGTGCTGTCCAGCGCGACCGACAAGGCGGAGTTGAATGCGCTGAGGTCAGCGGTATCGGAGCCGGCGCCGCCGTCGAGAGTGCTGTAGCTTTCGCCGGCCACCAGCGTGTCATTGCCTTCGCCGCCCATGAGGGAGCTGCTGCCCAGGCCGCTGATGAGCAGGTCGTTGCCGGTGCCACCGCTGAGCGTGGAGGCATCGTCACCTGCATAGATGACGTCGTTGCCGCCGCTGCCGAGCAACAGGTCGTGGCCGCCACCACCGTGGATGGTATCGTCGCCGAGCCCGCCATCAATGATGTTGTCGGCGGTGGAGCCCGTGAGAGCGTCGTTGAAGCTGGAGCCGACAAGACCCTGGATCTCGGACAGTACGTCTCCCTCTGCATCGCCGCCGCTGCCGTGCTGCAGCTCGAGATTTATGGTGACGCCTGCAGTGGAGTTCGAATAGTCAGCGGTATTGAACCCGGCACCTCCCAAGAGAGTGTCGGCGCCCTGGCCGCCCTGCAGGGTGTCGTCCGAGTCGCCGCCCTGCAGCACGTCGTTGCCGTTGAGGCCGACAAGCAGGCCGCCCACGTCGTTGCGGGCGATGAGCACATCGTTGAAGGCGCTGCCTATGACGCCGGAGAAGCCACTGATCGTATCCGAGGTCGCGTCGCCACCCTGCGCCGTATTGGCCTGCAAATTGACGGTGACGCCGGCAGAGGACGAACGGTAGCTCAGGATATCGAAGCCGCCGCCACCCGTGAGGATATCGGCCCCGCCGCCGCCTTCGATGGTGTCATCGGTGCTGCCGCCGGTGATGGTGTCGGCGTATGCCGTGCCGATGATCCCGGTGACATTGACATACCGGTCATGATCATCGGCTCCCGCGGTGCCGGTTGCCTGGCCGAGGTCCAAACGTACGGCGGTGGTGGAGCGTGAATAGCTGACGGTGTTCAGCCCAGCGCCACCATTTATGGTGTCGGATCCGACGCCAGCGTAGATCGTGTCGTCACCGCCGCCTGCATCGATGTCGTTGCCGTTCGGGTTGCTCCAGAGGATGTAGATGGGCTTTCCGGCGGCATTGACGCCGCTCGCATCGGATTCACTCGAGACGTGCTTTACGCCGATTTCGAGGTCGGAAGCGAAAAGCGTGTAGTTTTTGCCCTGCGGATCAGCGACCAGACGGATCTTGAGGGCGGCGTTCTGGAAGTAGCCATCGGCATTGGGCACCGCGCTCGCAGTGGGCAGATCGTAGTTGATGGCAAGGCGAACATTCGACGGGGTGACGTTGTTTATGATCCAGTCATTGCCGACATGCTGTGCTCCAATGATGCGCATGGAGGACGGCAGATTGGAAATGACGAGCTGCTTCATGCCGCTCGCCTGCCCTACGGACAGCGACAACTGCAACACGCGCGTGTAGGTGCCGGCTGCAAAGCGCGCCGGATCATCGGCAAAGATGATGTCGCTGCTCGAGTAGCCCTGGATCGTCTCAGGGCGCGCCTGCATGGCGTAGGAACTGTCGTTGTCGGCTGGCGCCGACCCGCCTGCACCTAGGATGGCGCCCGTGACGCCGTCGTTCTCGAGGCCGACCAGGGCGACAAGCTTGGCATTGAACGAAGTAGAGAGTGGCGGAGGCGGCTCGATGTCGCTTTTGCCGTTACCGTTGCCGTTACCCCTGCCAATGTTGCCCGGGGGCGTCGCGAACACCGGCGGCTCGATGACGACGCGGGGCGCCTTCGGCGCCGGTTCCTGCTTTTCCGGCTGCGGGGGCAACTGCGGCAGTTGCTGGACGACGATCGGCTGAGGCTGGCGCGGCTGCTCCTCCGCCGGCGCATCCGCAGGCTTCTGCTCCGGTGTTGCCGGCTTCTCCGCATTCTGTAGCGGGCGAAGAACGCCGTCACTCTCCTGGAAGGTGATGGCCTCGATCCTGTCGATCAGCTTGGCTGGGTTGATCTGGTTGTTGCCGACATAGATCTGCGGGGGACTGGGCCCGATGAGGTTGGTGGCTATGCCAAGGAGGATGATCTTGCTGCCGTCGGGCAGCAGAACAATGAGATCGAGATCCACCGCCAGGATGCGCGCGGTGCTCAGGTCGAATGTCAGCTTGAACTTGCGCAGGCCTGCTGCCTCGACGATTTTCGTCTCGGCAGGCCGCGGCGCATCGATAATAAAGACCTCTCCGTCGCCCGTGTTGTCGGGCGGACCTTCGGCCTGAATTATCGAATTTGGTGATGACATTCTATGTAAAACCTAAACATCTGAAGCAAATAGATACGCTATCTTCTGTTTAGTAAACGCTAATATCTGGTTTGAGGCATTTGATCAGTATGCATATCAATTTGCCATTTCACAAGCTCCACGCAAGACGTGGCGCCTAGCGTGCCAGCCTCGATTTCGAGAGGTTTTGTTTTCATATGGCAGGTTGGTTGCCATATCGATTGCCATGTCTGGCAATCGCAATTCTGCTCCCAAGCTGCGGAGCAGTACCCGCTAACGACTATTATCAGTATACGGATAAAAAGCGAAGCTGGATCGCCAGCGTGCGCCGCGAAGCAGACGGCGTCCCGGCCAGCTGGACAGCATACGTCGCGTCCGAGGAACCCGCGCTGCAGCCGGAGCGTGTGGCATTCCGCAGGCCTCGAGAGGAGGCATCCGTTCTCGATCTCGCTTCCGCGATAGATCGCGGCGTGGCGCTCAATCCGGAGGTGGGTGCTGCGCTGGCGCGTGCCGCCGAAGCCCGGTCCGGCATCGATCAGTCCCGCTCGGGGAAAATGCCAAAGCTCACCGCGCGCGTCGGCGGCGGCCCCGGCATCACCGGGGCAGGAAGCACGGTCTTCGACCGCAATCTGTGGGGATCCAGCGGCAGCTACTTCGACCCACGCGTGGAGGCCGGTCTCACGGGCCGGCAGATGATCTGGGACTTCGGGCAGGTGGACAGCGACGTCGAGCGCAGCGAGCGGAGCTACGAGTCGGCCTTCCTGCTGGCAGCCGATACGGCGCTCGATACAGCTTATACGATCACGGATGCGTATCTTCGCGTGCTGGAGCAGCGCGAACTCGAGAAGATCAACGCGGATAATCTGGCGGAGCTGGAAAAGCTTGCCAAACTCATCAGGGCCTCGCAGTCAGCCCAGAACGCCACGCTGGCCGATGTCCGCCGCGTGGAGCAGAGGCTTGCGGAGGCCAAGACGGCCATCTCGGATGGCGAATTCCAGCTTGCGACCGCGATGAATGATTTCCGGCGTCTCCTGCGGGAAATCCCGGGAAATCTGGTTGCGCCTCCTGAGGTCGCTGCGCTGCTGCCGCCGAATGTCGAGGCAGCGTTGCCGGTGCTCAAGTCGAGCAATCCTTCCCTGCGCGCAAGGGAGCAGGCAATTGCAGCGGCGCAGGCAGACTACAACGCGATGGTCACGAGCGGGATGCCGCGTATCGATCTCGAGGTTGGAGGCGCGGCCTATGATAATGGAGGGCAGCGGACGGGCAAGCTCGATGGCAAGGCGCTCCTGACGTTGACCCACAAGCTGACAGACGGTGGCGAGAATGCCAGCCTTGTCCGGCAGGCGGTGTCACGGCTGGCCGCCGAGCGCATGCGCCATCGCGGGGAACTGGAGCGGCTTGAGCTGCAATTGCGCCAGGCCTACCTCGCGGCCGGCATGTCTCGCGACAAGGCAAACTCGCTGGTGCAGTCGGTGGCGGCGAGCGAGGAGACGCGCACGCTCTACACCGAGCAGTTCAAGGGCGGCAAACGCACGTTGTTCGAGCTTCTGGACATCCAGATGACCTACGTGCAGGCGCGGCGCTCCGCGATCTCGAATGCCTATGCAGAGCGAAACGCGAATTATCGCATCCTGCGCCTGCTGGGCCTGCTCAAGCCGCAGACGCTTGAAGAGGCGGTTGCAGGACGCGTAAGCGCCAGGCTCAACGCTCAACATTGAAGGCGGCGGCGATATCCTTGCCTTCTGCTCTCAGGAGGTCGAGGAGGTGTGGCTCGACTTCCGCAGAGAGGGCGATGCCGTAGCCCAGCGGCGTGACATTGCGGATGGTGCCCATCATCTTGAGCCCATCGACGATGATGCACACGCGCTCGCCTGTGCGTTCGTGCAGATAGAGCGAGGCGGGGCGGAATCGCGTGCCGCGGCACGAAATCTCGGTAATGCAGCCGTCGATCTCGATACGCTTCTCCTCCAGAACCATCTGCGCCAGGTGAAGACAGGGCCAGCGCTCGTGGCGGCGCAGCACGCGCTCCATGGCTTCGCTGCGCCAGGGCAGCTTCCGGCCGATCTTGAGTAAGGCTCCGGACATCGGAATTGGCTGTGGCACGGCTCAGCGTCCCTTGTTCATCATCGTGTTGAGTACGGAGCGGAATTCACGGGAGGACAATGATGGCGCATCGTCCGCCGTCGCTGGCTCGCCATGGTTTTCGGTTTCCAAGCGCGTGCGCGCCGCCTCGACCGAACTTGAAAGTGCGGTTTCCATGCTATGAGCGACGTCCCGGAGCCCGTTGCTGAGCGAGGTTTCGACGGCGGCAATGACGCTGTTCATGGCGTGCGCATCGTCGCTTCGGCTGTTCACCTCGTCGAGCTTACGCAAGAGTTCTTCGAGGCGATCCTCCAGCGCGTGCTCTCGTAGGCTGCGGGCGGGGATGTCACGCGTGAGCCGCGCCGTCAGCCCTGCAATGGCATCGACCACGGGGGCGAGTGCCATCGCGCTGTCGCGCGGCGCGGCTTCCTGCGTGCGTTGCATCTCGATGTCGCGCTCGATGCGCTCGATGCCTTGGAGAATGACGGTGTCGACGGCCCGCAGCTGGGCAAGATCGGCTCGCCGCGTTTCCGCCTGGAAGTCGCTCATGCGGGCAATGGCATCGTCAAGCGCGTGCGATTGTGCCCCGATGGCCTGAAGCAGGGACGACGAGATTTCCTCGACCTGGCGGCGCTGCGTGGAGGTGATGTCCTGCTTGAGCGTGCTGTGGAAGTTCTGAACGCTGGTGGCCATCGCCTCAATATGGGAGAGGCCGCGCTCGAAGGCCGATGAGCCCAGCGCGATCAATTCGTCGTTCTGTGCCGCAAGTGCGCGCCCGATCTGCGTGTGCGCCATCTCGAAGCGTGCGAGAGAGGCCTGCATCGTGCTTACGCTCTCGTTCGTCGCAGCGACCTGGCGGTCCGCGCTGTCGCGCGTGGCGGCTTCCAGGGCGCTCAGAGCAGCAGGCAACCCAGCGAGGCTCTGCAACTCCTTGCGCAGATAATCCTGCTCGGCGCGAAGGGATTTCAGCTCGCTGGTCGTGGCGTCGAGGTTCTTGGTGATACTGGCGGAGGTCTCGACGAGGCTTGCCAGCAATGCTGTCGAATGATTGAGCGATTTGGCGGAGCGGCCGTAGTCGCTCACGATGCGGGCAAGCGTATCGACGATCTCACCCGGTGCCGTGCTCGCTACCGAGCCGCGCTCGTTAATCTGGGCGACGGACGACAGCCAGTTCTCGAAGGTGCCGGAGACGACATTTGCCGCCTGCTGGAACGAGCGGGCGAGAAGGCCGACGACGAGCGATCCGAAAAGGCCGAACAGCGAGGCCGCGAACCCGGTCGCCATGCCCGAAAGCGGTGTCTGCAACTTGCCGAGCAGGCTTGCGAAGGCCTCGCTACCGCCGGCGCCGGTGCTCTGCAAGCCCGCCAGGATGCCACCGATCGAGCCCACCATGGCGAGAAGGCCCATGAACGTACCGACGAGGCCCATGAATACGAGCAGGCCCGACATGTAACTGAGAAGCGATTTCTCCTCGTTGATCTTCTGCTCGACCTTGGCGACGAGTGTTCCCATCGTCTCGATGTTGATGGCGACGTGGCCCGCGCGCGCCAGTTCCTCGGTTACGAGTTCGTAGGCGTGGCCGAGGATGTGCGGCGTTCTGAAAACTTTTGCGGGTGTCAGGATCCTGTAGTGGCGCCAGTAGGGATCGTCCGGCTTGCCGGCGCGGAGGACCTTCGCATCCTCCCATAGCTCCTGAAGCGCGTTGAGGGCCACGGCTTCATTGTAGAGCTTGAAGACGTTGCGGAAGGCAATGTAGACGCTCCCCACCGTGGCCAGCAGGATGGCACCATTGACGTAGGGATTGTACTTGAAGCCTTGCGCCAGGAAGGCGTATTGCCATACGCCGAGCGCGACCACCGTCCCGGTGACGGCTGCCATTTGCAGAATTATCTTTTTGATACTATTTTCCACGAATGGACTCAATTTGTGAAATTGACAAGCAACAACTATTTTTACATCACCAAACCAATACTATGATGATAGTGTATTTTTTCTTAGTGCCAGCGCCTCTTTCCGCGAGGCGTGCACAGCAATTCCCGCGCATCCAGCCGGACGCTCAGTGAGCTTCAATCGAGATGATGTTGGGGACGACGTTGGGCCGGGGATCATCCAGCAGCATGGTGATGAATTCGGAGGCTAGGCCAGCATCCAGCATCGCCTGCCGCACGATCATCATGCGATGGTAGGCAAGGCGGCGGGCGCCCGTGATCGAACTGGCCTCGCTGGATACAGCGGCGCGGATTGCAAAGCGATTGGCCCCCGACGCGATCAGTCGTTTCACGAATTTCTCGACTGCGGCCTTGCCTTCCGCCTCGAGCTTCACGCCCAACTCGTCAAACTTGAGTATCAGGGTCTGCTCGCCGTTTTCCGTGACATGGGCGCTGCCCTTCTGTGGGCCCGTGGCAGCGTGTGCGATGCGGGCAGCGGTGCTCTGCGATCCCTTTTCGGCGCCGGAGCTGGCTTCAGTGCCCTCGGTATTGGAGGCCGTACGCGTGGTGGGTGCGCCTTCCTCAGGCGCTCCTGAAAGGACCGGCTTGGCTGGGGGAGCCGGCGTCTTGGGCGGCAATTGCTTTGCAACTTCCTCGTTGATCTTCTCGACGATCTGCTCGAAGTGCTGGCCGGGCTCGATGTCTACGCCGACGGTCTCGGCAAGCTTCTTGATGGCGCCCACGGCAATCTGCTGTGAAATGACCGATACCGTCAGTGCAAGCAGCATCATGATGAAGGTGAGGACCTTCACCATCGACGTCAATGCGTCGACATAACCTGGCCAATAATCGACTTCATCGCTTGCTGACGAGGACGCCATGCAACGAAACTCATTTATGAAGCTGCAAACCAAAACATTGCTTTTGCAGTCGTATCAGAGCTTGCTTTACGGAGGATGAAGCAGGGATGCGTCCTCCCGGCTGCAAGGGGGAAAGCCTCGCGCCAGCCCGCTGGTGTTTCCTTGGCTGAAGCCACAGCTGCGGCAGCTGCAGGCATGCGAACGTGTGTCACCCCGGCTTTTCACGATGAATATTCTGCTCGTCCACCAGAACCACCCGGGCCAATACCGCGAGATTGCGCCGCGCCTCGTCGCCGATGGGCACAGGGTCGTGTTTCTCACGCAACGCAGGGACGTGGTGGCGCAAGGATACCCCATCGTGGTGTATGAGCCAGACCACAAAGCCAAGGACGATGCCTACAGCTACACGGCCATCTACGAATCGGCTGTAGGCACGGCGGTGGGTGCCTTGCGCGCTTGCCGCGCATTGGCGAACAAGGGGTTCAAGCCGGATATCGTGGTTGGTCACGCCGGTTGGGGCGAGATCCTTTTCGTGAAAGAAGTCTGGCCCGATGTGCCGGTTCTCGGCTACTTCGAGTACTTCTTCATTCCGAAGGGTGGCCTCGTCGACTATGATCCGGAGTTCCAGTCCGGCCCGGAGATTTCTGCCAAGCTCACCGCGCGCAATGCCAACAACCTGCTCAATCTGGTGCAGTGCGACTACGGCTATACTGCCACCGAGTGGCAGCGCGATATCCATCCGCTGATGTTCCGGCCGAAAATCGATGTGGTGCACGAGGGTGTGCGCACGGAACGGTTGCTACCCGACCACAGCGACGGGCAGGCCATCACGATCGGCGGCAAGGCCGTCCGTCGCTCGGACGAAATCGTGACATACATCGCCCGCAGCCTTGAACCTTCACGGGGGGTGCACGTCGTGCTGCGCGCGCTGCCGAGATTGCAAAAGCTGCGGCCGAATGCGCGTGTCATCGTCATTGGCGGGGACGGTGTAAGCTATGGCGCGCGGCTTCCGGGCAACCAGACGTTCCGGCAATTGCTGATGGAGCAGCTCGGCGCGACGGTGGATTGGACGCGGGTCGATTTCGTCGGCCAGGTGCCATATGGCGACCTCGTGAGGCTTCTGCGCATTGCGAGGTGCCACATCTACATGACGGCGCCGTTCGTAATCTCGTGGTCCCTGCTCGAGGCCATGGCGCTGGAGAAGACCATCGTGGCTTCCGACGTCGCCCCCGTGCGGCAGTTCATGACGCATGGAAGGACGGGGCTGCTCGTGGACTTCTTCAACCCCCTTGCGCTGGCGGATCGCGTGGCGGAGGTGCTTGCCGATCCCGATCATCTCAGGGCCATGGGGCAGGCTGCGCGCAGGCACATCGTGCAGAACTTCGACTTCGAAACGGTGTGCTATCCGCAGTTCCTGGCGCTGCTCGATCGCATCCGGCCGGGCTTCCTTGCTGCAGACAAGGCGCGCGGCGTGGCATGAGCCCTGGGGGCCTCGCCTGATCAGCCGCCCCATTTGTCGATGTAGAGGCGCAGCGAGTCCCGCCAGAGGTGAGTGCCAAGGCGGCCACCGCTTTCGTGCATCACCGCGATGTCCCATGTGCCGCAGGCGACGTCCGCCGCCTCTGCCTGGCGGCAGAAGTCCAAGTCGTAGTGATGGAAGCTGAAGCGCTCGTCGAAGGCCATTTTGTGCGTGAGCAGCGTGTCCGACCTGGCGGCGAGTAGGAGCCCGTCGAGCAGCTTGACGCGCTGGCGCGGCGGCCCATAGCGGCTCAGGTTTCCCGGCGGAAAGGCGGTGCCGTGCGCGACAATGCCGCTCAGGTTCTTCTTCTCATCCCAGGTGAAGCGATCGTCGAGGAAGCACCAGGACGGCTGGCCCTGCACGCGGCGCACATTGCCCGCCACACCGAGGATCTGAAAGGCCTCGAGGCCCGCGCGCAGGCGATCGAGCCAATAGTAGTCCAGGAAGTGAATGTCATCGTGCGCAAACACCAGGAGCGCTGGATTGTCGACGCAGGTCCGAAGCGCGCGATTGTAGACGGCCGGCAAGCCTTGCGTGTTGAGCGGCGTGAGCAGCAGATCGAGCCCGGCAGGCCAGGAAAACCGCAGTGAGCGGCCAGTTGCGGTGTCCTCGAAAAACCTGTCCTTGTCGGCACGCGTCGCCACGACCAGTTTGCACTTGAGCACGGGTGCCTCCGCTACTGCCGTAGCGCACGCTCTTGCATGATGCGGACGGGGCGCAGAAGTGCCGCCACGATCGTACGTTTGCCAGAGATGATGTCGACGTCGGCTGTCATGCCAGGAACGACCGGATTGGACTTGCCGAACTTGGACGTGTCGGCTTCCAGCCTGAGCCTGAAGTAGGAAACGCCCTTCTCGTCCTGCAGCGCGTCCGGCGAGATGTCGAGGACGCGCCCCTCGAGCCCGCCAAAGCGCGTGTAATCGTAGGCGCTCACCTTGATGACAGCGGGCAAGCCCGGCCATATGTCTGCACGATCGCTCGGTGCCAACCTAGCCTCCACGAGTACCTTGTCCTCGAAGGGGACGAGTTGCACGAGCGGCTCGCCGGAGCGTATCACGCCGCCGATGGTGGTGACGTAGAGCTTGTTGATGGTGGCATCGACAGGTGCGAGGACGGCCGAGCGCGTGTTGCGGTCGAGCATGGCGGATATCTGCTCTTGCAGCTTGGCGATCTCCACCTGGAGCGCGGTGCGCTCTTTCTCGACATCGGAGTTGAAGCGCAGCTGCACCTCGGACTGGCGCCGACGCAGCTCATCGAGTGCGGCCTGCACGCGCGGGATCTCGTGCGAGAGATCGGACAGGCGCGTGTCGATCTGCTGCAGAACGCGCTGGTTCTCGAGGATTTCGTTGCCGGAGATGGCGCCGATGCCGAGAAGCTTCTCCAGGTTGGTGAGACGTTGCGCGGCAAGCTCGCGCTCGCGGACGGAGTGCAGCCAGCGCGCGTCCAGTTCCTGTTGTTCGAGCAGCTTCTGCTTGATCTGGTCGCCGAAGATGGCGATCTGCTCGTTGAGCGTCTTGGCCCGGGCGCGCATCAGGTTGCGCTCGCGCGTGACCTGAAGTTCATGGTCCTTCATCTGCTGCGGCGTTGCCTCGAATTCGGCGAGCCCCTTGGCTTCCGCCTCGAGCCGCATACGACCCAGCGTCTTTGCCTCCAGGTCGATCCGTGCCTGCTGCAACTCGGAGCGCCAAAGGCTGTTCTCGATGCGCACGAGCGGTTGGCCCTTGCTCACCCTGTCACCTTCCTTCACGAGGATGTCGGTGACGATGCCGCCCTCGAAGTGCTGCACGAGCTGATTCTGCTGCTGGGGAACGACGCGGCCAGCTGCGCGCGTGACCTTGTCGAGCTCGGTGAGGCTTGCCCATACGAAAAAGAGGAAGATGCTGGCGCCGATCGCCCAGACCACCTTGTAGCTTCGGCGCTCGACGAGAAGCTCGCTCTCGAGGCTGTGCAGCGGGCCGCTCATTGAAAAGTGTGCTCCGATCTTCGCAATGATCTGCAAATGCCGGATTGATTTCAGATTTCATCAACCATCGCGGCGCAATAACGGAATGAACTTAACTGATTCATTCAGGAACAGGTTGGCTATGCGCCTGCATTCGACATCGCCTGGCTCCTGCATCACCCCGAACATTTATAGGATGAATACGGAGCAAATTTCCCAGCCCAGCATGCCGTTCGAGCTTCTGGTTCTGCTCGCGAAGGAATGGGGACTTGAGATCTCCGACAAGCCGCTGTTCAGCGAGGATGCAAGCTTCGAGGCTCTCAAGACGGTCGCGCTCGAGATCGGCATCGAGGTTTCGCGCCACGCGGGCGGTTTCGAGGCGCTGACGCCTGCCGACTTCCCGGTGCTTTCGATCAATGCCGCGGGGCATGCACGGCTTGTGTACCGGGATGGAGGTGCGCATTTCACGTGCCTTGGGCCTGATGGTCCCTACACCATGACGCGGCCCGCGCTGTTGGCCGAGGATCATGCGGATATCCTGTTCGTGCGGCAGGCCCATACGCACGCGGCAGGCTGGCTGATGCCGGCATTGGCCTCGTTTCTCGCCCGCTTCGGCGTCGCTGGTGAAACGGTCGCGTGGTTCTTTGCGCATCACAGGGCCGCGATGATCAATCTCGTGATCATTTCGGCGCTGTGCAACCTCGTCGCGCTGGCGATGCCGATGTTCTCTATGGCGCTCTACGATCGCGTCATCCCGCACCTGGCGTTCGAGACGCTTTGGACGCTCGGGCTTGGCGTGCTGCTCGCGATTGCGACGGAGATCTACCTGCGTTCGATGCGGCTGTCGCTGCAGGATGCGCTCGGCGCTTCGGGGGCGACGATGCTGGCGGGCCGCCTTTACCGTCGCCTGCTGGAACTGCCTCTGGTGAAGGTGCCGCGCAATTCGAGCGGCATCGCCAACGTCGCTCGAGAGATCGAGCAGTTGTGCCAGACGGCGCCCTCGATCTTCGTCACGGCGGTTGTGGATGGCGCGTTCTTCGTCCTCATCCTGGTTTTGCTAACGGTGATTGCAGGCCCGGTAGGGCTTATGCCCGTCGTTGCAGTGGGGGTGATCTATGCCGTCCATGCCGGCTATCATCGCATCTCGAAGGTGAATGGCGCGGCGGCGGCGCAGAATTCCCGCAAGCTTTCGGGGCAACTCATCGAGACCGTCGACCAGATCGAGCGCGTGAAGTCGATCGCGGCGGAACGGCATCTGCTGAGCCTTTGGGAGCGTACGTCCGATGCCGCATCGGTGGCAGGACACAGGTCGCGCACTGCGTCGCAGATGGCCGTGCAGGTGGGCTACGAGGCAACGCAGGTTCTCACCGTCATGGTGCTTATTGCCGGTGTGTATCGCATCGCTGCGGGTGACATGACGATCGGCGAGCTTTCTGCCACATCGCTGCTCATCGCGCGCGCCATTGCGCCCATGACGCAGCTTATCTCCCTGTTGAACCGGCGGGCCGATTTCGATGCGTCGCTCGGATTGGTGAAGGCGCTGCTCAAGAACGAGAAGCCGGAGGGGCTTGTCTCCGGTTCAGAGACGCCAACGATTGCCGGTGCGTTCCAGGTTCAGGACGTGGCTTTCAGCTATCCGGGCGAAACGTGCGCCACGCTGCAGGGCATTTCGCTGAATATCCGCGAGGGGGAAAAGGTGGCCATCGTCGGTGCGTCGGGATCGGGGAAATCCACGCTGCTCAAGCTTCTCACGCGCCTGTATGAGCCGGCCCAGGGCGCGATCTACCTCGACGGGCGGGATGTGCGGCAGTTCGATCCGGCCCTGCTGCGCAATGAGGTGCGCTACACCAGCCAGGAACCATCGCTGCTGGAAGGAAGCATCATGTTCAACCTGCGTCTGGGCTCGCACGCGTCAGACGCGGAGCTGCAGAAGGCGGCGGAGGTGGCAGGGGTCGCGCAATGGCTCGGCAGGCGACCGGAAGGAATGAACTTCGACGTGGGCCCGAAAGGCCAGAAGCTGTCGGGCGGGCAGCGGCAGTCGGTCGTCCTCGCCTCGGCGCTGGTGGGTGGGCCGAAGGTACTGCTGCTCGACGAGCCGAGCGCCTACATGGACCATGCCATGGAGGCGCTGATCGTGCGCAATCTGCGCGCGTTCACAGCAAATCGCACACTGGTGATCGCCACGCACCGTTCGGCCTTGCTGGCGCTTGTCGACCGCATCATCGTGATGGACGGAGGCAGGATCGTCGCGGATGGGCCGAAGTCGCGCGTCCTGGAAGGGATGCGCGCGGCTTCTTGAGCCTTGCGGACCTGAAGTGATGAGTTTACGGAAAAGATGCGGCCTGATCGCTTGATCCGTGCAGCGCTAGCGTGCTGATCGCGAAATTCGTCTCCGTCTGCAACTCGCATTGAACGAATTTCGCGATCTGAAGGACGCTAGTTAAGTCAATGACCTAGCGGGATTCAGATGGAGAAGTCCGCCTCCCAACTCGGCGGCGAAGTATGTAATAGACTTCTCGATCAGCACACTCGTGCTTTAGGCTGCTGCCGATTGTGCGGTTCGAATCTGCCAGCTTCAGAAATCCGCATCCTTCGAGGCCATCGGGATGACGACGCCAATTCTTGCCAGCAAGCCCCTGCACATCCAGCTGCGGGAGGAACTCTTGCGGCGAATCGCCTCTGGCGAATGGAAAGTCGGCGAACCGATTCCGAACGAGCAGGACCTCGCCAAGGCTTTCGGGCTCAGTCCCGGCACCGTGCGCAAGGCCCTGGACTGGCTGGAGAGCGCCAAACTGGTCATCCGGCAGCAGGGCCGGGGCACCTTCGTGCGGGATCCGGCGAGCGTCGACATCGCCGAGCGTTACATGCGCGTGCGCACGGCCGAGGGGAAGGTTCCGGATCTCGAGGCGCAGGTGCTCGATGTGCAGATCGTCGAGGGGGACGCCTACGAGTGCGCGGCCCTCGGCCTGAAGCCCGGCGCGATGGTGCGGCGTGCGCGGCGAAGGAATTTCATGGGGACTGTGCCGCTTTCCTACGAGACGTCTTCGGTGCCCCTCGAACTCTTTCCGATGTCGATCGAGGAGGCCTGGCAACTCGTGCCATTGCCGATCCTGGCCAAGCGTTGCGGCTTGTTTCTCGGCAGGGGCGAAGAGCGGCTGAGCCTCAAGCCCGCTGACGCCGAGCTTGCCGAGAAGCTCGCATGCGCCGTGGGGGAGCAGGTGTTCTATTACGAGCGTCTCGTGGAGACGCTCGATGGCCGTCCGGCGGAGTGGAAGCGCGGCCACGGGCGTTTGCCGGCGGGCCACTACTATTCCGTGCCACTTGGCCTCGACATCGAAATGGCCGATTAGCCGAACGAGGATTGCTCGCCCACCACGTCGGCCAGCATCTCCTTCAGGTGCTCCAGCACCTCGTCCCAGTGAGGGCGCGGCACGTCGCTTTCGATCAAGGTGTCCGCAAGCTTCCGCGCCATGCCTTTTGCACGCCGTGCGGAAAACTCAAGCGACGCGTCGGTGGGTTCGTCTTCGGTCATCATCTGGTGGACTGCAATGGCTGATCGGCGCATCTCATAGCACGCCCAAGTGCAGAAGGCATCGTCTTAAGCTTCAAAGCGCTTCTGACAACTTCGCTACAGAACGACGGCGGAGGCGCTTTTTAAGCGGCCCGCGCAAGAGCATGCAGATGAATGCAGGTAAGTGCAGCTTGCGAGGTTGCTGCGGATGCGCGCGCATATCGCGGGCGAGGTTTCCCGACCGTGCCGACACGTGAACGTCATCCAGAGCCAGCGCCTGGCAGACTTTGCGCGCGCGATATCGCCGCTTCCACTCTCGCAGCGTCGATGGCTTGGCCGACCGTGATCAGCACAAGGCGGCCAGCGCCCCGAACCGAGCCGCTCGCGGGCGTCACACTCCAGCGTCGTCCAACGATTTGCAGGGCGTGCAGCCGGCCGTCGGACGCCGGGAGGAAGCCTTTGGCACGAACGATGCCGAGGTCGTCCTGAACAAGCGCTGCGGCGAGCGCCTCGATGTTCAGGGGATGGTCGATCGAGACGGTGATGCTGTGGTGACCTGCGACATCGGGATGTTGATGATGGTGGGGCGCAGCGTCGGGCGCATGCGCCATGTCATGCACGAAGGCGAGAGCCGAGGGAATGCGGGCCTGCTCTGCCGTCACGATGCGGGCCTGAGGTGCGGTTGTGTGCAACCATTGCAGTGTTTCGTCGAGGGCCGAGGGCGAAAGCAGGTCGATCTTGTTCAAGAGAACGACATCGGCATCGGCAAGCTGCCGCAGGATCGTGTCGCTGGTGAAGCGATCCTCGGCACGTTCGCGAACGGTCTCGGCATCCGCCAGCACGAAGACAGCATCGGGCGCGAGGCCCGCCACGAGGGTGAGCGCGCTGGCGACCGCGCCAGGCAGCGCGACGCCGCTTGTCTCCACGATGATCTGGTCGAGACGCGGCTGGCGCTGCGCCAGGCGCGCAAGCGCCGTGACGAGATCGCTTCCATAGCTGCAACAGATGCAGCCGCCGGTGATGGCGATCATGTCCTCGTCGCGGGCTTCGATCAGATCGGCGTCGATCGGCAATTGGCCGAATTCGTTGACGAGCACGGCAAGCCGGCGGCCCTGCGCCTGGCGCAGCAGATTATTGACAAGCGTCGTCTTGCCGGCGCCGAGGTACCCGCCGATGACAGTGACAGGAATGGAGGTTGCCGCGTGCATCTGCAGGGTTGATCCGGATTACGTCAGGCTTCGGCGGCCGCAAAGACGCGCCCACCCTGAACGGTGCCCCAGACGCGCACGTCTTTCAGGCGCTCCGGACCGATGCCTGTGGGATCGTCTTCCAGAACGGCGAAGTCGGCGCGCTTGCCGGTTTCGATGGAACCCACCTCGTGGTCGAGCTTCAGGGTGTAGGCGGCGCCGAGCGTGATCGTGCGCAGGGCATCGGCGACGGAGATGCGCTCGGAGGAGCCGAGCACGCGACCGCTGGCGGTGCGGCGATTGACTGCGCACCAGGCCGTGAAGAGCGGGCCCAGTGGTGTCACCGGTGCATCGGAGTGGATGGCGAGCGGCACGCCGGTTGCCAGTGCCGTGGCGCACGGGTTCATGCGCTCGGCCCGCTCGGGGCCCACCGTGAGGGTGTAGTGCTCGTCACCCCAATAGTAGTGGTGGTTGGGGAACAGGTTCACGCACATGCCCAAGCGATGCATTCGGCGATACTGGGCTGCGTCTGCAAGCTGGCAATGCTGCAGCGTGAAGCGGTGGTCGGGTGAGGGATGTGTGCGCAAGGCCTCTTCCATGCACTCCAGGACGAGGTCGGTCGCTTCGTCGCCGTTCGTGTGCGTGTGGATTTGCACGCCGGCGGCAAGAGCGAGGCGGTAGGCTTCGCGCAGCTGCTCGGGCGGAACGTACCAAAGCCCGTTCGGGGCGCCGTTGTAGTATCCCGGCCACTTGAGCCGCGCGGAGAAGCCCTGGATGGAGCCGTCGGCCACAATCTTGACGATGCCAAGCCGCATCCGATCGGTGCTGCGCTTCTTCAAGGCTTGCGCGTGTTCGATGAGGGCCGAGACCGTGGTGTTGCGGAGAATGCGCAGCGACACGAGGCGAATGGGGAAGCTTTCCTCCCCCGTGACGCGCAGCATCATGCTGACGGCTTCGTCCTCGAGAAGGTTAGCGAGGTCGGCGGCGGTGGTCACGCCGGTGCGCACGCACAGCCTCGCGAATTGCCGCAGGCCCCACTCGTCGGTGGCAAGCAGTCCGCGGTCGAGGCCGACGACCGGGGAGACCGGCGCCATGGCATCGGGTCCCTTCAGCTCACCCAGAGGCAGGCGATCGGGGCCCAGGGGGACGCCCGGGTGGTTCACCCCTGGCCGCAATAGTCCGGCCAGTTCGAGCGCTTTCGAGTTCACCTGCAGGATGTGGCCGCTGGCGTGGATGATGCCGATGGGGCGCGTGGTGGAGACGCGGTCGAGATCGGCGCGCGTCATGCGCTGATTGCCGTAGTAGATCGGATCGAGGCCCCATCCGCCGAGCGGCATGGTGGGATCGGGCAGTTTCGCCTCGGCCTGCTGCAGCCTGACAACGACGTCTTCGATGGACTTGGCGCCGGGCCAGGTCTTGCCGCCGGGGTCCATGCGGTCAAAGTAGCCGCAGTAGGTGAAGCGCCACATGGCGCCCTCCGCGGCGTGGCTGTGGCCTTCTACAAGGCCCGGCATCAGAACCTTCTCGGCAAAGCGCTCGTCCAGGCGGTAGGCGCCCCAGCCAGCGAGTTCATCTAGCGTGCCTGCGCCCAGGACGCGGCCGTCCCGCACCGCCACGTGAGTTGCTTCCGGGCGGCTGGGGTTCATGGTGATGATGCGCCGGGCGCGGAAAATGGTGGTCATGGGATGTGCTCTTGCGCGTGGCGGTGGGAAGGGGCGGGACGAATGCAAAGCGTGCCACATCCTTGGCGGCAAGCCAATCGCGAGACGGGGTGGCGCAGAGGGCAAATGCGTCTTGCCCGGCCGGCGCCGGGCGCCTAGAGCATTTCCGGGCGTGCGAGGCGCCATCAACAGGGAGAGCTGCGTTGGGCGAAAAGGTGGAACTGTTCGAAGAGCTGGAGCCAGCACCGCGGCTTCTGATGGGGCCCGGACCCGTCGATCTCTATCCGCGTGTGCTGCGGGCGATGAGCGTGCCGATCCAGGGGCAGTTCGATCCGCAGTTCCGGCGCTACATGGCGCAGACCATGGCGCTCTATCGCAGCGTCTACCGGACGAAGAACGAGCAGACGCTGTTGATCGACGGCACGGCGCGGGCAGGCCTCGAAGCCTGCATGCACTCGGTGATCGCGCCGGGGGACAAGGTGCTGGTGCCGATCTTCGGACGCTTCGGGCATCTCAAGACGGAGATTGCCAAGCGGGCGCGGGCAGAGGTGATTGCGATCGAGACGGAATGGGGCACGGTGTTCGAACCCGACGCGGTCGAGAAGGCGCTGAAGCAGCACAAGCCGCGGCTCGTGGCGATCTGCCAGGGCGACACCTCGACAACGATGCTGCAGCCGCTGGACGAGATCGGAGCGCTGTGCAGGAAGCACGATGCCATTCTGTTCGTGGATGCAACGGCGTCGCTGGCCGGCAATCCGTTCGAGACGGACGCCTGGCACATCGACATGGTGGCGTCCGGCCTGCAGAAGTGCCTGTCGGGGCCGCCCGGTGTCTCGCCCATCACGTTCAACGAGCGGGTGGTGGACATCCTGAGGCACAGGAAACACGTGGAGGCAGGCATCAAGCCGCCGGGCCTCGTCGAAGGAAACGGCCCCATCATCCAGTCCAACTACTTCGATCTCGCGATGATCATGGACTACTGGAGCCCGCAGGCGCTCAATCATCACACGGAAGCAGCCTCGATGCTCTACGCGGCACGCGAGTGCGCGCGGGTCGTGCTGGAGGAGGGGCTGGATAAGGGCATCGCGCGCCACGCCCTGACGTCGAAGGCACTGCGGGCAGGCTTGGAGGCGATGGGGCTGGCGCTTTACGGGGATGCGCGGCATCGCATGGCCAACGTCACGGGCGTGGTCATTCCGGCGGCGATTGCCGATGGCGACAAGGTGCGGGCGGAATTGCTCAACGACTTCGGCATCGAGATCGGCACATCGTTCGGTCCACTTGCGGGCAAGATCTGGCGCATCGGCACGATGGGGTATGTATGCCGCAAGGCAAACGTGCTGCGGTGCCTGGCGTCGCTCGAAGCGGTGCTCAGACGTAACGGCTACGCCGCGCCTGCGGGTGCCGGCATCGACGCGGCATACAAGGTCTATGATGCGGCCGGCGCCGAGAGCGTGAACTGATCGGCGGTGCAGAGCATGCGCGCTCACGCCTTGCCGGAGAAGCAGGCGGCTTCGGCGACCCATGTGGCGCGGCGGCGGATGCCGACGTCGGTGCTTTGCATGCGCTTGGCCACTTCTTCATCCAGCAGGTCCGACCAGATGCTGCAGGCTAAGCGGCAGAAGTGGCGGAATTCGACGCGGTCGCGGCCGTCGATTGCGGCGAGCACCACGTGCGCCAGGCGCTCTCGCTGATGCGTGGAAAGTGATGCCCGCTTCAAGTGGCGGATCAGCGCCTGCTTCTCGTAGCCGGAACGGAAAAACCAGGGATCTGCTTCCAGGAATGCGATGGCGCTGTCGATGGCGCAGCCGTTGCCGGCTGCAAGCGCTTGCAGGAAGCCCGGTCTACTGCTCGGCAGGGCTGCTGCCGTGCGGACGTGAAAGTCGCGCAGCAAGGCCTCGTAGCGTGCAGGGTCCGCGGCGCGGACACCGGCGCGAAGCGCTGCATCGACTGCCGCGTGCGCAAGCCGAGCCGCCTCCCCAAGCCGGTGCCATTCTTGGGTTTCGCCGTTTGGCCACGTCACCGGCTAGACTGTGTCGCGCAGCGCCTCGTTGAAGATCGACAAGCCGAGATCGATTTCCTCGTCGGTGATGGTGATGGGAGGCGCGATGCGGAATACGCCCCAGCCACCGCGAATGATGCTTGTCGACATGCCGAGCTCCAGGCAGCGGTTCATCACCTTCTGCGCAAGCTCCGGCGCGGGCGTCTTCGACTTGCGGTCCTTCACGAGTTCCACGCCCATCAGCAAGCCGCGGCCGCGTACGTCGCCGATCACCTCATAGCGTTGCATCATGGACATGAAGCCTTCGCGCAAGAGCTGGCCTGCGGCCCGTGCGCGATCGGCGAGCTTGTCGCGCAGGATGATCTCGATGACTTTGAGGCCGACAGCGGCTGGCAGCGGGTCGGACGCGTGCGTTGTGTAGAAGTGGAACTTCTTTTCGAAGCAGGTGTCCTCGATCTGAGGTGTGGTGATGACAGCGGAGAGCGGAAGGCCAGCGCCCAGCGTCTTCGACAGCGTCACGAAATCCGGCACGACGCCGTCATGCTGGCAGTCGAACAGCATGCCGGTGCGGCCGAGGCCCGTCTGGGCCTCGTCAACGATGACGAGCATGCCGCGGGCGCGGGCCATCTCGGCGGCCATCTTCAGATAGCCGTCGGGAAGCACGATCACGCCGCCGGAAGAGAGGATGCTCTCGATGATGAGGGCGGCGGGGGAGCCGGTGGACTGCCGGTCGAACAGTTCGAAGCCCAACTGCAGCTCGGTCTTCCAGTCGTAGGTATCGCCAGTCGTGAAGCGGGGTCGGAAGGGTGTGGGCGCGGGCAGTACGAATGAGCCGGGCACGGCCGGCCCCCAGCCCCTGCGCGAGCTGTTGTAGGTGGCGGACGCCGCGCCCTGCGTGACGCCGTGCCAGGAGTGGGACAGGGCCAGCACCTCGTGGCCGCCCGTTGCGGTCTTGGCCATGCGCAGGGCGGCTTCGTTCGACTCGCCGCCCGTCGACAGCAGCAGCACGCGGCTCAGCTCGCCAGGGGCGATGCGCGCGAGAGCCTCTGCGAGATCGATGACGGGGCGTGACAGAAGCTGGCTGTAAAGATGGACGAGTTCACCTGCCTGCTCGCAGATCACTTGCGTGATCTCGGGATGGCTGTGGCCAAGAATTGCGCTCATCTGGCCGGAGGCGAAGTCGAGAAGCTTCTTGCCGCCGGTCGTGTACATGAAGGCGCCCTGGGCGCGCTCGATGATCGCCGGCTGGAAGAAGTGGCCATAGCGGACGAGGTGCTTGTTGGCGCTCTCCCAAAGCTGCGCTTCGCTCTTCAGCGCTGGTTTCGGCATGGGACTGTTCTCCTCGTGGCGGCGTGCGTCTGGCGATGCGCGGTGCAGCGCTTCAAAGGATCTGGCTCAGGAATTCGCGCGTGCGCGGATCCTTTGCCTCTTTGAAGAAGCTGGCCGGGGGACCATGCTCGACGATCACGCCCTTGTCGGTGAAATAGATGTGGTCGCCCACCTCGCGCGCGAAGCCCATCTCATGGGTGACGAGGATGCACGTCATGCCTTCGTCGGCAAGCTCGCGAATGGTGGTGAGAACTTCCTTCACGGTCTCGGGATCGAGCGCAGAGGTGACCTCGTCGAAGAGCATGACATCAGGCGTCATGGCAAGGGAGCGGGCGATGGCAACGCGCTGCTGCTGGCCGCCCGAGAGCTCGCCCGGATAGGCGTGCTCCTTGCCCTCGAGGCGAACCTTCTTGATGAGGCGGCGAGCCTGCGCCTCCACCTCCTCCTTCGGTCGCTGGAGCACAAGTATCGGTGCCATCATCACGTTCTCGAGCGAGGTCTTGTGCGGGAACAGGTTGAACTGCTGGAAGACCATGCTCACTTTCTTGCGCAACTCGAGCTTGTCGAGCTTGGGGTCATGAACCTCCTGGCCCTCGACCAGGATCGAGCCCTTGTCGATCGGCACCAGCGCGTTCACGCAGCGCAGCAGCGTCGACTTGCCGGAGCCGGACGGGCCGATGATGCACACCACCTCGCCCTTCTTGACGTCGAGGCTGACGCCCTTCAGCACCTCGTTCTTGCCGTAGGACTTGTGCACGTCGCGGATGCTGACGATGGGCTGGTCGGGCGTCCATGCGGAATTGGGTTGCATCGAAAGCGCCTTTTAGGTCTTGACGGCGTACTTGCGCTCCAGCCGCAGCGTCCAGCGTGCGATCGGATAGCAATAGAGGAAGAAGAGCGCGAGCAGGAAGGCGTACATCGGCATCAACAGGTCTGTGCGCTGCTCAGCGGACAGGGCGTCCTGCGTCAGCGTCATGGCGTCGTTGACGCCGACGATGGAGATGAGGGGAGTCGCCATGGTGAGGATGGCGTACCAGTTCATCCAGGGCGGTATCATGCGGCGGACGCATTGAGGCAGGATGATCCACCACAATGTCTGCAGACGCGTGAAGGCGAGGCTTTCGGCGCTCTCCCACTGGGCCCTGGGAATGGAGTTCACGGCGCCGCGCACGATCTCGGACATGTTGGCCATGATCGGCAGCGAGAGGCCAACGCTCGCCTTGAGCCATGCAGGCAAGGGAATGGAGAAGCCGAGGATGCGGATCTGGAATGGCGTCAACAGCATCACGAAGAACAACAATACGAGCCACGGCGCATTGCGGAAAAACTGCGTGAGGCCCCACGATACCGCGCGCACGGCGCGGAAAACGGAGATCTGACCGAGGCCGAGGACAAGGCCCACGACGGTGCCGAGCGCCATCGAGAAGAAGCTGACCGCGATGTTGAGCGCGAAGCCGCCGAACTCGCGCGGCGGGCCGATGAGGATCAGTGGCATCCATTTGACGAGCGCCTGCAGCGGGCTCTGCGTGCCGACGGTCGATTGTAGCTGGGCGTGGGCCTCGTAGGCGAGGAGGAGCGTCGCAAGGCCGGCCATGATGGTGATGGCGGCAGCGGGCGTGAAGGCGCCGAGCATGGCGCGGGCCATGCTGCTCTCGGAGGTGCGGGCCGTGCTTTGCCGGATGAAGTCCTGCAAGGGGTTCATCGGCCGAGCCCCGGGACTGCCAGGAAGCGTTCCAGCCGCATCATCAGCCACACGAGAATGCCAACCAGCATCAGGTAGAACAGCAGGAGCGTGATCATCATCTCGAGCACGTTGATGCGGTCTGACCAGATCTGGCTTGCGACGAACAGCGTCTCGGGCACGGCGATGGCGTAGGCTTGCGTCGTCGTCTTCACGAGGTTGACGAGGTTGTTGTTGAGGGCGGGAAGACACACCCGGACGGCGAGAGGCAGGATGATGTAGCGATAGGCCTGCCAGCGGGAGAAGCCCAGCGACTCGGCGGCTTCCACGGTTGCCGACTGCACCGCATCTATCCCCGAGCGGAAGATCTCGATGTTGAAGGCGCCGGCGAAGAACGAGAGGGAGATGACCGCCCACGCGAAGCTGCCCAGCATCGGCTGGGCTATGCCGTAGTCGTTCACAACGCGCGGCAGAAGTGGCCCAAGCGCGAAGTAGAAGAAGAACATCTGCACAAGGGGTGGTGTGTTGCGGAAAAACTGGATGTAGGCCTGCACCAGCATCTTGGGGATGCGGAAGCGGCTGCCTTGCAGCCAGGCACCGAAGATGCCGATGAGCACGCTCAGCCCGATGCAGAGCACGGAGAGCTGCAGCGTGGTCAGCATGCCCTTGAGCAGCCGGCCACGCTCGAAACTGTCATAGAAGTGGACGAGGTTGATGCCGTAGGTGTCGTGGACGTGGCGCAGGAGGTCCCAGAGGCTATCCATCAGGTAGTCTCTCGTGTTGCCCGACCGCCCTGCGCCCTTTCCCTTGCGAGGATCTACTTCTTGGCCTTGGCAGAGGCCTCTTCCAGCCACTTGGAGTTGGAGCCGACCCACTTTTTCTCGAGAGCGAGCAACTGACCGGACTTCAGCCAGTCGGTGACCGTCTCGACCATGAACTTGCCCCAGGGGCCGTCACGCTCCTCGATCTTGACTGCGATGCCCCACGGCACGATGGGCCACTCGTTCAGCTGCAGGCAGTCGAAACCTTCCCAGCGCTTCGCGTCACTGTTCTTCTGCCAGAAGAGCACCGCGTCGTCGTAGACGAGGCCAACACAACGGCCGTCGAGCAGAGCTTGCTGGGCTTCCGTCACGCTCTTGAAGGCGACGAGGTCCTGACCGGTGTACTTGGACTGCAGATCGTTGTTGTAGAAGGCGCCCTGGATGGCGCAGACGGGCTTGCCCTTGAGGTCGGCAGCGGTCTTGATGTTCGCTTTCTTGTTGGCGAGGATCGCGACGCCAGAGGCGTAGTAGAGCGGGTCGATGAAGCCCACGACCTTGCGGCGGTCAGGCGTGTCGCTCATGGTGGCGATCATGAGGTCGATCTTGCCCTGCTGCAGGAACTGCATGCGGTTGGAGCCGACCACGGGCACAAGTTCCACCTTCACACCGAGGCGTTTGGCGACATCGGCTGCCAGATCGGGCTCGATGCCGACAATGGCGCCCGAAGGGTCGCGGTAGCCGAAGGGCGGGTAGTCCGCCTTCACGCCCACGACCAGCGTGCCCTTGGCCTTGATGTCATCGAGCTGCGTAGCGTGCGCAGCGCCGGCGATGGCTGCAAGTGCGAGAAGCACGGCGGCAATGCGCCCGGCAATTGTTTTGATCATTGGCAGTCCTCCACTGGTCCTACGGACACTGCATCGTACGTTCCCCCTCTGCGGCCCAGCAGGAAGGGGCGAGAATTGAACGCTAGTCTATCGAGCTGGGCCACGGCTAGTGCAAAAAGGCGCAAAGCGGCTTTGGATGATCCCTTTGGTGGGGAAGGGCCACAGGTGCGCATAACGGCTTTGATGTCAGATCATTAGCCTGCATCCCACAAAGGCAGTTGCGCGGACGTTGGGCAGCCCGGAGATTGAGTGCTGCGCACTCCACGCAGGGGCTGCGAACCACAAGAGGCAGGGTCGGGCGTCCGAAGCGAGGGGAGCAGGCTTTTCCACTGCAATAGCGCCGAAGCTTGCGCTCGCGATTTTAACGGCTTGCGCTATCGTTTCAGTGGATACCAACGCAAGGGAGGATCATGGGCTTGCTACTTCTCTGGCTGGGAATGGGCATCGGCCTGATCCTGGGGTTCCTGCTCTTCTCGAGGGCACAACCCGTTCAGGCCGCCGAAAGCAGCCAACAAGAGCATGTGGAATGACAGGGACGGCGGCTGCGGGCAATGCAGCCGCCTTTTGTCGTGGGCGGCGCCTAAAAGGATGAATTGGGTTCCTTCAGGAACAGGACTTCGGCCTCGGTGCTGGCGCGCCCAAGGGCCTGGTTGCGATGCGGAAAGCGCCCGAAGCGGGCGATAATCTCGCGGTGACGGTGTGCGGCCTTCAATGAATTCTCGCGGTCTGGCAGGCCCGTCATCGCCTCGAAGAGGGCGACGCATCGATCCTGATCCGCGAGCACCTCGCTGTGCATGAAGGGCAAATAGAAAAACTGGCCGTAGAGCGGTGCGAGTGCCCGGTCGAAGTCCTTCGAGACGGCCTCGCGCGCAATCACCAACGCGTGTGCATCATTGGCAAACGCCGCAGGTGTGCCGCGGTATAAATTGCGGGAGAACTGGTCGAGCAGGATGACGAGGGCCAAGGCGCTTTCGGGCTGGCGCCGCCAATCGTCCAAGTCGCTGGACGAAGCGCGGGCATGCAGGGCACCGAACCGATCCCGGATTTCGGCGTCGAAGGCGTCGCTGCGCGACCACCAGATCGGGCGCGGCTTGCCTTCCTCGCCCGTGCCGACGGCAAACCAGAAATCGAGAATATTCTTCGCATCGGTCGACATGCGGCGTGCCTCCTTGCGGCGGGGCGATGTTGCCTCTGGCGTGCAGAGATGACGAGCAGGTATGTAGGCACGTTTGCGCGCGGAGAGAAGACTTGACGCCGATGCCTGATCAATCCGTCGACTGGAGCGTGGTGGCGACGTTCGCGCTGCTTTGGGCTGCCGTTGTGCCGATGCCGGGCGCCAATTCATTGATGGTGATGCACCTGGCGCTGACAAGGCCGTCAAAGCATCTGGCCGTGGCTGTCGCGGGGAACGTGGCGGGCATGCTCTTGCTAGCGCTCGCTGCCCTTTTCGGATTGGCGATCATGCTCGACATGTTCGGCTGGCTGCGGACGGCGGTGAACGTGCTCGGCGGAATATACCTGGTTTATCTCGGCATCCGCGTGCTGCGCCACAGCCGGAAGGTCTCCACCACGGTGCCGATTGCCGAGGCTGCGACGCCGGAGAGCGACGTACCGCTTGCGCACTCGCTCGGCTTGGGCTTTCTCACGTCGATCTCGAATGCGCAGGCCGTGGTGTTCGTCACCAGCATGCTGGCCCTGGGAGGCGCGCTCAAATCGACGCTCGCAACCGGCTTGTCGTGCGTGGGCGTGATCGTGCTCTTCAACGCGTTGTATTTGACTTTCCTGGGCTGGCTGTTGCGGCGACCGCTGGCGCGGGCCGTCTACCTGCGCTTCCGTGCCGCGCTCGAGACGGCATTTGGCGTCTTGTTCATAGGCCTTGGTGGCCGCCTCATCTGGTCGGGCCTCGCACGGCCTCTACTGCTGGCACGGTGATCAAAACAAAAGCGGCGGCATTGCTGCCGCCGCCTGCGATACCCGATGATGCGAGATCACCAGCGCCAGCGGAAGCGGCCGCAGGTGCTGTCGAGGTCGCGGCGGAGGGCGCGAATGATCTCGCGCTCGCGATGCGAGAGGCGGCCGTCGGCAGAGGCGCGGCGCTCGAAGCCGTGCAGGCGGCGTGCCTTGTCCATGCAGGTCTGATGGTGATGGCGGGCGTAGGGGTACTGGCCCTGCTCCCAGCGCGGCATCGGCTGGGCGCTGGCGGCGGCCGCCGTAATGCCCAGAATGCCTGCGGCAATGAGAATGGCTTTCACGTTCATCTCCTCAGTTTTCAGTTTTGATTGCTTGCTCTGTCACGCATTCACTATCAGTGCCGCTGTGACAGAGTTGTGGCGCCGCTCAGGCCTTTGTCGCCTTCTGGGCGCGGCGCGCGGCCTTCTTTTCTCGGCGGAGCGCGTTGAGAGCCTGGCGCTGGCGGGACTGGATCTTCTTGCGGCGCGTGTTGCTCATTTTTGGCATGGGGGAACCTTTCCCTGTCGCGAGGCTGTCGTTGCTGCGCGCTCGCATGCCATGGACGGCGCTCGGCTGCAATGAAAGAATGCGTGTCACGGGGCAAGGCGAGCACCGGGGAGGGGACAGGCCATCATGCTCTTGCGCTTGATTGCGTTGCTGATTTGCTTCCTGGCCATGGTCATGCCGGCTGCGGCTGACGATGCCGCCGTGCGGCGCGAGCTGGTGCCACGAGGAACGCTGCGTGTCGCCATAGCGGTCGGACCGGCGCCGTCGGGAATCTACGTCGTGAAGGACGGAGACAGCTATAGGGGCGTGACGATCGACCTTTCGCGAAGGCTGGCGGAGAAGCTGAATGTTCCCGTCACGTTCGTGCCTTACCTGGCCTCGGGCGAAATCCAGGGCTCCGCGCAGGCAGACGCCTGGGACGTGACGTTCATGCCGGTGGATGCGGAACGGCGCAAATTCGTCGATTTCGGATCACCCTACCATATGCTGGAGAGTACCTACCTTGCGGCGCCCGGGGCGGCCATTCGTGATGTTGCGGACGTGAACAAGGCAGGCGTGCGCATCGCCGGTGTGCGCGATACGGCCACCCTGCGGGCATCGATGCGCAACGCGCCGCTGGCCACGCACGTGGTGCTGGGTGGTGTCGATGCGTGTATCGATGCGATGCGCGAAGGCCGGGTGGATGCGATCGCGCTCGGCAGGGCTTCGCTCGGCGGTCTCGTGCCGAAGGTGCCGGGGGCCCGTATCGCCGATGGAAACATCCTGCGCTCGACGACAGCGATCGCCGTTCCCAAGGGGCGCAGTGGGGGGCGCAGCGCCGCACTTTCCTACGTCAGCGCCTTCATCGAGGAGGCGAAGGCGGAGGGCCTGGTGCGCCGCGCCTTCGACGCCGTGGGGCTGACGGCAGAGGTCGTCGCGCCCGTGGGCCTTGCTCCCTGAAACAACTGCCTTCCGCCGGCGTCTTGAGTGGATGACATTAACTGCCACCCAGGCCTAGCGCGGTCGCCATGATGCGGAATACGCGCGTGTTGTCGACGCGCCCGCGGAACAGCTCGGAGCCCGGACCCATCGCGGTGAGGATGACGTCATCTGCCGCGTGCACGCCCTGGGCCGCGGTGATGGGCAGATTTCCCTGAACGCGGACCGACTGCGGTGTGCAGAACTGCTCGTTTGCCAGCGCCTGTTTGTCCTTTTGCTCTGTTGGTTTGAAGGGGCCGCCGAGGAACGGCTTGCCGCTCATGCAGTGATCCGGGAAGGCACCGAATACGAACGCGAGACGTCGGCTGACGTCGACGTCCGCGGGATAGCCATTGATGTCTGGAGCCGGATAATTGGGGAACTTGGAATCAGCGTAGACGCCCAGCTTGTCGCGCAGGCGTTCACCTGGCCGCGCATCATCATATGTGCCGATGACGCTGACGGGATGCGCGTGGTCCGCGACAACGATTACGAGCGTGTCGTTGCGTTCCGCCGCGAAGCGCTTTGCCAAAGCGACAGCATTGTCCAGCATGATCGTATCGTAGACGGCGCGTTCCCAATCGAGCACGTGGGAATACTTGTCGATCATGCCACTCTCGACCATCAGGAAGAAGCCGTTCGGGTTCT
>JBDHTJ010000029.1:0-37689 GCA_039808585.1 Hyphomicrobiaceae bacterium | reverse complement strand
GCGCAGCGCGTGGGTATCGCGCGCGCCTTGCTTCTCAATCCGCGGGTTATCCTGATGGACGAGCCGTTCGCCGCGCTCGATGCACAAACCAAGCTCGAGATGCAGGAAGAGCTGGTTTCCATCTGGTCGTCGCTGCAGGCGACGATCGTGTTCGTGACCCATAGCGTGGACGAGGCGCTCATCCTCGGCACGCACGTTGCGGTGATGACGCACAGGCCGGGGCGCATACGCGAAAGCTTCGACGTGGATATTGCGCGGCCGCGAGATACGACTGCGCCACTCTTCAACGACATGAAGCGGCACGTGCTGGGGCTCATACGCGAGGAATCTCGTCTCGCACGAGCCACTTGAGACACAGCCCAAGGCTTAGCCCGCGCTTGTGATGGCCGGCGGCGTGCGGCGCAGCATCGCCGGCCATGGCCGCATTCCGGACAGTGTATGCCGTGTCTCGCGCTGGCGGAGCGCCATCTTCCTAGCTTAGCATCATCGTGTGCGGACGATCAGAGATCCGCAAACAATGCGCCCGCTGCGCACGCGGACGCTCAAAGGGAGTAAACAAATGAAGCTTCCGTCCATAGGAACGGGACTGGCCATTGCCATTGCCCTCGTCGCAGCCACGCCGGCACTGGCGCAGAAGAAGTATGATCCGGGCGCATCCGACACTGAGATCCGCATCGGTAACACCATGCCCTATTCGGGCAACGCTTCGGCCTACGGCATCATCGGCAAGACCGACGAGGCCGTGTTCAAGATGATCAACGACAAGGGTGGCATCAACGGGCGCAAGATAAACTACATCACCTACGACGACGG
The DNA here is from genome assembly GCA_039808585.1 of Hyphomicrobiaceae bacterium. Classification (GTDB taxonomy): domain Bacteria; phylum Pseudomonadota; class Alphaproteobacteria; order Rhizobiales; family Hyphomicrobiaceae; genus AWTP1-13. Next base: position 36,876 of record JBDHTJ010000029.1, on the reverse strand, counting down.
CTACTCGCCGCCGAAAACGGTGGAGATGGTGCGCAAGCTGGTCGAGGAGGACAAGGTTCTCCTGCTCTTCCACACGCTCGGCACGCCGTCGAACAGCGCGATCCACAAGTACGTCAACGACCGGAAGGTGCCGCATCTGTTCCTGGCGACCGGTGCGTCCAAGTGGGGCAATCCCAAGCAGTTCCCGTGGACCATGGGCTGGCAGCCCGACTACGCCACGGAAGGGGCACTCTACGCGCAGCACATCCTGAAGACGCACAAGGATGCCAAGATCGGCGTGCTGATGCAAAACGATGACTACGGCAAGGACTACTTCAATGGCTTCAAGAAGGGCCTTGGCCAGGCGAACGAGAAGATGATCGTGCAGTTCTCGACTTACGAGGTCACGGACCCGACGGTCGACAGCCAGATCATCCAGCTCAAGAACTCCGGCGCCACGGTGTTCTTCAACATCACGACCCCGAAGTTCGCCGCACAGGCGATCAAGAAGGCTGCCGAGATCGGCTGGAAGCCCATCCACTATCTCAACAACGTGTCGGCCTCTGTGGGCTCGGTGATGCGCCCGGCAGGCTTCGAGAACGGCCAGGGCGTGATCACGGCGTCATACCTCAAGGATGTGACGGACCCGCAATGGGCCAAGAGCCCGGATGTCGTGGAATGGAACGCGTTCATGGACAAGTACGCGCCGGGCCTCGACAAGAAGGACGGCGGTACCGTCAACTCGTGGGCGACGACGCATACGTTGATCGAGGTGTTGAAGCGCTGTGGCGACAATCTCACGCGTGAGAACGTGATGAAGCAGGCCGCGAGTCTGCAGCACTATATTGCGCCGCTGCTTATCCCTGGCATCGAAATCAACACGAGTGCCGCGGATTTCTATCCAATCCAGGCGGTGCAGCTGTCTAAGTTCGAGGGCCAGTCGTTCAAGCTCTTCGGCGAGGTTCTTCGCCACGAGAGCCAATAGGCGGCATCAAAGAATGCCTGGGCGGGCCGCCGATGCGGCCCGCTTTCTGGAAGCTGCACACGCTGCAGCTTCATTTCGCCTTGAGATCACTGCCGCCATCTAGCTTGGCGACGAGGGTCTGCAGCTGATCGAGAAACTCCGGGCCCTGCTTCCCTAGCGCCGTCAGGATCTTATGCTCGACGGCACGGGCCTGTGGCTCAACCCGTGTCAGGAGATCCCGGCCTTGCGCCGTTAGCTTCACGGCGTAGGCGCGCGAATCCGACACCTTCTTGCGCCGCGCCAGCAAACCTCGCCGCGTCAGGCGTGCGACGAGTTCGCTTACGGTGGAGCGATCGATGCCGGTGGCATCGGAAATGTCGGTCTGTGTGAGACCCTCGCCACTGCCGACGACTGTGAGGATGGCAAGCTGTCGGGGTGTCGTATCGTTCTGGCCGATTTCCCTCTGAAAAATATCGTCAGCATACTGCTGAACTCGATGGAGGAGATGCAGAGGCGACTGGTTCAGTTGGGAATTCGCGACGTTCATGGCGTAATCCAGGCAGCTAAAGTGTTCGCAGGGTTCGAAGTGCTCTGCAATCGCGCCAGAAATACTCAGCACCCTGCGCAATTCTTTTTTCTATTCATTGCAGGTGATACTGTGCATACTGAAATAGAGAGTCTCGGCCAATGCGAGTGTGCGCCATATAATTGTTTTGTTGCGCCATATTCATTTAGAGGTTTTGATGGCTCGAACCGTAATTGCGGCCTGGTTCCTGGGGGTCGTCGAGCAACTCTCCCAACATGGCATCCCACCAGAGCGTCTTCGGCCGTGGAGCAATGGCCTGGAGCGGCTTGCGCCCACGCGACAGCTCAAGCACATCCACATACGCCAGCTTTGGCATCGCGCGATGCAGGAGAACCGTGATCCGCTGCTCGGCCTGAAGGTGGGGGGCGCGCTGCCGTTACAGGCCATGAACATCCTTGCGATGCTTCTGGGACACAGCAGCAATATCGAGGAAGCGCTGGCGATGACGGTGCGCTTCCACGGCCTCGTCAGCAGCAACGGGCGTTTCTATCTTGCAAAGGCGGGTGGAGGCTCGAAGCTCGTGTATGAGCCGGCACCGTGCGCTATTCCGATCCACGCCGGCCATGTCGACTGCGTCATCGGCGCCTATCTCAGCATGTTGCGCCGGTGTGCACCGGCCCAGGCGATGCCTTATCGGATTGCACTGCCGGGTGTGACGGGGGCATCGCGCGCGGATTACGAGGCTTTGCTTGGAACGGAGGTGGTTCTCGGCAAGTCGCAAGCGAACCTATTCTTCTCCCCCGCGGCACTTTCGCTTTCCTGGCCCGCCTCCGATGCCGCGCTGTTCCGTCTGGCACGATCGCGCGCGGAAGCGATGCTGCAGGCGCAGGGAAGGTCACATGCGCTCGTCGACCACGTGCTCGCTGCGATCGCCGATCACGACTTTGCCAACGCCTCGTGCGAGAAGATCGCGCGCGCGCTCGATCTGTCCACGCGTACGCTGCAGCGGCGGCTTGCCAAGGAGAAGACCAGCTTTCGCGAACTTCTCGAGACGGCGCGGATGGATGAGGCGGTGCAACTTCTCGCGGACCCGGAACTGACCATTGCGAGCCTCGCCCATCGGCTTGGCTACGCCGAGCCCAGCGCCTTCAGTCACGCGGTGCGAGCACACTTCGGGTTGTCGCCGCGCAGCCTGCGCGCGGAGCTGGCGAAGGCGGCTGCTGCACCACCTGTCCGGCGGCGGGAGCGGAAGATCTAGCCCCATCAGGCCGGTGGCGTCTTGCCCGGCATTTCGCCCAGGTCCCAATAGAGGCCAGCCATCAAGCCCAGCGCCTGTCGCACGAGGCCGACCGGCACATGCTCGTTGGGCGCATGTTGCGAGCAGCCTGGATACGAGTGAGGGACCCACACGGTGGGAAGGCCCAGCATCAGGGCGAAGATGTCGTTGGGCAAAGCGCCGCCAAGATTGGGCAGGACCGCTGGCTTGCCATTGGTTGAACGTTGCACGGAGGCCGCTGCGAACTGCGCCCAGGGGTGGGCCGGATCCAAGCGGGTGGCTGCGAAATCGTTATCGCGGCCGGGCATGACCTGAACCATTCCGAGGCCCTGGCGCTCCAGATGACGGCGCAGGGCGGGTATCACCTTGGCCTGGTCGATGCCGACGACGTGGCGCAGTTGGCAGCGGGCCCAGGCGCGGGGCGGGATGGCGTTGACCGGCGTGCGCGGGTTCCCGGTCTCGTAGGCAAGGACTTCGAAATTGCACCAGCCGTACACCTTCTCCGGGGCCGTGAGGCCGGGTTCGCCCCAGTCGGGCTCAATGGCGGGTGCGCCGGGTCCGCCGTCGATCTCGATATCGGCGAGTGCGGCACGGACGCTATCGGGGATGCCGCCCTCGGGCACCAGGTCCGGCACCCGGATCTGGCCGTTCGCACCGACGATAGAGGCGATGGCGTGCGCAAGCTGGATGCCGGGGTTGGAAATCAAGCCACCCCAGTTTCCGGAATGATGGCCACCTTCGCGGGCCTCGATGGAAAGGTCAATCTGCAGAGCGCCCCTTGCACCGAGGAACAGCGTCGGCCGTTCTGCGGCCACGCGCGGGCCGTCGGACGCGACCAGCAGATCGGCCTTGAGCAGATCCTTGTGCGCCTCGCAGACCTCCTTGAGGCCGGGAGAGCCCATTTCCTCGCCCATCTCGATCAGCCACTTGGCGTTGAAGCCGAGTTTTCCGCGCGTGGCGATGACGGCTCGCTGGGCGGCGATGTTGATGAGGTGCTGGCCCTTGTTGTCGACCACACCGCGCCCCCACCAACGCCCGTCGCGCTCGGTGAGCGTCCAAGGGGATAGGCCTGCGTGCCACTCGGCATCGAGGCCACGGATCACGTCGCCATGGCCATAGCCGAGGATGGTCGGCCGCGAGGGGTCTTCCATGCGCTCGGCATAGAGAAAGGGGCCCTTGGCCTTCGGGTGTTCCAGAATGCGCGTCTTGAAGGCTAGCGCCTGCAACATGGGCTCGGCGATCTCTTTCAAGTAGCGGGCGAGGTCGGCCGCCCGGTCCGGGTTCTGGCTTTCCGTCGGCACGGCGACGGCGCGGGCGAGTTCCTGCTTGAAGGCCCCGGTATCGAAATGCGCGTGTGCGGCGGTGACGGCGGATTCACGGGTCATGGCGGCTCCTCGATGCAAGGCCCGGGATTTTGGCAGAGAATTCGGGTGATGACACGTCCTGCAGGCGCCGGGGCAACAGCTTCTTGCGCGCAGCCAGTGGCGTGCATCAGGAGAGAGGGGTGGCCCAGGGCGTCGAAACGAGGCTACACTGAGAAATACCACTGGAGGAAAGCCCGGCGGACGCCAAGCCGGGCAAGCAAACAAGAACGTCCGGAAAAGACCGCGCAATGAACAAGCACGTCAAGAACATACAGAAGGCCCCCGCCAAGCCAAGCACCGGCGGGAAGAAGAGCGCCGGGAAAGCCGGCAAGGTGGAGCACTTCGACGTGCTGATCGTCGGCGCCGGCATTTCCGGCATCGGCTCTGCCTATCACCTGCAGCAGCAATGCCCGGGAACGAGCTACGTCATCCTGGAGACGCAGGCAGGTTTCGGCGGCACGTGGCGCACGCATCGCTATCCGGGCATCCGCTCCGACAGTGATCTCTACACTTTCGGCTATCGGTTCAAGCCGTGGGTCGGTCCGCCGATCGCGACGGCGGAAGAGATCCTGGCCTACATGGGCGAGGTGATCGAGGACAACAACATCGGACCGCACATCCGCTATCGCCACAAGATCAGCAGCGCCTCATGGTCGAGCAAGGCGCGCAAGTGGACGATCAAGGCGGTCGATCTCGAAAAGAACGAGGAGCGCACGTTCACCTGCGGCTTCCTGTGGATGTGCCAGGGCTATTACCGGCATGACCAGGGCTATACGCCCGAGTGGAAGGGGATGGGCGACTTCAAGGGCCAGGTCATCCATCCGCAGACGTGGCCGGAGGACATCGACCTCGCCGGGAAGAACGTGGTGGTGATCGGATCAGGGGCCACGGCCGCGACGCTGGTGCCAGCCATTGCCGGCAAGTGCAAGCACGTGATGATGCTGCAGCGTTCGCCCACGTTCTTCCGCACCGGCCGAAACGCCATCGACATTGCCGATGAACTGCGCCGCCTCGAAGTGGACGAGACGTGGATACACGAGATCGTGCGGCGGAAGATCCTCTACGAGCAGTGGGTGTTCACGCATCGGTGCGTGAGCGAGCCGGAGGTGGTGACGAAGGAACTGCTCTCCGCAGTGAAGCACTATCTCGGCGAAGACTTCGATATCGAAAAGCACTTCACGCCCGGCTACCGGCCCTGGCGGCAGCGCATCGCCTTCATCCCGGATGGCGACCTGTTCCGCGGCATCAAGGAGGGCAAGGCCTCGGTGGTGACGGACGAGATCGACCACTTCACCAAGAATGGCATCAAACTGAAGAGCGGGAAGGAACTGAAGGCCGATATCGTCGTCACAGCGACAGGCTTCAACCTGAATGCACTCGGCGATATCGCGTTCGAAATCGACGCCAAGCCTCTCGTGTTCCCGGAAACGGTCACCTACCGCGGGCTGATGTTCACCGGGGTGCCGAACATGGCCTGGGTGTTCGGTTACTTCCGCGCAAGTTGGACGCTGCGCACCGACATGGTGGCGGATTTCGTCTGCCGGCTCCTCAACCACATGAAGGAGAAGGGCGTGACGAAGGTGGTGCCGAAGCTGCGGCCGCAGGACAGCAACATGCCGATCCTGCCCTGGATCGACGCGGACAACTTCAATCCGGGCTACCTGCTGCGCGGCATGCACCTGTGGCCCAAGCGCGGCGACAAGCCGGAGTGGCAGCACAGCCAGGACTACTGGACGGAGAAAAATCAGGTGCCGTGCGCAGACCTCGAGGACGGCTGCCTGGTATACGAAAAGTAGGAGCGAGCAGGCCTGGCGTTCAGGCCTGCGGCGGCATGCGTAGGATGGTGAGTGCCGCGGCCTGCGCGCGCGGCACCAAGGTTTCGACTTCCAGCACCTCCTCAGGCGTATGCGCATTGGCGCCCACGGGGCCCGTCGCGCACAGCGTCGGGCAGCCGACTGCGGCGGTAAAACCGGAATCGGCGCAGCCGCCGGTGAATTCGCCCTCGACCTTCAGTCCGGCCTGCGCCGCCGCGCTCTGATAGGTGGAGAACAGGTCTGCGGCGGCCTCACCGGCATTGAGCGGTAGGAACTCGCCGCGGATCTCGAGCTGCGCACTCGCGCCAGGTACGGTCGATGTGGCGATGATCTTTTCGATCGCGGCGAGTGCCACAGCGCGATCCTCGGGTTTCACGTAGCGCAGGTCGATCTGGCCTTCGGCGGAGGGCGCGGTGGTGTTCACCGACTGGCCGCCCTTGACGAGGCCGACGTTGACGGTGATGCCGGGGCGCAGGCCCGTCAGCGCGTGCAGGGCCACGATCTTGTGGGCCATCTCGCCGATGGCGCTGATGCCCTTCTCGAAGTTGCCGCCGGAGTGGGCAGCCTTGCCTGTCACCTCGAAGGCCATGAAGACGCCGCCCTTGCGGCCCGTGACGATGTTGCCGGACGGCCTGCCAGGCTCGGCGTTGAGCACCGCGCGGGCGCCGCGGGCGACGCGCTCGATGACGGGGCGCGAGCACGGCGAGGCGATTTCCTCGTCTGAGGTGATCAGCCCGATGACCGGCACGGGCGTGCCGAATTTCTTCAGCGCGGCCATCACGAAGGCGTTCATGACGAGGCCGGCCTTCATGTCGGCAACGCCCGGTCCGTAAGCCTTTCCGTTCTCGATGCGGAAGGGGCGGCGGGACACTTCGCCCTTGGGAAACACGGTATCGCGGTGGCCCATGAGCAGCACCGGCTTCTCGTTGCGCGCCACATCATCGAGGCGGATGTGGATGGCGTCCCCATAGGTCGCGTTGGGCTCCAGTGTGGCGAGCAGCCCGTGTTCCTCGAAGAAGCGGCAGAAGCGGGCGCCTACGGCATCGACGCCGGGTTTGTCGTAGCTGCCACTGTCGATGTTCACGACATCCTGCAGCAGGTCGAGCATGGCCGGCTTCTGCGCCGCCAGCCAATCGACGATCTGGGCTTCCAGCGGCTTCAATGACATGGCGAAGGTTCCCCGGGGGTTGATCAGGCCTGCTCGATGCCGAGTGCCACGCGGAAGCGATGCGCGATGGTTACGCCATCTTTTTCGGGCAGGCGCCAGGGATCTTCGCTCAGCGCGATCTTGGCGACGGCGAAAACGGGGCCGGGGGCGGAGAACAGCATTTCGGCCGCAGCCTTCGTCTGGCTCTGCTCGGTCACGGTCATCGTGGTCTTGATGCCGAAGCCGCGTGCGACGGCAATGAGGTCGGTTGTGCCGCCGGTCAGCCCCTTCTGGCGCCCCGTCTCTCCGAAGCGCTCGTTGTCGAGCACGAGTATGCCGAGGTTGCCCGGCGCCTGGTCGGCAATCACGCCGAGCGAACCGATGCCCATCATCATCTCGCCGTCGCCGGTGACGCAGACAACGCGCTTGTCGGGACGGGCGAGTGCGAGGCCCAGCGCGGTCGAGGCCGCAAGGCCCATGCCGCCCCAGGAGTAGAGGTATTCGGGGCTGTCGCCGGCGGCAAAGCAGTCCCAGGTGGGGCTGCCGAGACCCGGGATGATCAGCGCGCCGTTGCGCTGCGCCAGCAGCTCGGCCACGAACGGGCGGCGGGAAAGCTTGTTGGAGGAGGTGCTCATTTCTGTCCGAACCCCTTGGCTCCGATAACGCGCTGGCTGACGAGCACGGCGGCGCTCAAACGACTGTTGAAGGCGAAATCGGCAGCGGCTGCGAACGTCTCCGCAATCTCGGCCGGCTTGTCGACGGGGAAGCATTTGACGCCCACGGCCTCGAGCACCGGGCGCGTTGCCTGCCCCATCGAGACCTGCCAGGGGTTGAACTCGCCCCACTGGCCACGCATCGTCACCAGCATCAGGCAGGGCACGCGCATCACGGAAGGAAAGCCCAGCGCGTTGATGCAGTTGCCGACGCCGGACGACTGCATGGCGATCATCGCCTTCTTGCCGCCGAGCCACTGTCCGGTGACGACGCCCATGCCCTCCTCTTCCGTGGAGAGCGTGATGAGCCGCATATCCTTGTCCTCGGACACGAGGTTGATGATGCGGGTGAGGCCGCCATCGGGGATTGTGCACAGCGTGTTGATGTCACGCGCCTTCATTGCGCGCACGACATCCGCCGACCAGTCGATTGTCTGGGTCATCTCTCTCCCTTCCGATCGGGCTGCCGCCCTCGGGTTCTCGTCGTGCCGTGACGCTTGCTCACGCGTACCGGAAGCAGGCGCGTCACCGCGGCATCAGGCGGCCATCAGCTTCTCGATCTCCTCGATGATTGCCGAGCCCATCTCGCTGGTGCCCACCTTGCGCATGTTGGGCTGCATGATGTCACCGGTCCGCAGGCCGCGCGCCAGCGTATTGGCAATGGCCTTGTCGATGATATCGGCCTCCTTGCCGAGGCCGCAGGAATAGCGCAGCGCCATGCCATAGCTGGCGATGGCCGCGATCGGATTGGCTACCCCCTGTCCGGCGATGTCCGGTGCGGAGCCATGCACGGGCTCGTAGAGCGCCTTTGCCTTGCCGCTGCGCGCATCGGGGGCGCCGAGCGACGCAGACGGCAACATGCCGATGGAGCCCGTCAGCATGGCCGCCTCGTCCGACAGCATGTCGCCGAAGAGATTGTCGCACACGATCACGTCGAACTGCTTGGGGTTGCGCACGAGCTGCATGGCGCAGGCGTCTGCGAGGATGTGATGGAGCTCCACGTCCTTGGCCTCGCGGGCGTGGGTGGCCGTGACCACCTCGTTCCAGAGCACGCCCGTCTTCATGACGTTGCGCTTCTCGGCGGAGTGCACCTTGTTCTTGCGTTTGCGGGCGAGGTCGAAGGCGACACGGGCGATGCGCTCGATCTCGCTGGTGGTGTAGACGGTGGTGTCGACAGCGCGCTTCTGGCCGTCGAGAAGGGTGACGATCTCCTTGGGCTCGCCGAAATACGTGCCGCCGGTCAGCTCGCGCAGGATGAGGATGTCGAGGCCTTCAACGTACTCGCGGCGGAGGCTGGAGGCTTCCGCGAGAGCCGGATAGCAGATGGCGGGGCGCAGGTTGGCGAAGAGGTCGAGGTCCTTGCGCAGGCGGAGCAGGCCCGCCTCGGGCCGGATCTCGTAGGGCACCTTGTCCCACTTCGGACCGCCGACCGAGCCGAAGATGATGGCGTCCGAGGCCTTGGCTTTGCCCAGCGTCTCCTCCGACAGCGGCACGCCGTGTTTGTCGATGGCCGCGCCACCCACCAGGCCGCTTTCCGTCTTGAAGGAGGCCTTGCCCTTTTTATTGAGGAGCGAGATCACCCGCTCGACCTCGATCATGACCTCCGGGCCGATGCCGTCACCGGGCAGCAGAAGAAGCGAGAACATGGACATGAGGCGGCATCCCCCTTGGGTCGCAATTGGTCTTGGATCGGTGGCATTGCTATCGCGGGTGCCGGCCAGAGGCAAGCCAACCCGCGGCACGGCAATCCTGAATTGAAGTTGCGGATCCCTGGCCTGCGCGGAGATTGCGGTCATGAGACGGGCGCCCGTCCGTTTTTTGCCTTCCCGGAAGGCGCGGCGCAGCCGCGGCTGTCCGGGATCTATCCCGTCATCTATCTCTCGCACCGGGAAAGATGCCGGGTCTCGCTGCGCTCGCCCGGGAAGGCAGAGAGGAGAGGACTCGCTTCCAACGTGGATTGCGTGGGAAAATTGGAAATGCCTCAGCTCAGGTAGGGGATGCTCACGGCCAGCGTGAAGCCGTTGAGCATGAGCAGGATGCCGCTTGCGGCCAGCAGTCCGCTCAGCCCCAGAAGCATGCGATTGCCGATGATGAGGTGCACGGAAGCCAGGACAATCGCGATTTGCAGCAGCGCCTGGCTCCAATCGAAGTAGGGGTCCTTGCGGAAAGCCACGTCGCGGTCGGCCTCCAGGGCCTTGCCGCGTGCAAACAACTCGTCGAGGCCTTCTCTGCGCTCAGGGTCCGTCGTCAGGCGGCGCGCCTGGTCGCGATAGGTTTCGATCTTGTCGGCGAACTTCTTTTGCACCTCGGGTGACATGGCCGGCAGCGCTTCGCGCATCAAGTCGAGATCGTCCGCTGCGATGGTGGTGGTGGTGCGGCGGATATTCTTGGCCTGATAGAAGGCCCAGGTGTTGGCCGCCTCGATATGGGCGCGCATGGCGTCCTTGGTGGCGTTCGCCCCACCCACATTGCAGACGGCGAGCAGCACGGCCAGCGCACCGACGTAGACGCCGACCCACTTGTTCAGCGTCTCCCGATCTGCAGACAGGCGGTCGACCACGTCATCGATGGCCATGCCGTTCCCCCAATTCGCGATGCGCTCACATGGCGCCTCAGCCCTCGATACGCGTGGCTTTTCCAGTCTTGACGTCGAAGCCGTAGATGATGGGGACGCCCGTTGCGAGTTCGCGCGCCACGATCTCTTCGCCCGTCAGTCCCTCGAGTTGCATGATGAGGGCGCGCAGCGAGTTGCCGTGGGCTGCGACCAGAACGGTCTTGCCGGCCTTCAGCTCGGGCACGATCCTGGCCTCGAAGTAAGGCAGCACGCGCGCAGCCGTATCCTTCAGGCTTTCGCCACCGGGTGGCGGAATGTCGTAGCTGCGGCGCCAGATGTGCACCTGCTTCTCACCCCACTTGGCGCGCGCCTCGTCCTTGTTGAGGCCGGAGAGGTCGCCATAGTCGCGCTCATTGAGGGCCTGGTCGCGCGTTGTCGGCAGACCTGTTTCACCCAGTTGCTCCAGGATCAGCTGCAACGTCCGTTGCGCGCGCTTCAGGGCGCTGGTGAAGGCCATGTCGAAGCGGAAGCCCAGCTTCTTCAGAAGTGCGCCGGCAGCTTTCGCCTCCGCCACGCCCTTCTCGGTGAGATCGGGGTCTTTCCAGCCCGTGAACAGGTTGAGCTTGTTCCACTCGCTTTCGCCATGGCGCACGAGGACAAGGAAGTTGCCTTTGGCTTCAGTCACGTTGTCGGTCTCCGTCGTGTTGTGAGGGCAGATCCTCAACCCTTGGCCTCGGCGATGCCGAGCACGTCGAACATGTCGTAGATCCCGGGAGGCTTGCCGTGCGCCCATAGAGCGGCCTTCACGGCGCCGCGGGAGAAGATGCCGCGATCGGTGGCCTTGTGAGCGAGCTCGATCCGCTCGCCATCAGCCGCGAAGATCACGGAGTGCTCGCCCACCACGTTGCCGCCACGCAGCGTGGCAAAGCCGATGTCGCCGCGCTTGCGCTCGCCTGTGTGGCCGTCGCGCACGCGCACGCTGACATCGGGAAGCGCCACCTTGCGCCCGTCGGCCGCGGCCTGGCCCAACAGCAGCGCGGTGCCTGACGGCGCGTCGATCTTGTGCCGGTGATGCATCTCCAGAACCTCGATGTCGAAGTCGGCGTCGAGCGCTGCCGCCACCTTCTTCACCAAAGCCGCAAGAAGATTCACCCCGAGGCTCATGTTGCCGGACTTGACGATGGTGGCGTGGCGCGCCGCAGCCGCGATCTTGGCGTTCTCCTCGGCGGAGAAACCTGTGGTGCCGATGACGTGCACGATGCGCGCATTGGCGGCGAGGCCCGCGAATTCCACGGAGGCTGCCGGCATCGTGAAGTCGAGCACCGCGTCGACCTTGGCGAACTGCTCGAGCGCATCGTCGCCGATGACGACGCCGATCTTGCCAAGGCCCGCAAGGAGGCCTGCATCCTGGCCGAGAGCCAATGAGCCTGGACGCTCCACGGCACCCGCAACGATACAACCCGGCGTATCGTGGACGGCCTTGATGAGCTCACGGCCCATCCGGCCCGCAGCGCCTGTCACGGCAACCTTCAGCTTTTCCATGTGCCCGCCCTTTCACCGTCCGCGCTGCGGTATAGCAATGCCGGGAGGGAAGCGCAAAGCGGCAAGGCGACGGATGGGGCGAAGCGTTAACCAATGCCCCAGGTGCGCCGGGAGAAGGCGGGGTAGGTATCGGCGATGGCCTGGGCGACATCGGTGCGCAGGAGCTGCAGGTCTTCCCGGGAGGGGCCCGGTGTCTCGGGCACGTCGTCAGGGATTTCGAAGTCGAAGCCGGTGGCGGCCTGAACGTCTGCCACCGAGACGCCCGGATGGGTGCTGCGCAGCGTGAAGCGGGCCTTCGCCTTGTCGAAAGCAAAAACGCATTTCGGTGTGATGAGCGCCTTGGGTCCGCCGGGGCGATAAACCTCCGGCGCGCTGGTGCCGGGGGCGCTGATGAAATCCACCTTCTCGCAAAGCACGCGGGGCGAATGCTCGAGCGTGAACAGGATCACGCGCGGCACCACGAAATAGAGGTAGGCGGAGCCGAAGGAGCCGGGGAAACGCGCGTCGGCCTTCGGATAGGCGGCGATGTCGCCGACGCCGACCAGATTGATGTTGCCGAAACCGTCAATCTGGCCGCCCGAAAGGAAGAAGGCGTCGATGCGGCCCTGGCTGGCGCAATCGAAAAGCTCGGGCGCACCGTTGACGAAGGGGCTGTGCTTGCGGCTGCCGAGAATGGAGATACGCAACTGGCCACGCGAACGCAGGCGCGCCAGATGCGCAGCACTTCCCGGCACGGGCGATCGGGCACCCACCGCCACGTGGCGCAGGCCGGCAAGCTGGTCCGCAATGGCGGTGATCATGATTTCTGGCGGAGACGGCGGCGCAAGTGCAGCGGCGGCAGTCATGACGATGAACCTCGCAATGGACTACCGCCGCCTATAGCACATGCACGAGCGGCGTGAGCGCCACTTGCTGTCAATTCGGTTGTGAGCGCTGCTGCCAGAGCGCCAAAGAGTGCGAGCGCGGCCAATCAGCGTCAGTTGCGAAGCGGGCCCATGCGCTCGGCGACGGGTTGAAGCGCCATCACGGCACTGTAGCGCGCCGGATGAAGACCGCGGTTGCGCTGGTCGCGCTCGGCTTCCGCCTCTTTCTGGGACTTGTGCGTGGACAGGATCTTCATCTGCCCATAGGCGCCAGGCTCGATCACCATCCACGTGTTGAGCGGCAGCGTGTTCTGGTTCGTTTGCATCCCGCATCTCCTGTTCTTGTCGTCGGCCTCGTCGTCCCTCTCGCGCACTCGCATGCAGGAGTGATGCACACTTTGGCGCGACACGCAGTTACGCGTGCAACAGGGGTTAGAAGGTCAATGCGGCGAGATCTGGAAAGCGGTGCCGCAGCGCGGCGCGAAACAGTGCCGCGTGTGGCTGTGGCGTCACGTTAAGCGTGCGCTGCAACCTGTGCAGGAGTTTCTATCCAGCGTGCGAAACCGTCTGCGGTTGCGGCTGCAGCTGCATAATCGGCAAGGGCTTTATTGTCGGCCGGGTAAGCGTTGTCGAGGCCTACGGGCCAGGCGCCTTCCTTCGCAACTGCGATGGCGTTGATGTAGAGGCTCGAGATGGTGCCGGGCGCAAGCTCGGGATTGCGGAGGAAATCGGTATCCTCGATCTTCTCCACAGTGACGAGAGTTTCCCTCGCTGCATGAGCGGCTGTCATCAGCTCGCGCTGCACGCCAACCCAGACGTTGCCTTGCGTGTCGGCCTTCACCGCGTGGAACAGGGCAAAGTCTGGTCGCAGCGCAGGGAGAAGAACGATCGGGTCCTTGACGCCGCTTTCCGCCATCGGATTGTCGATTACTTTCCAGTCGGGGCGCACGCGCAGAAGATCGGAGCCGATGATGCCGCGGAACGGCACGAACGGCAGTCCTTTCTCTCCGGCCTGGAGGCTTGCAAGAAGGGCAGGGCAGGTCGAATCCCACATCTCGATCTCGCCAGCCTTGATGGCGGCGTTGAAGCGGGGCGCAATGCCGTGCTCGCCCAGCGTCACGGCGGCGGCTTCGATGCGGGCGACGGCCTTGGCGCCGACGAGCATGTCGACCTGGAAACCGCCCTGCGGCATGGAGACGATGTGAAGGTCGCGCACGCCCCGCGCGATGAGTGCGCGCACGGCTGTCATGGCGCAGCCGGAATAGTCCGAAGGCAGGGCAATCGAGGCGCCGCTGGGAATGCGTGCCACCAGATCTTCGATGCTGAGGATATCGGTCATCGGCCTTGCCTTTCGGGAAAACGACGCATGGAGCCTACCGCGCCGCCCCCGCAACCGCAATTGCCGCGGGGGGCATGGCTGCATGTCACGCGCGCCAACAATGCCGTGACGGATGCGGGCGCTGCCATGTTTGAGCCTATCCTCAAGCTTGCCCGACTTCTGGCGGAACGGCGTTGGCTGCGTGGCGCCGCAGGATTGCCGCGAGAAGAGCGGCAATCACCAGCGATGCGAGCGGCAGATGCAGGTTTCCCGCAAGCGGTCGCGAGACCAGAGGGAGAATGTAGCCCAAAGCCAGGACGAGCTTTTCCCAGGGCATGAAGCCCGTGCGCATGCCCTGTGCGAACAGCCAGACGAGTGGCACCGCGAGAAGCGTCAGGTCGTAGTCGAGCACGAAGGGCGTGGCGAGCAATGTTGCGCAGGCGAAGGCGGCTCCGGCGGCTGCCGGCTGTGCGCTGCGCAGATACCAGAGGGAAGCGACGGCCAGCGTCAACATGATCGCCTGCGCGCACCATGCAACGGACGCTGGCATTCCAAGGCCACGCAGGGCGGCATAGACGCTCTGCATCTTCTCGTAGCCGACGAGGTTGTCGGCCAACACGGCGCGCGCCATCTCGGAGGCGGCGAAGAAGGCCTTCCAGCTTTCGAGACCGAAGAACAGGCTTGCGACAGCGCACAGCGCGCCCGCAGCCAAGCCGGCGGCCGCGAAGGCACGACCGTTCCGCGTGAACACGAGGAAAAGGGGAATGAGAAGGCCCAGCTGTGGCTTGATCACGAGCGCACCGAAGGCCGCCCCAGCCAGACAAGGTCGGGCTTTGTGGTGGAGGGCGCCGAAGCCCAGCAGCGCGGCCGTGAGAAAGCCGTTCTGGCCGTGACCGGCATTGACGAGAACCGCCGGAAACGCCATCAGCGTCAGCCATCCGATGCGATCTTCCCCCAGCGTGCGCGTCCAGGTGCGCATCATGGAGAGCCAGGCCGTGCCGGTCGCAGCAAGCCAAGCCAGCAGTGACAGCGTGTAGGGGAGAACTGCGAGGGGGGCGCAAACGAGCAGATAAGGTGGAGGATAGAAAAAAGCCGCATAGCCTGCGGCCTCGCCAAAGAGTGCCGCTTGCGCAGCCTTGTGCAATTGCATGTTCCAGGCGGTTGCGGGGTTACCGCTCAGCGCCAGCTGTGAGGCCGTCCAGAAACTTGCGAAGTCCGTGCCCAGCGGCTTGCCGGTTGGATCAAGGCCATCGCGAGAAAGCGCAAGATATACGAGCGCGACAAGCCCTGACACCGTGGCCAGAATGACGAGATAGGCGCGCGCCCGGGTGGCATTCAGCCACTCCGCCTGCCGAAAGGGGACGAGTAGGGGATGGAGCGTCGTTCCGTTGCCGCTCATCCCTGTGATGTCTCCCGCTCAGTTCGTAAGGCGCGCCAGGGCCTCTTTGGCGTGGTTGTGGGCGGGTTGAAGCGCGAGCACCTTCTGATAGTCGGCTTTGGCGGCATCCTGATTGCCAAGCGTCTCGTACGCCATGGCCCGGTTCACGTAAGCCTCGCCGTCGTTGGCGTCGATGCGGATCGCTTCGGTGAAATCGCCCACGGCGGCCTTGTGTTCGCCCTTGGCGACAAGCGTGAGGCCACGGTTGTAGTAGGCGCGGCCGCTGGCTGGGGCGAGCTTGATCGCCTCGGTGTAGTCGGCGATGGCCAGGTCGAAGAGGCCTTTGTTGTCGTAGGACTGGCCGCGATTGTTGAAAATGTCGGCGTCCTTGGGATCGAGCTTGATGGCTTCCGTGTAGTCGGCGATGGCGAGGTCGTACTGGGCCAGCTGGTCGTAAACGTTGCCACGATTGAAGAAGGCGACGGCGTTCTGCGGATCGAGCTTGATCGCCTCGCTGTAATCGAGCACAGCCTCGTCGCGCTGCTCGGACTGCTCGCGCAGGACGCCGCGCTGGATGTAGGCTTCGATGCGGATCTCGTCGTCGGTGGTCTCTGCAATGAGTTTGGTGCAGGCGGCGATCTTGTCGAGGACGCTTGCCGTCTCGCTCTTGCAGGCGCCAAGTTGTTCAGGAACGGCCTGGGACTGGGCTGGCGGTTGCGCCTGGCTCCATGCGGCCGCCGAGGAAATCGCCATCGCTGCCGAAAGGAGAAGCGCTCTCAATCCGATGTGGTTCACGAGGAAGGCCCCCAGATTTGCCGCTCACGGCCTAAAGCCGACGCATGTGCCTTGCACGAAGCCGCTTTCTAAGTGGGATCGGCCCTGGGAGACCAGCCGTTTTTGCCGTTGAAAGCGCACAGCCCACAATGGAATTAAGCATGTTGCCCCACGGTCACGCCGGGTGAGGCATATGTTTCCGGTGTCCGAGTTGCCAGACGCTCACAAGAAGCGCGCGGCATCCCCTTCGAGGATCAGGATTTTGTCCTGCGGTACGGGCAGCGCCTGGATGGCTTCCGGCGCCAGGCCTTCGACGAGGCCCCGCAGCACGCGCATGACGCCGCCGTGGGCGACGACCACCGCTGTCCGGTCCACCTCCTCGAGCCAGCCGGCGATGCGCGTAGAGAGCATCGCATAGCTTTCACCATCGCGGGGCTGCCAGCCCCAAAAGTTGGCCTGCCGGGCGGCGAAGCCTTCCGGGTCGATGGTGGGCAGCTCGCTCCAAAGCTGGCCTTCCCAATGGCCGTAGCGGATTTCGGCCAGCCTATCGTCCTGGCGATAGCTCGCCCGCTCCAGGCCCATCACGTCACGGACGATCTCCATGGTCTCGCGGGCACGCAACAGGGGGCTGGCGACATAATCGAGGTCGGGAGCGATGGGGCCCAGCGCCTCCCTGAGCGTCGCGCCGTTGCGCGCAGCCTGGCCCCGACCGATCTCGTTGAGCGGTATGTCCTGCTGGCCCTGGTAGCGCTGGGCGCGATTCCAATCGGTCTCGCCGTGCCGGACGAAGTAGAGCGTAACGCCAGACTTGAGCATCAGACCTTCAACACCAGCTTGCCGAAGTTGCCTCCCGTGTAGAGCTCGTTCAATACCTGCGGGAATGAGGCGAGCCCGGACGTGCGGACATCCTCGCGGATCTTGAGCTTGCCCTCCTTGTGCCAGGCTCCCAATGCGGAAATGGCTTCGGGAATGCGATCGGCCCAGTCGAATACGATGAGGCCTTGCATGCGCAGGCGCTGGGTCAGCACGCAGCGAAGGTTTTTTGGCCCCTGCGGCGCCTCGGTGGCGTTGTAGGCAGAGATAAGCCCGCACACGGGGATGCGCCCGCGGAGGTTCATCTGCAGCAGCACCGTATCGAGGATTTCGCCGCCGACGTTCTCGAAGTAGACGTCGATGCCGGAGGGACAGGCGGCCTTCAATTCAGCAGAGAGGTTGCCGCCCTTGTAGTCGACGCAGGCGTCGAAGCCGAGTTCATCGACCACATACTTGCATTTCTCGGCGCCACCGGCGATGCCGACGGCACGGCAGCCTTTGATCTTGGCAATCTGGCCCACGATGGAGCCCACCGCGCCCGACGCGGCCGACACCACCACCGTTTCGCCGGCCTTCGGCTGGCCCACTTCGAGCAGGCCGAAATAGGCAGTCCAGCCCGGCATGCCGAGCCCGCCGATCCAGCGTTCGAGCGGCGCCTGGGACGGGTCGACGCGCAGCAGCCCCTTGCCCTTGGAGATGGCGTAGTCCTGGACGCCCAGCATTCCTTGCACGGCGTCCCCGACCTTGAAAGCAGGGTTGTTGGAGGCATCCACGATACCGACCGAATATGCGCGCATCGTTTCACCGATCGCCACCGGTGGCACATAGGATTTCGCTTCCGTGATCCAACCACGCATGGCGGGGTCGAGAGACACATAGGCGAGCTTCACCCGCACCTCGCCTTCGCCGGGAACGGGCACAGGCCCTTCCTCGACCTTGAAGTCTTCCGCTTTCACCATGCCATGCGGGCGACGGGCGAGCTTCACCATGCGGTTCATGAGATACCTCCTCGGACGGACAGCGGGTTTGACCGGTATCCTTGTCCGCGCTGTTTGGCACAGCCTCCCCGCCTCCGCAACGGCGCGGCAGGAACAAGCGCTGTAGCCAACCGGCTTGCTGCGCGCATATGGTCGTCCTCTCGGCCCTCAAGCGGCCGCAAGAGCAAGGGGGGATGGCATCATGATGTGGGCTGCCGTGCGCGTGCTGCTGGGCGCGATGTTGCTGTTCAACGGGAGTTCGCTGGCCTATGCGCAATCGGGCGAGACGACACGCATCATCTTCCCCTTTGCAGCGGGCGGTTCCGGTGATGCGCTGGCGCGGATCCTTGCGGACCACCTGCAACAGGTTACGGGCCAGCCGGTGGTGGTGGACAATCGTGCCGGGGCGCAGGGGCGGCTCGGGGTGGTGGCGGTCAAGAGCGCGGCGCCCGATGGACGCACGCTGCTTCTGACGCCGATTGCGCCGGTGGCCGTCTACCAGCATGTCTATAAGACCCTCAATTACGATCCCATGACAGATCTGGCACCCGTGGCGCAGGTCGCAACGTTCGACTTCGCGGTGGCGGTTGGTCCGCAGGCCGGCGTCTCGTCGGTGAAGGATCTGGTGTCGTGGGTGAAGGCGAACCCCGACAAGGGAGCCTATGGAACGCCTGCTGCGGGGACGCTGCCGCACTTCTTCGCGGTGTCGTTCGCGCGCGCGGCAGGGCTGGACCTGCGGCACGTGGGGTATCGGGGCTCGGCGGCCGCCTTGACGGATCTCGTTGCAGGTCAGATCCCGATCATGTTCACGACGACCAGCGACCTGCTTGAGCAGCACAAGGCGGGCCGCATCCGCGTGCTCGCGACGTCGGATAGCGCGCGATCTCCGTTCCTGCCCGACGTGCCCACATTCCGCGAGGCCGGCTACAGCATCGAGGGCGCCGGCTGGTATGCGGTGTTCGCGCCCGCAGGTACGCCTGCCGATACACTGGCGAGGCTTTCGAAAATCTTGGGCGAGGCGGTGCAGAAGCCGACTGTGCGGGAGCGCCTGCTGGGCTTCGGGCTCAATCCCACGGGCACCACGCCGCAAGAGCTCGGCGCTATCCAAAGGCGTGACAGTGCGCTGTGGGAGCCGGCGGTGAAGGCTTCGGGCTACACGCCGGAGCAATGAGGATCAGCCGTTCGCGGCTTTGATCACGCAGCTGGACTCAAGGCAAAGTCCAGCACCGTTGCGGGCGCCTCGACCTGGGCATTGTGGCCGAGCCCATCGAAGAGCTGCGCGCCCGGATCGATGCGCTGCATGGCGGCAAGTGTCACCATCGGATCCTTTGCGCCCGCTGCCATGCGCAAGGGACAGGATACGAGCCCGAAGACGCGCTCGAGCGGCGGGCCGACGGCGGTGAAGACGCGCGGGTCGACGGCCACCTGATGGCCCCCGGGCACCTCGCGCACGCCGGGGGCAGCCATTTCGCCTGCGGGATCGACGAGCCCGAACAGCCCTGCGCCTTTCAAGTAGCGTTCGATGGCCTCGGCGCGCGTGGCGAAGGTGCGCGGCGGTTTCGAGGCCATGTCGTACACCTTGGCGATTTCCGCGTCCGTCCATTCCAGTTTGACGCCGATAGTGGCAACAGCCTTCGGCACGACGCCAAACCAGCCGCTGCCCACGAGCGCGGCGATCACTCCGCCGAAGGAATGCCCCAGGATGGTGAAGGTGGCGGGCGCCTCATCGCGCAGGGCGTGGGCCACATCGGCCGCATGCGCGGCGTAGCCATAGGGGCCTTCCATCGCGGAACGGCCGTGGCCGCGGAAGTCGAGCGTGAGCCAACGATGCGTGCCGCGCAGCTCGATAGCGGCGACAAGCGGTTGCCATGCGGCAGCGTTGGCGCCGATGCCGTGCAGGAGGACAACGAGTTCTTCGCCTTTGCCGCCCCGCGCCATCCAGATGCCGCGTTCGTTTCTGCTGCCCTGCATGGCTTCCTCCGCTCGCCGGTTCAATGGCCGTCAGGCGGCTTCATCGGCCTCGGGACCGTTGCCAGCCGTGCCGATGATGCGATCGACCTCGAAGGCGAGATCACTGCGTGCCTTCTGCACCGACTTGATCAGCTTGTTGCGCTGGTCCCACAGACGACGATGGGCCTCCTGCTCCTTGCTGTCGAGATCGAGCATGCGGCCCGTCTGCGTCTCGACCTGATCGACAAGCTGCTTGAAATGCTCGGACGTGATGAAGCGATAAAGGTCTTCCGATTTCTGTCCGCGCTCCTCGGAGCTTGCCCGCAGCGCGTGCATGCGGATCACCTGCCCGCGCAGGATCTCGGCGAGGGCCACCACGCGGGAGGGCGCTGCAACGATCACGCCGTCCTGCGGATGGATCTGCTGCTTGTCCTTGGGGAACTTGTTGCTGGAAAGAATGGCGTGATCGGCGCCCTCGGCGATCTTGTCGGCGCGGAGCTTGTTCACGAACTCGTTCTGCCAGGCGTTGCGGTTCTTGGCGTCGTAGATGATCTTGCCGCATTCCTGGCCGTTGTGGACGACGATGTGGATGACGTCGGCGCCGTTGACGCCCTTGCCGACACGCCAGATGCGATCGCCCTGGAAGGCGTCCTTCAAGGCCTCGAACAGATCCAACTCGGAGGACTCGCCCAACTCGTTCGAGGTCTTGGCCTCGAGCTGGCGCTGCAGGTCCTGCAGCTTCTGCTGCAGGCGCTGGGTCTCCTCGAACGCCTTCGACTTCTCGGCAAGGACAGCGCTGTCGCGCTCGCGCTGCAGAGCCTCGCGTGCTTCCGCAACGCGCTGAGCCAGGGCTGCCTCCTGCTCCACCTTCAGGTTTGCGATCTGCTGTTGTGCAGAGGCGCGCGCGTCTTCCGCGGCGGCGAGGCGCTGCTGGATCTCCGCAATTCTTGCGAGGCTCTGCGCCTCGGCAGCTTTCTGGATTTCAGTGCGCATGGCGGCCAGTTTCTGTTCGGCTGCGGCTGCGGCGTCTTTCTGGGCCTGGGCGAGTGTTGCGGCGGCCTTGCGTTCGACCGCTGCTTTCTCCGCCGCATGCTCTGCTGCGAGCGCGGCCAGGCGCTCTTCCTGCTCGGCCGTCATGCGCCGGCGAATATCCTCGAACTTCTCATGCGAGATGGGTTGCTCGCACCAGGGGCACATCTCGCCCTGATCGTGCACGTGGGCCGCACCCGTATCGACACCTGCCATGCGCTTCTCCCTCCGCCAATCGGACCCAACCAATCGGAACGCGACGCAGCCCTCACGCCTTATGTTCCACTTTTGTTCCCGACGCAAGTGGCCAAACGTGATGTTCCACAGCCCGCTATGGAACGGGGGCATGAAGCGTGGCATCACCTGATTCTTCAGGAGAAACCATGGCAAACGCGGTGGATGTTGAAATCGTGGTGGTGGGCGCCGGCGCGGTCGGCCTCGCCATCGGCAGGGCTCTGGCGGAGAAGGGCCACGAGGTGATGGTGCTGGAGCAGCACGACCTCATCGGCTCGGAAACAAGCTCGCGCAACAGCGAGGTGATCCACGCCGGTATCTACTACCCCACAGGCAGCCTGCGCGCGACCTTGTGTGTCAAGGGCAAGCACATGCTCTACGACTTCTGCCGAGACCACGCCGTGCCGCACGCCCGCTGCACCAAGCTCCTCGTTGCCACGCACGACAGCCAACTGAAAAAGCTGGCGCAACTGCACGAGACGGCGAAGGCCAACGGCGTTCCAGATCTCGAGCCCTTGTCGGCCGAAGCTGCGAAAGCGCTCGAGCCGGAGTTGTCTTGTGTCGCCGCGCTGCTGTCGCCATCGACCGGCGTCATCGACAGCCATGCCTACATGCTCACCCTGCAAGGGCTGATCGAGGCGGCGGGTGGCTCCGTGGTGCTGCGCTGCCCGGTGCTTGGCATCGAACGGCAGCAGGATGGCACCTTCAAGCTCACCACAGGCGGGGCAGAGGCTGGGTCGCTGACCTGCCGAACACTGGTGATCTCGGCGGGGCTGCATGCCTCGAAGCTTGCTGCCACGCTCACACCGTCCACGGGCTACGTGCCGCCGCCCACCTACTACGCGAAGGGGCAGTACTACGCTCTCTCGGGACGGTCGCCGTTCAAGCGGCACATCTACCCCATGCCCGACGGCGCCTGGCTCGGCCTGCACGCGACGGTGGACATCGGGGGGCGTTGCAAGTTCGGCCCCGACATCGCCTGGATCCCCGAGATCGACTACAGCTTCGAGCCGGAGAAGCTTGCAGCCTTCCTCGATTTCATCCGGACCTATTACCCGGGCCTCGACGTCAGCCGGCTGCATCCCGACTACACCGGCATCCGTCCCAAGCTCTATCGCGAGGGCGAAGCGGTGCCGGACTTCTTCATCCATAGCGCGGCCGTGCATGGGATCGACAACCTCGTCGCGCTGTACGGCATCGAAAGTCCGGGGCTCACGGCGTCGCTCGCCATCGGCGAACACGTGGCGGCGGTGCTGGGGGTCGCGTAGGCTGCTCGAAACAGCCGCAGGGGAAGGTGACGCAGAATGCAGCTTCAGGCCAAGAATTCGGCCGCGCCCGCGCGCAGCATGGTCGTGGATGTGTTGGTGGTCGGCTCGGGCGCGGGTGGTCTTTCAGCTGCCGTCACGGCCGCCAAGGCAGGGTTGAAGGTTATCGTGGCGGAGAAGGAGCCGGTCTACGGCGGTACCACCGCGCGCTCCGGCGGCTGGCTTTGGGTGCCGAACAGCCCGCACGCCGTGGCCGCTGGCGTCAAGGACAGCAAGGAAGCTGCGCGGCGCTACCTGCAGCACGAGGCCGGCAACCAGTTCAATCCGGAGACGGTGGATGCCTTTCTCGAGAACGGGCCACGGGCCGTCGAGTTCTTCGAGAAGAATACTTCATTGCAGTTCGAACTGGGGCCGGGCTTTTCGGACTATCATCCCGAGGCGCCTGGTGGCATGCCGGGTGGCCGCTCGATCGTGGCCAAGGCGTTCGATGCGCGCGCGCTGGGGCCAGAGGTGAAGCGTCTGCGTTCACCCCTGCGCGAAATCACGTTCATCGGCATGATGATCGGCTCGCAGCGCGAGCTGCTGCATTTCTTCAACGTGACGCGATCGGTGAAGTCTGCGGGCTTCGTCACACTGCTGCTGGCGCGATACCTGCGCGACCTGGCGTTGCACGGTCGGGCGATGCGGCTCACGAACGGAAATGCGCTCGCAGGCCGGCTCGCAAAGTCGGCTTTCGATGCCGGCGTGGAAATCTGGACTTCGTCACCTGTCGTGCGTCTTCTGGTGGAAAGTGGTCGCGTCGTCGGTGCGATCGTGAGTTCGGAAAAGGGCGAAGTGCGGGTTGAGACACGGCGTGGCGTCGTGCTTGCCGCCGGCGGCTTCCCGCACGACATCGCGCGGCGACAGGCGAGCTTTCCGCATGCTCCGACCGGCAAGGAGCATTGGTCGCCTGCGCCCGAGGGCAATACGGGGGACGGTTTGAGGCTTGCAGAAGCCGTGGGTGGCGGGGCCGTGGAAGGCTATCCCAACGCGGCGGCCTGGGTGCCTGTCTCACGCGTTCCGCGCCGCGATGGCACCTTCGGCGTGTTCCCGCACTTCATCGACCGCGGCAAGCCGGGCGTCATTGCGGTTCTGCGCAACGGGCGCCGCTTCGTGAACGAGGCGAACTCGTATCACGACTTCATCCAGGCCATGGTTTCCGCGACGCCGAAGGGAGAGCTGCCTACGGCCTGGCTCATTGCCGATCACCCGACACTGCGCCGCTACGGCCTGGGTTTCGTGAAGCCGTTTCCGGTGCCGCTTTCCGGGGTTCTGCGCTCAGGCTATCTGAAGCGCGGGCGGACAGTCGAAGAACTGGCTGCAGCGATCGGCGTCGATGCGAAAGGGTTGCGGGAAACGATTGCGCGTGTGAACGCCGGGGCGGCACGCGGCGAGGACCCGGAGTTCAACAAGGGCTGCAATGCCTACAACCGGTATCTGGGTGATGCCACGGTGCAGCCAAATCCCTGCGTCGGCCCGGTTGCGAAAGCGCCCTTCTATGCGGTGCAAGTGGTGCCCGGTGATCTCGGCACCTTTGCGGGCTTGCGCACGAACGGGAACGGCGAGGTGCTGGGACAGAACGGCAGCCCCGTCGGCGGTCTCTACGCGGCGGGCAACGATATGGCCTCGATCATGGGCGGCAACTATCCAGGCGGCGGTATCACGCTCGGACCCGCCCTCACCTTCGGCTACATCATCGGCAAGCATTTGGCGCAGGCGACGGTGCCGGAGACCGGAGCTGCTGCAACCTGAGCGCCTGCGTTTCCTGCGGTACAGCCCTGATGCTGCATGCCTTGTAGGCTTCCGACCGGTTTACCCTTCCGGCATTTGCGGGGGGAGCATTAAGCGCTGGGCAACCGGCGCATGCTCAACTCGAAGCAAGGTCGGATCCACAGGCAGTGAAGGGCCATGAGCAAAGAGGCGCCCAAGCGTGACGCGACAGCACGGTTCGATGGCGTGAAGCCACGCGCTTTCGGCAAGGCCGCGGTCGCGCCGGCTTCGCCTTCGCCCACCGCGCCGACGCCCAACCGTAAACGCTCCGCCAGTATCGCCATCGGTGCCATCGGCGTATCGGCCCTCGGCATTTTCGCCATTTCGAACTGGGACTCGTGCCGCAGTGGCGATCCCAACAATCCCAACGCGTCCCAGCAGTGCCGCAGCGGCAGGTCCTCTGGGTCCGGGTCCAGCTCGTGGTCTTCCAACTCGGAGAAATCGTCCCAGCAGGTGGCGACCAAGACTGTGAACCGCGGGGGCTTCGGGAAGACGGGTATGTCGTTCTTCGGCGGCGGCGGTTAGGGTAGTCGCAACGATGCAGCGCATTCCCGTTCCACCACGCGCCGACCTTGCTGACATTGCGCGCAATGCGGGGTTTACATTCGCCACCATAGATGGCGAGATCTATTGGGACGAGCGCGCCTATTACGCCTTTTCGCTGCGCGAGATCGAGGCGGGGCTGGAGGATCCGAGCACGGCGCTCTCGGATCTCTGCCTTGAACTCGTGCAACGGGCGGTGAAGGATCAGCGCATTCTCGAGCGGCTCTGCATTCCAGTGCATGCCTGGGATCTGATAGCGGCAAGCTGGGCGCGCCGCGATCCGTCGCTTTATGGCCGGTTCGACCTTGCCTTTGATGGGCGCGGGCCTGCAAAGCTTCTCGAATACAATGCGGACACGCCAACGGCCTTGTTCGAAGCCTCCGTTTTCCAATGGACCTGGCTCGAAGATGCAATGGCGCGCAATCTCATCCCGGATGATGCAGACCAGTTCAACGCGTTGCACGAGGCACTGCTGGCGCAGCTGACCCTACTGCGCCAGGAGGGCGGCAACGAGATGCTGCATCTGGCGTGCATGCCGAATTCGACGGAAGATGCGGGCCTCGTCGCCTATCTCGCGGAGTGCGCGCGCAGTGCCGGTTTCGTGCCGCGCGTGCTCGCCATCGACGAAGTGGGAAGCCGCGAGGAAGGGCCATTTCTCGATAATGAGGAACGGCCCATTGAGCTACTGTTCAAGCTCTATCCCTGGGAGTGGATGTTCGAGGATGCGTTTGCGCGGGCGCCAGGAATGGCGATCACGCGGTTCCTCGAACCGCCGTGGAAGGCGGTCCTCTCAAACAAGGGCATCCTGCCGCTGCTGTGGGAAATGGCGCCGCGACACCCCAACCTCTTGCCGGCCTACTTCGAGGATGATCCGGCGCGATCGGCACTCTCGAGCCGGTATGTCCGCAAGCCGCTGCACTCGCGCGAGGGCAGCAATGTCCGCCTTGTGGAGGATGGGCGCGTGATCGATGCGACGGAGGGTGCCTATGAAGGGCCCGCCGTGCTGCAGGAGATGGCCGACCTGCCGGTGTTCGGGCAGAACGTGCCGGTGATCGGCAGCTGGATCATCGGCGGCAAGGCCCGTGGCATCGGCGTGCGTGAGGACACATCGCTGATCACCAAGAATACGTCGCGCTTCATACCGCACGCGATCATCGAATAGGGAGTGCGAGCAATGCTCTTGCAACAGGCGTTCGGCAGCATCGTGGCGTTCGCGGTCTATCTTGTCGCGAGCCTCGGGGTGCTGGGGCTGTTCACGTGGCTGTACATCTGGGTGACACCCTACGACGAGCTCGAAGACATCCGGCAGGGAAAGCTCGCGCCGGCAGTGGCGCTCGCGGGCGCGATGCTCGGGTACACCGCGCCCATCCTCGTGGCGGCGCACGTGCAAGCTGGCTTTCTCGACTTTTTTGCCTGGAGCCTGATCGCCTGCGTGGTGCAACTTGCCGTGTTCCGCGGATTGTACTGGCTGTTGCCGCGAGTGATCGAGACGAACAACATTGCGGGGGCCACGTGTTTTGCCGCGGCCTCCGTGTGTGCCGGGCTCATCAACGCCGGCTCGTTCGTGCCTTGAGGGTGCGACTGGTAAGGTTGCTGCTCGGCTGTTATCAGGGAAGGCCTATAGCACGGCCGATTTGGGCAACCTCTGGAGTTATCGCATGACCGGCAGCCTCCTCACGCTCACCGCAACGCAGGCGCGCGAGAAGATGGTGCGGGGCGAACTTACGGCGGAGGCTTATGTCGGCGCCTGCCTCGACGCCATAGCTGCGCGCGAGCGTGAAATCGAGGCCTGGGTCGTGTGCGATCCTCAGCATGCGCTGGCGCAGGCGCGTGCGCTCGACAAGGCGAGGGCTGCAGGGAAGACGCCCGGTCCGTTGTTCGGCCTGCCTGTCGGGATCAAGGACATCATCGACACGGCGGATATGCCGACGCAGAACGGGTGCGCGCTGTATGAGGGGCATCAGCCCGACAAGGACGCGTTCTGCGTGGCGCAGATCCGGGCGGCCGACGGCGTCATCATCGGCAAGACGGTGACAACGGAGCTTGCCAATACGTGTCCGAACAAGACGCGCAACCCGCACAATGCGCTGCATACGCCGGGCGGATCGTCTTCCGGGTCTGCGGCAGCGGTCGGCGCGCAGACGATACCGCTGGCGCTCGGGACGCAGACGGGTGGCTCGGTGATCCGCCCCGGCTCGTTCTGCGGCATTCATGCCTTGAAGCCGACCCTGGGCCTGATCTCGCGACGCGGCGCCACGCTGCAATCGCATACGCTCGATACGATCGGCGTCTACGGCCGCAGCATCGAAGACCTGGCGCTGATCGCCGATGCCATGTCGGCGCATGATCCCGACGATCCGGTGAGCTTCACGCGCGACCGGCCCCGCCTTTCTGTGGCGCTTGCCTCGGCAAAGCAGGGCCCGCTTCGGCTCGCATTCTTCAAGTCGCCGGCCTGGGACGAGGCGGAACCAGCCGCGCAAGAGGCGCTGAGTGGCTTTGTCCGCGCATTGGGCGGCGCGGCGCAGGAAGTCGAGATCCCGGCGATGGCTGACGTACGCGCTCATCATGCCAACGTGATGGGGGCCGAAAACGTCGCCTACTACGGGCCCCTTCTCGCCCGCAGTCCGGAGAAGCTCAGTGCCAATATCACGGAGCGGTTGCGCGAGAGCGCGAAGATCACGGCCGGCGATTACATCCGCTCCGTCAATGCGCGCGAGCCGATGTATGCGGAGGTTGCCAAGGTCCTGTCGCGCTACGATGCCATCGTGACACTGTCGGCGTGCGGACCGGCACCCAAGGGGCTCGAGACCACGGGTAATCCGGTGTTCAACGCCATGTGGACCTATCTCGGTGTGCCGTGCGTGAGCCTGCCGCTGCTTACTGTTGCCGGCATGCCGGTGGGTGTGCAGCTCGTGGGCGCGCGCCGCGAGGACGGGCGTCTGCTTGCCACCGCGCGCGCGCTCGAGCGGCAGGTTGCGCGCTGAGCCTGTCGAGGCTTGGGCGGTGATCCACACCAGTCTGCGGTAGACGGCGCCTTTCCTCTTTGCCTTCCCAGGCGATCGCAGCGAGACCCTGCATTTTGCCGCTGCATAAGAACGCCTTGTGCGCAGGGCTACGGCCTGGAAAGCGTGTTCGATGGCGGGCTGATCAGGCGTTGGCCGGCTTGCGTGGATCTCCGCCTTCGCGGAGATGAAGTGTGCGGAACGCGATTTTTCCCCCAACTGCGGTCAAAGCCCGCGACGGCGGGCTTTGATGCAGGCTCTGCAAGGAACAGCGGCTTCAGGCCTTCGGCCCCGTGCGCTGGCCACCGGCGGCGAGACGCCGTTCGATGACGAGCGAGTAGCGGGAGATGGCGAAGCAGAAGGCCCAGAACACGAAGCCTGCGAAGACGTAGCCCGTGGTCGGGGTGGACGGCGACAGCCACTTTGCATCCGTCATGGCCGATTGCACCGCCCCAAGCAAATCGAAGATGCCGATGATGAGGACGAGGCTCGTATCCTTGAAAAGGGCGATGAAGGTGTTGACGATGCCCGGGATAACCAGCTTCAGGGCTTGCGGCAGGATGATGAGCCCCATCGCCTGCCAGTAGGTGAGGCCCAGCGCATCGGCCGCCTCGAACTGGCCCTTGGGTATCGCCTGCAGGCCGCCGCGGATCACCTCCGCCAGATAGGCCGCCGCGAAGACGGCCACCATCACGAGGGCGCGCATCAGCTTGTCGATGGTGATGTTGCCCGGGAGGAAGAGCGGCAGCATCACGGAGGCCATGAACAGCACGGTGATGAGCGGAACGCCGCGCACGAACTCGATGATGGCGACGGAAACGGCGCGGACGGCAGGCATCTGCGAACGCCGGCCCAGCGCCAGGATGATGCCGAGTGGAAACGCACCTGCAATGCCGGAACTCGCCACCACCAGCGTCACCATCAGCCCGCCCCAGAGCGAAGTGGGCACGGGGCTGAGGCCGAAGACGCCGCCGGAAAGCAGGATCACCGCCAGAACGGGGAAGACGAATATGAGATAGAGCGAGGACCAAAGCTTGCCCGGGATCGGCGGGATCATGAGCGGGGCAAGACCGGCGATGGCGAGGAGATACGTGAGGTTGACGCGCCAGCGCGCCTCGAGCGGGTAGCTGCCATACATGAACTGCCCGAACTTGGCGGAGATGAAGGGCCAGCAGGCGCCAGCGCCCTTCACCGAGCAGGCCGTGCCGTCGCTGCCGCTCCACACGGCGTGGAGAACGCCCCAGCCCAGCAGGCCGCTCAGGAGCAGGTAGATCAGGTAGGCCGCAACCAGCGTCAGCAAGGTGTCGGACCAGGTGGCGAAGAGGTTTTCGCGCATCCAGGCGATGGGGCCCTTGACGCTGGAAGGCGGCGGGCGGTCCGGCGTTTGCGACGTGGCGACGTAGCGCTGAACGGGGATGGACTGTGTGGTCATGGCCTAGCGCTCCACCAGCGCCATGCGCTTGTTGAACCAGTTCATGCCGATGGACGTGGTCAGGCTTATGGTGAGGAACACGCCCATCGTAATGAGGATCACTTCCACCGCCTGGCCCGTCTGATTGAGGACGGTGCCGGTGAACACGCTGACGAAATCAGGATAGCCGATCGCCACCGCAAGCGACGAGTTCTTGGTGAGATTGAGGTACTGGCTCGTAAGGGGCGGGATGATGATGCGCATGGCCTGGGGAATGGTGACGAGGCGCAGCGTCTGGCCCCGCGACAGGCCGAGCGCGTCGGCGGCCTCGGTCTGCCCCTTCGGCACACCCATGAGGCCCGAGCGCACCGTCTCGGCGATGAAGCTTGCCGTGTAGATCGTGAGGCCGATGAGCAGGGCCATGAGTTCGGGCAGGATCACGAGCCCGCCGTTGAAGTTGAAGCCGCGCAGCTGAGGATACTCGAACGTCATGGGCGAGCCGGAGAGCAGGAACACCACGACCGGAAGCAGCAATATCAGGCCCAGCGACGGCAGGAACACCGGCAGCTGGCGGCCCGTTTCGCGTTGCAGCTTGCGGGCGTAGATGGCGAGCGCGATGCTCGCCACGATGCCGATGAAGAACGCGCCCAGGGCGTAGCCGAACCCTTCCTGCGGCAGCGGGGCGGGCAGGTAGAGGCCACGGACGTTGAGGTAGCTGCCGCCAGCGATGGCGATGCTCTGGCGCGGGGCGGGAAGGCCCTTCAGCACTGCGAAGTACCAAAAGAACAGCTGCAGCAGCAGCGGCATGTTCCGGATCACTTCGACATAGATCGTGGCGAGCTTTGCAATCAGCCAATTGTGCGACAAACGCGCGATGCCGATGAGGAAGCCCAGGATGGTCGCGAAGATGATGCCCAGCACCGCCACCAGAAGCGTATTGAGCAGGCCGACGACGAAGGCGCGGCCGTAGGTGGAGGCGCTCGAGTATTCAATCAGCGACTGGGCGATGTCGAACCCCGAGCGCCGATTGAGGAAGTCGAAGCCGGAGGCGATATTCTGCCTCCGGAGATTGTCCTGCACGTTACTGAAGACCCACCATGCGGCGAAGCCGAGGATCAGAACCAGCAGCACCTGGTAGACGACGCTGCGAACCTCGGGCCGATAGAGGGCAGAGGGAAGAATGCCGCCGCTGCTCGATTTGCCGACCGGCTCGGCTCGTGTTTCGACTGCCACGGCGGATCTCCCCTGATAGCCTTGGCGTCAGCGGATCGGAGGAGCGTACTGCAGGCCGCCGTTCTTCCAGAGCTTGTTCACGCCGCGGTCAATCTTCAGGCGCGAACCTGCGCCGACGTTACGGTCGAACACCTCGCCATAGTTGCCCACCTGCTTGATGATGCGGACGGCCCAGTCGTTGTCGAGGCCCATGCCCTTGCCGAAATCGCCGTCCTTGCCGAGGATGCGCTTGACGTCCGGGTTGGTGGAGGAAAGCATCTGGTCGACGTTCTTCTGGGTGATGCCGGCCTCCTCGGCGTTGATCATGGCGTAGTGCACCCACTTCACGATGGAGAACCACTGCGCATCGCCCTGGCGCACGGACGGACCAAGAGGCTCCTTGGAGATGATGTCCGGCAGCACGACGTGGTCGTCGGGCGCGGCGGTGCGCAGCTTCTCGGCGTAGAGGCCGGACATGTCGGTGGTGAAGGCGTCGCAGCGATTGCCCTGGTAGGCGGCCATCGCCTCGTCCGACTTCTCGAACACGATGGGGCTGTACTTCATCTTGTTGTCGCGGAAGTAGTCGGCGAGGTTCAGCTCGGTCGTGGTGCCGGTCTGGACGCAGACGGAGGCGCCGTCGAGTTCCTTGGCCGACTTGATGTTGGCCGACTTCTTCACGATGAAGCCCTGGCCGTCGTAATAGTTGACGCCGGCGAAGGCCATGCCCTGCGAGGTGTCGCGCGACATGGTCCATGTGGTGTTGCGCGAGAGCACGTCAATCTCGCCCGAGGTCAGAGCGGTGAAGCGCTCCTTGGCGGTGGTGGCGACGAACTTCACCTTCTTGCCATCGCCCAGAACGGCGGCGGCAATGGCGCGGCAGTAGTCGGCGTCGAGGCCGCTCCACTCGCCCTTGTCGTCCTTGGAAGAGAACCCGGCGAGGCCTACGTTGACGCCGCAGCTGAGTTCGCCGCGGGCCTTGACGGTCTCGAGAGTGGATTTGCCCTGGGCAAAGGCGGGAGCGGCAAGAAGCATCAGCGAGGCCGATGCGAGGAGGCCGCGAGAGAATGTTTTCATGAGGTTACTCCGGGAGACAATGTTCTTGTTGGACGGATGCATCGCTTGGAAGCGAAGGACCGTAGCCACATACGCTCGTGCTCAATGCCCCAGGATCTGGGACAGGAAGAGCTTCGTGCGCGGCGACTGCGGATTGGTGAAGAACTCGTTCGGCGGTGCCTCTTCGACGATCTCGCCGCGGTCCATGAATATGACGCGATCGGCAACGGAACGGGCGAATGCCATTTCGTGCGTGACGCAAAGCATCGTCATTCCCGACTTTGCCAGTTCGGTCATGACGTCGAGCACTTCCTTGATCATCTCGGGATCGAGGGCGGACGTCGGCTCGTCGAACAGCATGATGCGCGGGTTCATGGTGAGTGATCGCGCGATGGCTACGCGCTGCTGCTGGCCGCCCGAAAGCTGGCCCGGATACTTGTTCGCCTGCTCGGGGATGTGCACGCGCTCGAGATACATACGGGCGATCTTCTCGGCCTCCGCGCGCGGCATCTTCTTCACCCAAACGGGTGCGAGGCAGAGATTGTCGAGCACCGTGAGATGGGGAAACAAGTTGAAGTTCTGGAAGACCATGCCCACCTCCGCCCGGATCTTGTCGATTTGGCGAATGTCCTCGGTGAGCTCGTTGCCATCCACGACGATGGTGCCTTCCTGGTGTTTCTCCAGGCGGTTGATGCAGCGGATGAGGGTGGACTTGCCAGAGCCGGAAGGGCCGCAAATGACGATGCGTTCGCCACGCCGGACCGTGAGGTTGACGTTCTTGAGGACGTGGAAGTTACCGTACCATTTGTTCACGCCCTTGAGGCTGACGGCAGGCTGCTCGGAACCGGCAGCGTCGTTCGCTCCGCTGCGTTCAATCGTCGTGGTGCTGGCCATGATACCCTTAACGAAACCGTTCTTGCCGTCGCTAGAATGTTACTCTGCCGCAACCTTCGGTGCATAGCCCAATTGTGCATTGAGCTTATCGAGCAGGTCTGCGGCCGCCAGCGGTATGTTCGTGCCCGGGCCAAACACGGCCTTGGCCCCCGACTGGAACAGCGCCTCGTAATCCGATGGCGGGATGACGCCGCCGACCACGATCATGATGTCCCCCCGGCCTTCCTTCTCCAATGCTGCCGTTAATTCCGGCACCAAGGTCAAATGTCCGGCAGCGAGAGATGAAACGCCGATAATGTGGACGTCGTTTTCCACGGCTTGCCGCGCAGCTTCCTCCGGCGTTGCAAACAGCGGGCCGATATCGACGTCGAAGCCGAGGTCAGCGAAGGCCGAGGCGATGACTTTCTGCCCCCGGTCGTGGCCGTCCTGTCCCATCTTGGCGACCAGGATGCGGGGGCGGCGGCCATCGTTGGCTGCGAAGGCTTCGGCCTTGCGGCGTACCTTTTCGACTTCCTCGCTCATCGATTTCGCCTCCGCAACGTAAACGCCCGAAACCGCCCGCGACTCCGCGCGGTGACGCCCCCAGACGCTTTCCAGGGCCTCTGAAATCTCGCCTACCGTGGCTTTCACGCGGGCTGCGGCAACGGCCCTGTCGAGTAGGTTGCCTTCCCCGCTCTGCGCGGCATGGGCGAGCGCCGACAGGGCTGCGTTGACTTCCAACTGACTGCGCTCGGCACGCAGGCGCTCGAGCTTGGCAATCTGGCTCGCCCGGACGCTCTTATTGTCGACCTTCAGCACTTCGATCTGGGCTTCGTTCGTGGGCCGGAACTTGTTCACGCCGACGATGGTCTGGGCGCCGCTATCGATCCGGGCCTGGGTGCGGGCAGAGGCCTCCTCGATGCGCATCTTGGGGATGCCCGCGGCGATCGCCTTGGCCATGCCGCCCAATGCCTCCACCTCGGCGATATGGGCCTCGGCCTTGCGGACGAGTTCGTAGGTGAGCCGTTCGACATAATGGCTGCCGCCCCAGGGATCGACCACGCGGCAGGTGCCACTTTCCTGCTGAATGAAGAGCTGCGTGTTACGGGCGATGCGCGCCGAGAAGTCGGTGGGAAGGGCGATGGCCTCGTCGAGCGCATTCGTGTGCAGCGACTGCGTGCCCCCGTGCGTGGCCGCCAGCGCCTCGATGGCGGTGCGGGTGACGTTGTTGAAGACGTCCTGCGCGGTGAGGCTCCAGCCGCTCGTCTGGCAGTGCGTGCGCAAAGCCAGCGACTTGGCATCCTTCGGCTTGAACTCCGTCTTGATGAGCTTCGCCCAGAGCAGCCGGGCGGCGCGCATCTTGGCAATCTCCATGAAGTAGTTCATGCCGATCGCCCAGAAGAACGAAAGACGCGGCGCGAAGGCATCGACGTCGAGGCCGGCTTTGACGCCAGCCCGCACGTATTCCACGCCATCGGCGAGGGTGTAGGCGAGTTCCAGGTCGGCGGTCGCCCCGGCTTCCTGCATGTGGTAGCCGGAAATCGAGATGGAGTTGAACTTCGGCATCTTGGCGCTGGTGTAGGCGAAGATGTCGGAGATGATGCGCATCGAGGGTTCGGGCGGATAGATGTAGGTGTTCCGCACCATGAACTCTTTCAGGATGTCATTCTGGATGGTGCCGGCCAGCTTCTCCGGCGGCACGCCCTGCTCCTCGCCCGCCACGATGAACAGTGCCAGCACCGGCAGCACGGCGCCGTTCATGGTCATCGACACGCTCATGTCGGCGAGGTTGATGCCGTCGAACAGCGTGCGCATGTCGTAGATGCTGTCGATGGCGACGCCAGCCATGCCGACGTCACCCTTCACCCGGGGATGGTCGCTGTCGTAGCCGCGGTGCGTGGCAAGGTCGAAGGCGACCGAGAGGCCCTTCTGCCCTGCCGCGATGTTGCGCCGGTAGAAGGCGTTGGAATCCTCCGCCGTGGAGAAGCCGGCATACTGGCGGATGGTCCAGGGCTGGGTCACGTACATGGTGGGGTAGGGGCCGCGCACGAAGGGCGCGATGCCGGGGTACGTATCCAGGAAGTCGAGCCCTGCAGTGTCGGCCTCGGTATAGATGGGCTTCACCGCGATGCCTTCCGGCGTGGCCCAGATGCTGGTGCTGTCCACAGCGGCGGGTGGGCTCGCAGCGCCTGTCGCGAGGTCGATCTTGGTGAAATCCGGGACCTGGCTCATCTGCGCCCCCCTTTCTGGCGGTCTGGCTTTGGCAGCCTATGGGCAACGACAAACGCGGCGGGGGTGACCCACCGACGGCTGTCCAACCTGAAACTAATGAAAGAGCTGCGCGGAAGCCAGGGGGAGGAAGCGCCGGCGGGCGGCTTCCTTCGTAGGGGAGGGTCCCCTTGAGGTGCCTGTCCTTGCGGAGCGGATTGGCATCGCCAGCTCAGCGTTGCGCGTTAACCTTTGCGCTGGCTGAGAGGCGCGCGATGGCTCAAAGACCTCGCGCCTTCGCCGCCTGCAGGGTGTTGCGGAGGAGACAGGCGATCGTCATGGGGCCGACCCCGCCCGGCACGGGGGTAATGGCGCCCGCGACGGCCTTCACGGCATCGAAGTCGACGTCCCCGACGAGGCGCGTGCGGCCGTCGGCCGTGGTGATGCGCTGGATACCAACGTCGATGACGATGGCACCGGGCTTCACCCAGTCTGCCTTCACCAGTTGAGCCTTGCCAACGGCTGCGACCACGAGATCGGCCCTGCGTACCACGCCCGGCAGGTCGCGCGTGCGCGAATGCGCCACCGTGACCGTGCAATTCTCCTGCAGCAACAGCTGCGCCATGGGCTTGCCGACGATGTTGGAGCGCCCGATCACCACGGCTTCCACGCCCGAGAGGCTGGGCTGCACAGACTGGGCGAGCAGCAGGCTGCCGGTTGGAGTGCAGGGGACCAATGCTGCCCCACCGGACGCAAGCCGGCCCACATTCACGGGGTGGAACCCGTCCACGTCCTTCGCCGGGTCGATCGCCTCGATCACCTTCTGGGCGTCGATCTGGCCCGGCAACGGCAACTGTACGAGTATGCCGTCGACGGTGGGGTCGCCGTTGAGGCGTGCGATCAGGGCCAGCAGGTCCGGCTCGCTCGTTTCAGCCGGCAGCTTGTGCTCGATGGAGAGCATGCCGGCCTCGCGTGTCGCGGTGCCCTTGCTGCGCACGTAGACCTGGCTTGCGGGGTCCTCCCCCACCAGCACCACGGCAAGCCCCGGCCGCCGCCCGCCGCGGGCCACCATCGCCTCGACCTCAGCACCGATGTTCCGTCGCAGGTTGGCCGCGATCGCTTTGCCGTCGATGATGGTAGCGCTCATGCAGGCTCCGTAATGCTCGGCTGTTTTGGCGGGCCGATCGCACGCCGTTGCCGGCTGCGTTCACCGTGCCGGTGCCGGCGCGGATTCGGCTAGATAAGAGACCTCAGCCGGGCTACGAGCTCGTCGGGTTGTCCGGCCAGGTGCAATGTCTTGTTCCGCGACTTGCCGCCAGATGCAAGGCTCACGCGACTCTTGGGCAGTGAAAGCCATTTTGCCACTGTCTCGATGAGTGCGGCATTGGCCTTGCCGTCTTCGGGTACGGCGCGCACCCGCACCTTCACGACCGGGCCTTCCGGTCCGTCCTCGGCCCCCGTCACCTCGTCCCGGCTCGATTTCGGGGTCAGGCGTACGGCGAGACGCAGGCCATCGGGCAGGCGGGTCCAGGCGTCCTGCATCAAAACATCAGCTGAGGAGGCGGGTCAGCCAATCCTGGATCACCACGACGCGGATGAAGATCAGGACGAGGATCAGGATCATAGGCGAAAGGTCGATCCCGCCCATGTCCGGCAGCATGCGACGGATCGGCCGCAGCATGGGCTCCGTGATGCGGTGGAACATGTCCCACAATGAGCGCACGAACTGGTTGTAGGGATTGACGACGTTGAAGGCGATCAGCCAGCTCAGGATGACGCTGCCAATGATGATCCAGATCAGCAGGCTGATCAGATACTGATCGATGAAGTAGAGAACCGATAGCATCCCTAATTCGTCTCCGCTCCTGCTGGTTTCGCCGCGCCTCGGCGTGCGTTCTCAGCGCCCCGCCCACGTTTAGACTTCAAGGCCATGACGGGCAAGGCCGTGCACGGGGGCTCCCCCGCTTTAAAGCGATTCGGGGCGCGAAGGCTCCGCCGGCGTTGGCTCGGGTCGGGGTTGGCGCCGGAGTTCGTGCGTCGGCGCGGGGCTCGAGGGGCGATGCCGACCAGTCCATTCCCCGTCCGGCATCGCCGCAGCCCGGTAGACCTGCTCATCCCCGGCTATCGGCGCAGATGGCGAAACACCGGCTGTCGTTTGCTTGACAGCGACCCGGACGGCCACCTAAATGGCGCCGCCTTCGGGGCCGTAGCTCAGATGGGAGAGCGCTGCAATCGCACTGCAGAGGTCAGGGGTTCGATTCCCCTCGGCTCCACCAATTAAATCA
>JBDHTJ010000028.1:0-37738 GCA_039808585.1 Hyphomicrobiaceae bacterium | reverse complement strand
CGCTCCACCAGTTCGCGCTTCTCCATGACCGGGTAATTGCGCCAGATCTCGCGCTTCATGGCTTCCGGCGAGCCGCCACCATGCAGCGAGATGACCGAATACCAGCCGGCCTGATGCGAAGCCGTCAGATCCTCGAGGAAGCGCGCAACCTCCATGCGCTGGGCGGCGGGGATGTCCGGTCGGCCGGCGAGAACGGCGGCCAGGGACGCCTGCGTTTCGGGATTGTGATCCTCGTCCGGGCCGGGAAGCGCCACGACCAGCCCGCCGGATACGTAATGCGCCAGCCGGTGCATGTCGTAGATTTTCGTGGCGAGCAGAAGCTTGCCGATATTGGAAAAGACCGCGTCCGGCATGATGGAGCCCGCCGGGTCCTTCATGCCGTAGACGGAGGCCGCGATGCCACAGGCGAAAAAGCCCTCGACGATGGTGATCAGTTCCACCATGGCTTCGCGAATATGGCCATGACGTTCGGTGTCGAGGCCGTTCGCCTCGACCATCAGGGCGCCTGCACCGATCAGGAGGTCGCCGAAGCCGGCCCTGGCGCCGATGCAGGAATGGCGGTGGTGGGTGGCATAGGAGGTGGTGAGGAAGCCGCCCTCTTCGGTCTCGCCGGCCAGGAACACCCTGTCCCACGGCACGAACACGTCGTCGAACATCACGACCCCGACTGACTGGCCGTATTTGGCTGAGAACTTCGCGGCGGCTTCGCCCGGCCGTCCGGCCGGCTTGGCGATGATGGTCACGCCCTCGGCATCGATCGGCACGGCGCAGCAGACGGCGAATTCGGCATCCTCCCGGGTATGGGTGCGGCACGGCATGACGAGGAACTCGTGCATGTAGGGCGCGCCGGTGACGATCGCCTTGGTGCCACGGATGACGATGCCGTCCTTGCGACGCTCCTTGATGTGCACGTAGACGTCGCGGTTCGTCTGCGCGCCGGGTTTCAGGGAGCGATCGCCCTTGGCGTCGGTCATCGCGACGCCGAGCGTCAGGTCTTCGTCCTGGACCTTGTGCATGTAGGCCAGGAAGCGCTGGTGGTAATCGGTCCCGTGCGCCTCGTCGGTGCGCCTGGTCGCCTGGAAGATGCCATTGAGGGCGTCATGCGTCAGGTAGCGCTGGGCGCAGCCCGATTCCCTGCACACGAGCCGCACGGCCTCGAGCTTGTAGAGCAGGTCCTGCGGCGTCTCGTTGATGTGCAGCATGCGGTTGACGGTCTTGCCGGACGTACCCTGCCGCGCCGTCATCAGGATCTTGTGCTCGTCCCTGAGGGCGAAATCGTAGGTGATGCCGACCGCGTTGATGCCGGGGGTGAAGCGCGCATCCCGTGACACGCGCTCGACACGCTCGCCGTTGACGAAGACGCGGGGGCGATAGCGGTCGAGGCTGTCGCGATACTGCTGGGCGGACATCAGCATGGGCACCTCCACTTGCAGTTTGCAGTTTCCAGCTTGCAGCTTGCGGCTTGCAGTTTGCCGGCCAGGCCTGAGCCAAAGTGGCGCCGGGGCTTGCGGAACACTGCTTTCCGGCGGTAGTTTTAACGCTGTTAGAATTTTCGGTCAAACGTCGGAGCCGGCTGCCGCATGCGAGGGAGGGCCATGACCATCGCCGCCAAGAGCAGCCGTCCCGGCATCGTGCGGGATGCGAAACGCGGCATCATTCTGGACGCCGCCCTCAAGGTCTTCGAGCGCGAGGGCCTGGAAGGGGCCAGCATGCGCGCCATCGGGGAGGCGGCGGGCTACACGGCTGCCGCGCTCTATTTCCACTTTGCCTCCAAGGAGGAGGTGTATGCGGCATTGCTGGAGCGCTCGCTCACCCGCCTCATCGCCAAGGTGGAGGAAGCCTCCGCGGCGCAGGCCGAGGCGCCTGCGCAATTGGCGGCGGCTGCCATGGCCTTCTTCGACTTCTATGCCGAGAACCCGCGCGATCTGGACCTTGGTTTCTATCTCTTTCGCGGTGGCATGCGCCCGCGCGGGCTGGCGCCTGCCACGGATGCTGCACTCAACGGGCAGCTGGCGCAGAGCCTCGCCCCCGTCACCACGGCCCTGCGTGCGCTGGGTTCCGGCGCCAAGGAGGCCCAGGCGCTGACGGCAGACATTTTCGCGCATGCCGTCGGCCTGCTGGTGATGGAGCACACGGGCCGCATCCGCATGTTCAAGGCGCAGGCGCGCAAGCTGATGCTGGCGCACGTAGGACGGATCATCGCAGAGACGGAGCAGGGCGCATGAGCACGGCGGCGAAATTCACGCCCGAATCTTCGGTGCTGCTGCTGGTGGATCTGCAGGCGCGGTTGATGCCGGCGATTGCGGACGGGGCGGGTGTGGTTGCCAATGCGCGCAGGCTTGCACTGGCCGCGCGTGCGCTGGGCATCCCGGTGCTCGCCACCGAGCAGAATCCGGCCGGCCTCGGGCCGAATGTGAACGAGATCGCGGAATTGTCCGAGAGGACATTGCCCAAGCAATACTTCGATGCCACGCGAGAGGCCGCATGGTCGCGTTTCCTGCCGCCGGAGCGTCCGGACGTGGTGGTGGCGGGATGCGAGGCGCACGTGTGCGTGCTGCAGACCGTACTCGGGTTGCGACGCTTGTCCGTGCCTGTCCGTCTCGTGCGCGATGCCATCGGCTCACGCGCGTTGTCGAACCGCGATGCAGCCGCGGAACGGGCGTTGCGTGCAGGGGCCGAACTCGTCACCACCGAGATGGTGGCTTTCGAGTGGCTGCAGACTGCCGATCACCCGCGCTTTCGCGAGGTTCTCAAGCTCATCAAATGATACGTGGTTTGCCAGGGCGCGAAGGTCTCCGCGCCCCGGCAAGCTCAACCTGACGGCAGAAGCTGCCTCAGGCGTTCTTCATCGACGTCGCAACGGAGTTGAACGTCGAGCTTACCTGCGAGCCCAGGCCCTTGGCAGCCGTGATGATGCCGACGGCGATGAGTGCGGCAATCAGGCCATACTCGATGGCAGTAGCGCCGGACTCGTCCTTGACGAAGCGATTGATGATGGACTTCATGTTCTAACCCTTGTGACCAAAGCGTACGGAGCCATGGCGTGCTCCTGCGAAGGAAAATACGATATAGGTCTCGATAAAGATTTATCGCCCACGGAAAGACGTGGAATTGGCTAAAAATCGCTTAATCTGTGGGGGTGCTTAACGCTTGAGGGAGCCTGCGCCATTGCGTTTGCCGCCTCTTGGGGTAAGTACAGTTCAGCATTCGACAGTACCCGCATTAGAGCTCAACGAGACGCGCACTCATGACGCTGACATTGCCGCGGACCACGTCCGCCAACACCGCTGTCAATGCCATCAAGCCCGGGCAGCGCGTCTTCGTCGGCACCGCGTGCGCCACCCCGCTGTCCCTGATCAAGGCGCTGGAGGAGCGCAGGCCGACGCCGCCGGACGTGGAGCTGTTCTATTTTCTGACATCCGGCATTGTCGCGCCGGGGGAGGTGTATGAAAGCCGGTTTCGCCACCGGGCGTTCTTCGTCGGCACCGATGTGGTGCCTCTCGTCAAGTCGGGGGTGGCGGAATACGTGCCGATCTCGCTCGTGCAGATCCCCGAGCTGATCTCGAACGGGCGCATCAAGGCGGACGTGGCGCTTATCCAGGTGTCGCCGCCCGATGCAGACGGCATGGTCAGCCTCGGCGTCTCCGTCGACATCGTCATGGCGATCCTGAAGACGGCGGGTACGATCATCGCGGAAGTCAATCCGAACATGCCGCGCACCTGTGGCGACACGCGCATTCCGCTCGATCGCATCGCGCATATCGTGCCGGTCGATACGCCCATCACCGAGTATCGCCATCCCAGTGCCGACGACGTCGCGGAGCAGATTGCGAGCTACGTCGCCGAGATCATCGAGGATGGGGCGACACTGCAGGTGGACCTGGGGCGCATCCCGAACGAAGCGCTGAAGTACCTTACCGCGCGCAAGGACCTGGGCATCCACTCCAATGTGATCACCGATGCGGTGCTCGATCTCGTGCGGCAGGGGACGATCACGGGCTCGCGCAAGAGCCTACATCCGGGGAAGATCGTGACGAGCTTCGCCATCGGGACGCGCGCGCTTTACGATTTCCTGGACAACAATCCGGACGTCGAGTTCCACCCCATCGAATACGTCGCAAGGCCGTCGGTGGTGATGCAGAATCACAAGATGGTCTCCCTCACGCAGGGTTTCGCCGTCGATCTCACGGGGCAGGTGTGCGCGGATCAGTTCGAGGGCAGCTTCTATGGCGGCGTCTCGACGATCCCCGATTTCCATCGCGGCGCGGTGCGCGCGGCCGGTGGCAAATCGATCGTCTGCATCCGCTCCACCACGGAAGACGGCAAGCAGAGCCGTATCCGCTTCCAGCTGCTTCCGGGCGAGGGCGTGGCGTTGGCCCGCTATGACGTGCACTATGTGGTCAGCGAATTCGGGATCGCCTATCTCTTCGGTAAGACGATCCAGGAACGTGCGCTGGCGCTGATCGAGATCGCGCATCCGGATTTCCGGGAAAAGCTGCTTGCAGATGCA
The DNA here is from genome assembly GCA_039808585.1 of Hyphomicrobiaceae bacterium. Taxonomy (GTDB): domain Bacteria; phylum Pseudomonadota; class Alphaproteobacteria; order Rhizobiales; family Hyphomicrobiaceae; genus AWTP1-13. The sequence goes on along the minus strand of JBDHTJ010000028.1, from coordinate 33,228 downwards.
AAGGCCGCCAACCTCGTCAAGCCCGAGCAGAAGCTGCCGAGCCAACGGCCCTACATGGTGGAGGAGGAGCGCGCCATCCTCACCAGGGATGGCCGGTCGCTGCGGGTGCGGCCGGCGCGCGCCAGCGATGCGATGGGTCTGAAGGACCTGTTTCACAAGCTATCCAGTAACGACGTCTATACCCGCTTCTTCCGCCGCATGACGTCCCTGTCGTACTTGGATGCACAGCGCCTGTGTAATGTCGATTTCGAGCAGGATGTGGCGTTCGTCGCGGTGGAGGGCCCGCGCGATCACGAGGTCATCGTCGGCACCGGCGCCTACTTCCTCAACCAGACGACCAACTTCGCCGAGGTCGCCTACATGATCGCGCCGGAGTGGCAGAGCAAGGGTGTGGGTTCAGCGCTGCAGACGCGCTTGCGCGAGTTCGCTGTGTCTCGCCGCGTGAAGGGTTTCATTGCGGAAGTGCTGCGCACCAATACGAAGATGCTGAGCCTAGCGCGCGCTGCCGGCGATGACGTGTCAGAGCACGATGACGGCGAAAGCTGCAACATCACGACGACGTTCTAGGCTGAGAGACTGATTCACGCTTTCGAAGGACGCTAGCGCGTCCATCTCATGCGATCAGGCTCTCGAGTCGGGACCGCCCGCGAACGGACGTGCATCGGTTGCGATGCAGTCGCACGCATCGCGCGTCATGAATGCCGACGCCGCACCCGCCTTGCGGCGCGTGCGGCGTGGTTGCTGTGCTGGCTGTGAGTTTGCTTGGTTGGCTGCGTTCGTCTCGCAATGAGCCGAAAGTCAGCGCCCAGAGTCAGCGGATATCCCAGAGGTTGCGGGCGCTCTCGCGCTCCACGTCGTGGCGCGTCAGGCCGATGTCAGCCAGCATGCGCGCATCGAGATCGCGCAGTTCCTGGCGCTCGCGATACACGGCATAAGCCGTGGCCATGCGAGCCAAAAATGCATGTGCAAGAGACGTTACGCGAGATACTGCGATCGGCGCCGCGCTGTGCTGCGCCGTCATCACGACCGAGTTGTGCATGGGTCTTTCCTTTCCTGTTGGAGCGGCACCATGCGTGCGTCGCTTGCATTTTGAAATCGAATTCTTCTAATGGTTCTCATAAGGGATCAAAATGCGAGGCTCGGGATGCTGAGGGATATCGACACCACGCTTCTGCGCGCTTTCACGGCCGTGGTGGATACAGGCAGCGTCACGGCTGCCGCCCGCCTTCTCAACCGCACGCAATCGGCAATTAGCCTGCAGATCAAGCGGCTGGAGGACATGCTGGGCGTGGAGCTGTTCGAGCGCGAACATCGCAAGCTCACCTTGACGCCGGCAGGCGAGCGGCTGATGGGGCCGGCGCTGCGGCTCGTCAGTCTCAACGATGAAATCTGGGGGCAGATGACGACGCCGGAGTTCGAGGGCGAGGTGCGCTTCGGCGTGCCGACAGACATCGTCCCGACGTACATCCCGCCGATCCTGCGGCGCTACAACCGGGCGTGGCCGAAGGTGCGCGTGACGCTGACACTCGGCAACTCGTCGCGGCTGCTGAAGATGCTCAAGCAGGGCGAACTCGACCTGGCGCTGACCACGGACAGCGAGCCTGTGATGCATGCGGAGACGCTGCGCATCGACAAGCTGGTGTTCGTGGGTGCACCACACGGACAGGCGCATCGCATGTCGCCGCTGCCTCTTGCCATCGGGGATACGAGCTGCCGCTTTCGCCCGGCGGTGCTCGAAGCACTGCGCGTGGCGAAGCGGCCGTGGCGGCTGGTGCTGGAGGTTTCGCACCAGGTTGCGCAGGAGGCCACAGTGTCTGCGGGCATCGCCGTGTCGGCGGCGCTGAGCGACAGCGTGCCGCCCTTCCTCGAGGTTCTGGGAAGCGACAGTGGCCTGCCGGAGCTGCCGCGCTTCATGATCAACATGCACCTTTCGAAGGGCGCCAACGAACCTATCGTGCGCGCCTTCGCGGAGCATGTGAGGTCGGAGTTTCAGAGCCGCTTCTCCGACAGCCGCGGATTGCTGGGAGTGTCTGTCGGCAAGCCGCCCCTTCTGCCGTCGGGGCCGCTCGGCACGCGTCGTGGTATTGAGCAGGGGCAACGCAAAAGGGCGTGACGGCACGGGCCTTGGCCGCGGCTGCAAGCGGGCGGCCGCAAGGCGTGCCGTCAGCACCGCCTGCGAGGGCGCGGCCGGAGGGGGCGTGGCTGCGCGCCTGCCGAAAAAGGCAGCGGTCGCGAAGGTGTAGTTCCGACGCCGCGCCTTTCGAGGGGGGGCGCTTGCTTGCCTCCGCGGGTGCGACCTGCTTTGTTCTGGGCCCATTCAGGGAGCACTGGGCGTGTCCCGGTGCAAGGATCGCAGGACCCCAGGGAGAGAACGATGACGGCGATGGAGCGGCGCAAGGTGCTGGCGGGCGCGGCGGTGGCTGCAGGCGCAGCGGCGCTGGGAAGCACCCGGCAGGCCGCAGCCCAGGCTGCGCCGAAGGCACTTTTCAACGTGAAGCAGACGATGATCCCCATCGTCGGCCGCGACGAGATGTTTCCCGTGCGCCGCATCTACTGCATCGGCCGCAACTATGCTGCCCATGCCCGCGAGATGGGGTCGGACCCTACGCGCGAGCCGCCGTTCTTCTTCCAGAAGCCGACGGACGCCATTCAGCTGGTGCCCGCGAACGGCATCGCCGATCATCCCTATCCGTCGCTCACCAAAAACTACCACTACGAGGTGGAGCTGGTGGTGGCACTGAAGTCCGGTGGCAGGAACATTCCCGGCGACAAGGCCCTCGACCACGTGTTCGGCTATGCCGTCGGCCTCGACATGACGCGACGCGACCTGCAGCGCGCGATGGGCGACCAGAAAAAGCCGTGGGAGATCGGCAAGTCGTTCGACAGATCGGCACCCATCGGCCCCATACACCCGGTGGAGAAGGTGGGGCACATCGGCAAGGGGCGCATCTCCCTTGCCGTCAATGGCGCGGTGAAGCAGGACGCGACGCTCGCCCACATGATCTGGAGCGTGTCGGAGCAGATTGCGAAGCTGTCGGAGGCCAACGAGCTGTTCGCCGGCGACATCATCTATTCGGGCACGCCCGAGAACGTCGGGCCGGTGGTGGTGGGTGATACGATCTTGTGCAAGATCGAAGGCCTGCCGGACCTGTCCGTGAAGATCGTATGACAGTAGCGCGAGAGGCGAAGAGGAAACCATGGACGATCTCGAGATTATGGGCGTTGCCTTCAGCAACTACGTGCGCTCCGTGCGCATGCTGTGCGAGGAGAAGGGCGTTGCCTACAAGCTGAATCCGCTGGCGCCGCAAACTCCGGAGATCAAGGAGATCCATCCGGCGGGGCAGGTGCCGTGCATGCGCCACGGCAACGTGTCGCTGTTCGAGACGAAGGCAATCGCCACCTACATCGACCGCGTGTTCCCGGGGCCGAAGTTCATCCCCGAGGAGCCGGTGGCGCACGCAAAGGTGGAGCAGTGGGTGTCCTATGGCAACGCCAAGGTGGACCGCTGGATCATGCGCGAGTTCGTGGTGCCTTCCGTGTTCTACGACAAGGCCAAGGGCCCCGACACGGCGAAGATCTCCGCGGCTCTGCCCGAGATCGACAAGGTGTGTGCCGCACTCGACAAGGCGGTGGCGGCCACGGGCTATCTGGTGGGCAACAGCCTCACGTTCGCCGACATGAACGTGCTGCCTATGCTGGCGACGCTCGCCAACTTCCCGCAGGGCCGCGAGATCCTTGCCAAGTACGCAAGCCTCTCAGCCTATCTTGCAACGCTCACCGAACGGCCGTCGTACAAGGTTACGGCGCCTCCCCCGCGCAAAAAGGCCTGACGCAGCAGCGTCCAGGCGCGCAAGCCGCAGCGATGAGCAAGTGGGACGGGGCAATCGGTTGCGCAGCTTGCCGCTGCCAACCCAGCCGATAGTTGCGGCCGCCCCCCTTGCGTGGATGCCTTCACCGTGCTGCGCTCTTGGAAGGCATTGAAGCCGGGCGCAAAGGCACCTAAAGCCTTGTCTCGCACCGGAAGGAGATGCCCCGCGCATGCTGCGCCTGCAAGACGTGAAGTTGCCGCTCGACCACCCCGAGGATGCCCTGAAGGCGGCGGTCCTCGAGCGGCTGCGCGTGCAGGCCGGCGACCTCGTGCGCATGGAAGTGTTCCGGCGCAGCTGGGACGCCCGCAAAAAGTCGGCCATCGTCCTGATTTATACGATCGATGTGGAGGTGCGGGACGAGGCGGCCGTCCTGAAGCGACTGGGCCCCAAGGCCGGCGTCGGGCCGCGCCCCGAGGTCGATTATCACCTGCCGTTCGCGCTGCCGCGGGAGGTGCTGTCGGACGGGCCCGCGCAGGGAACCTCGGATCCGCAGCGCGGCATGGGGCGCTGGAAGCGGCCTATCGTGATCGGGGCGGGTCCCTGCGGCCTGCTGTGCGCGCTCGTCCTGGCGCAGATGGGGCTGCAGCCGATCATCCTGGAGCGCGGCAAGGTGGTGCGCGAGCGCACGAAGGATACATGGGGCCTGTGGCGGCGCTCGGTGCTCAACCCGGGCTCCAACGTGCAGTTCGGCGAAGGAGGCGCGGGCACGTTCTCCGACGGCAAGCTCTACTCGGGCATCAAGGACCACCACCGGCGCGACCGCAAGGTGCTCGTCGAATTCGTGAAGGCGGGCGCGCCGGAGGAGATCCTCACCGTCGCCAAGCCGCACATCGGCACCTTCCGCCTCGTCACCATGGTGGAGAGCATGCGCGCCACCATCGAGAGCCTGGGTGGCCAGTATCGCTTCGGCTCGAAGGTCGTCGATCTTGACATCGACATCGCGCCCGATGGCACGCGGCGGATCACGGGCGTGAAGCTCGAGAGCGGCGAGGAGATCGCGGCGAGCCACGTGGTGCTGGCGCTCGGCCACAGCGCCCGCGACACCTTCCAGATGGTGCACGACCGCGGCGTCTATGTGGAGGCCAAGCCCTTCTCCGTGGGCGTGCGCATCGAGCATCCGCAATCGCTGATCGACAAGGCGCGCTTCGGGCCCAACGCCGGCAACAAGATCCTGGGCGCGGCCGACTACAAGCTCGTGCATCATGCACGCAACGGGCGCTCTGCCTACAGCTTCTGCATGTGTCCGGGCGGCACGGTGGTGGCGGCGGCATCCGAGCCCGACGGCGTCGTCACCAATGGCATGAGCCAGTATTCCCGCGCCGAGCGCAACGCCAACGCGGGCATCGTCGTCGGCATCACGCCGGAGGTGGATTATCCGGGACATCCCCTCGCCGGCATCGAGTTCCAGCGCCGCTGGGAGCGTCTCGCGTTCACGCTCGGCGGCCAGAACTTCCGCGCTCCGGCCCAGCGCGTCGGTGATTTCCTGGCCGGCCGCGCCTCGACGGCGCTCGGCAGCGTGATCCCGTCCTACAAGCCGGGCGTCACGCCGGGCGATATCACGCAATGCCTGCCGGCCTTCGCGGTGGAGGCAATGCGGGAGGCGCTGCCTCACTTCGGCCGGCAGATCGCGGGCTTCGACATGGACGACGCGGTGATGACCGGCGTCGAGACGCGCACGTCCTCGCCCGTGCGCATCAAGCGTGATGCCAGCCTGCAGAGCCTGAACACGCAAGGCCTGTTCCCGGCGGGTGAGGGTGCTGGCTACGCGGGCGGCATTCTCTCGGCCGGTGTGGACGGCATCCGCGTGGCAGAGGCCGTGGCGGCGGACATGGCTGCGCGTCTCGGGCTGCCGGTCCCGCCCTTGCGCAATTGAAGGTTCGGCCATGCCCTACGCCAGCAACGACGACCTGCCGCACGGCATTCGCGATCATCTGCCGCCGCATGCGCAGGACATCTTCCGGGCCGCTTTCAACGGTGCCTGGCACACATACGCAGACGCTGCCGACCGCGAGGAAATCTGCCATCGCGTCGCCTGGGCCGCCGTGAAGCGGCGCTACCACAAGCGCGGCCAGATCTGGGTGCCGCTTGCCGACGTTGATGATTAGAGCGTGAGATAGGCATGCTTTAAGCGTGTGCCGGGGCGCTCAGCAGCCGCAGCGTCACGTCGACCGTCACTTCCAGGCTCTCGATTTTCGCCAGCGCTTCCCGCCGGTCTCGCGGCACACGCGCGCCATGCGGCGTCATGAGCAGCACATCCTGCACCATTTGCTGGTCCCGCAGCGTGATGCTGTAGACGAGGTTTTCCTCCGCCTGCAGCGCGAAGCCCGCAGCCTTGGCGGCATCGAGTTCCGGCGCGGGCGCCTGCGTCACGGCCGGATAGATCAGGCGGCGCAATTCGATCAGATGGTCGGGCCCGGGGTCTGCGAGCAGCACGTGTCCTTGCGCCGCCAGCACGCTGGCGAATCCTTCCCAGCTCGGGAACCCGAACAGGCACAGGATCAGATCCACGGTGCCGGTGAGGAACGGCGGGCGCCGGTTACTTGCCACCACCCAGGTCGCGGGCGTTCGGCGACGGGCTGCGGCCCGCACCGCCCACTTCGAAATGTCGATGCCGGCGAGTGCCACGTCCTGCACGGGAAGGTGCTTTGCGCACAACTCGGCGAAGCGCGCGAGGTGGTCGCCCTCGCCGCAGCCGGCGTCGAGCACCATGGCCTTGCGGCCCGCGCAGGCTTCGAGCGCCGTGGCGGACATCCAGAACACGCGCTGCGAGAGCGGCTGGAAATGTCCGGCCATGAGGAAGCGGCTGCGCGCGGCCACCATCTCCCGGCTGTCGCCGGGGTCCTTCGAAGCCTTGTGCTGCACGAGCAGGAGGTTGGCATAACCTTCGCGCGCCATGTCGTAGCTATGCCCCTGCGGGCAGCGCCACGGGGCAGCACCGGTGTCCAGCGGAAGGCCATCGATCGGGCAGGCGATGTTGCGGGCGGGTGCTAGGCTCATGCCCGGAGAGTAGATCGGCCCGGGGGCATCGTGAATGCCTATTTCAGCGCGAGCTGCGCTGATGGACGCGGAAACGATTCCAATTCAATCGCCCCGCGAGGCGATGGAAGCGCGAACGCTTCCATCGTCCATCGGATGCTCTCATCTGCGGGTGGCGCGACGCACCGGACCCGCATCGGCGCTCACCAGTAGCTGTGATAGCGCGCGTGATGGCGGAACGGGCGATGCCAACGCGCGTCGGCGCAGTAATAGCCGGTCCAGTAGCGATAGCGTCCGCATGTCGTCGGCCGATAGAAGCGATAGCCGTAGCCGTAGTAGCCGTACTGGTTATAGCCCGTGGTGCCGTGCTTGTTGAACCACTCCTGGCGCGGGTAGACCCCTGGCAGCATGCCGTTGTCTCCGGCCCGCAGCGGTGGCAAATGGCGCGGATGATACATGTCGTAGGTGGGTGCGTAGTAATAGACGCGCGGACGGCGATAGCAGTAGTCCTCGTCGCAGTCTGCCCGGGCCTGCGTGGCGATGCCGCCGCCTGCGAGCGTCAGGAATACGCCAAGCACCATGCGCAGGATCCTGCGCGTCATCAGGCTCGCCTTCACTGCGTCGACCATGACTGTGTTGCCCATCACCACACCTCCTCCACCGCGCCTTTGCGGACACATATTCGCGAATGAGACGGCAAGCGTGCGCTTGCGGGAGCCCGAAGGCTACGAATCGCGCGCACGCCGCCGTTAGGCCCGCTTAAGCCAGACGTGTTGCATGCGCCAGGGCGCGGGGCGCGAAACGCGTCCCTTCAACATGAAAATCTGAGGCAGTGGATTAATCCTGCGCGGGCGACGCCATTGAGGGAACGCCTCCGGTCCCTTCACCCGTCATCTCCGCGAAGGCGGAGATCCACGCCAGCCCGGCGAGAAGCGCCGCCCTCGCCTCTCTGCCTTCCGCGCTGGGATGTTTGCGGCGGGCAGGATCTTTCCCGGGATCGTATAGCCCGCTGCAGGCGCGAGGATCGCAGCGCGCTCAGGGCGCCTTCTTCTGCAGCAGCACCTTGCGCAGGGCGACGGCGAGGTCGTCGCTGGCATAGGGCTTGCGGATGATCTCGATGTCGCCCAGCCCCATCTCGTGCGCCTTCTCCATTTCCTCGGCGTAGCCCGTGGTGAGCAGCACGGGCATGTGCGGCAGGCGGACGCGAATCCACTGCGCGAGGTCCAGGCCCGACAGGCCGCCCGGCATGACGATGTCGCTGAACACGAGATCGACAGCCGTTCCCGCGCGCAGGATGTCGATGGCCCGCGGCGCGTTGTCTGCCATCTCGACCTTGTATCCCAGTCGCCGCAGGCGTCGGGCGGTGACGGCGCGGACGTCCTCGTTGTCCTCCACGAGCAGCACCGTCTCGCCGTGGCTGGCATTGCTGCCCTGGGGACGCTTCGGCACCTCCGCCTTGGCGCCCTTTTCTGCCGCACGCGGTAGGTAGATTGTGACGTTGGTGCCCTTGCCGATCTCGCTCTGCAGCGTCACGTGCCCGCCAGACTGATGCACGAAGCCGTAGATCACGCTCAATCCGAGGCCCGTACCCTTGCCGGTGGGCTTGGTGGTGTAGAACGGCTCGAAGGCGCGCGAGAGCACCTCGGGTGCCATGCCGCTGCCGGTGTCGGAGACGGTGAGGCGCACGTACTCGCCCGGTGCCACGTTGGCTTCGCTGGCGAGATCATGCTCGCCCAGCACCACGTTCTTCGTCTCGATCACCAGCTTGCCCCCCTGGGGCATGGCATCGCGGGCGTTGATGGCGAGGTTGAGAACGGCGCTCTCCACTTCGCTCGGGTCGGTGCGCACCAGCCAGAGGCGCGGGGCGAGCAGCGTCGCGAAGGTCAGGTTCTCGCCCAGCGTCCGGCGCAGGATCTCGGCCATCGACATCACCTGCTCGTTGAGGTCGATGAGCGCGGGCTCGAGCCTGCGGCGGCGCGCGAAGGTCAAAAGCCGATTGGTGAGCCTGCCACCCATCATGGCGGCGTTGTTGGCCCGCTGCAGCAGGTCGCGCTGCTCGTCGGTCTGCAATTCCATCTCGAGCAGCTCGTGGTTGCCCGTGATGATGGTGAGCAGGTTGTTGAAGTCGTGCGCGATGCCGCCCGTCAGCTGGCCCAGCGCCTCCAGCCGCTGCGACTTGTGCAGCGCCTCCTCGCGCTCGATCTGGGTGGTGATGTCGCGATTGAGCGAGAGCACGCCGACGAGTGCATTCTCCTGGTCGCGCAGTACAGATGCCATCACCTGTGCCGGAAAGGTGGTGCCGGACTTGCGCCGATAGCGCAGCTGCACCGGCTGGGGTGTCGACTTGCGCCCGAACGGTTGAACCTGCATGGAGGCCTGCACGAGCGCCTTCACCTTGTCGCACTCCGCGGGCGTCTCGCACAGCGTTTGGAACTCGAGCCCTATCAACTCCTCAGGCGAGTATTCGAACACCTCGGTCACGGCCGGATTGCACAGGATGATGCGCCCGGCGCTGTCGGCTACGAGAAGCGCGTCAGGGATCTGATTGAAGATCGCCTGCAGCAGCATCTGCTCGCGCAGCTGCGGCTGGGCCTGCTTCTGGGACAGGTCGTGGACCACGCCTGTGAAATAGGTGCGGCCATCGGACTGGAAAGAGCTCACGGCCAGATGCAGGGGGAACAGCGTGCCGTTCTTGCGCCGGCCGGTCACCTCGCGCCCGATGCCGATGATCTTGCGCTCGCCGGTGTCCAGGTGATGTTTGATGTAGCCGTCGTGGCGGCTGCGATAGGGCTCCGGCATCAGGTTGTTCACCGTCTGCCCGATCAGTTCGTCCGGCTCGAAGCCGAAGATGCTGGAGACGGCCGGGTTGGCCGTCTGGATGATGCCCTGCTCGTCGATGATGAGGATGGCGCCGACAGCCGTGCGCAGCGCCGCCTCGAGCATCTGGCCGCTCATGGCCGAGGACAGCGTGGCCTCCTTGCCGGTTCTGCCCTTGCCTCGTACCTTCTGGGTGCCGTTCAAGCTTCTGGTCCCGGGTCTCCTGTCGCCGCCTGAAGCTGTGCGGCGCACGTCCATTTTCGGCCACTGTGGCCGCAAGGCCCAGGTGCCGTCAACCTGTCCATAGCAGCGCGTTTTCCGCTCTCACGCATCCCCGAAGCCGGGCCTGCAACCCACGCCAAGCCCGAGGCTGGGTTGGTGGCTTCTCGCCGGCTGGCCTGGATCTCCGCCTTCGCGGAGATGACGGATGGGGGGCGGGAGGCCTTCCCTAATTGGCGTCATGCCCGCGAAGGCGGGCATCCACGCAGGCTGTTCACAATCCAGCGCCCAGTCCTTTATATGTCCACAGGATCGTCCCTGCGCGTGGTGTGCTAGACGCCCACGGAGTGCTTGGCCTCGGTCCGGGCCAGATAGCCATCGAAGCGGGCGCAGATGCTGCGCACGAAGTGACGCCCGCGCTCGGTGACGTCGAAGCCGTCGCGGGTGGGAGCGACGAAGCCGTCCACGTCCTCGGCCACGACATCGTCGGCAATGGCAACGAGATACTCGCCGGCCGTACCGAACATGGCCCGCAGCCGCGTTCGCGAGAACGTCAAGGTGCACATGAGCTCCTTGATCACCCAGCCGCGCATGCGATCGTCCTCGGTCAGCGCGCGGCCGCGTGCGGTACCGATGCCGCTCTCCATGACGCGGCGGGCATACTCGGCGGGCGACGTGACGTTCTGCACGAAGCCCTGCGGCAGCTGGCCGATGGAGGAGGCGCCAAGGCCGATCAAGGTCTCTACGTTATCGCTCGTGTAGCCCTGGAAGTTGCGGTTGACGGCGCCCTTGGCAAGCTCGTCCTCAGGCTTTGCGTAATGATCGAGGCCAACGCGCACGTAGCCGGCCTGCAGCAGCCGCTCCGCCATGCGCGCGGCTTGCGCATAGCGATCAACGGGGCCCGGCAGCAGGTCGTTGGGGATCAGGCGCTGATGTCGCAGGCGCTCGGGCAGGTGGGCGTAGCCGAAGATGGCGATGCGGTCGGGAGACAGGCCGATCACCTGGCCGATGGTGTCGTCGACGCTGTCCAGTGTCTGCAGCGGCAGGCCGTACATGAGGTCGATGTTGATGGACCGCACGCCGCGGCTGCGGAAGGCGTCGACGGCCCGGGCCGTGTCCTCGAAGGACTGCAGGCGCCCGATGGCCTTCTGCACCTCGGGGTGGAAGTCCTGCACGCCGAGGGAGATGCGTGTGACACCGGCGTCATGAAGCGCTGCAACGCGCGCCTCGTCGATGTCGCGCGGGTCGATCTCCACCGCGAATTCCATGCCGGGCTCGCACTGGAAGCGGGCCTTGAGCAGCGCTGCCAGCGACAGGATGTCCTCTGCGGCCAGGATGTTCGGTGAACCGCCCCCCCAATGCAGGTGCGCCACGCGATGGCGCGAGGGCATCAGGCTCGAGACGAATTCGATCTCACGCTTCAATGCCTTCAGGTAGGTGTCGATGGGGCGATACTGGCGCGTGGCCTTGGTGTTGCAGCCGCAGTACCAGCAGAGCGACGTGCAGTAGGGCACATGCACGTAGAGCGAGAGGGCGCTGCCCTGCGGCAATTCGACGAGCCACTGCTCGTACTGGGCAGGGCCGACGGCGGGCGTGAAATGGGGGGCAGTCGGATAGCTCGTATAACGCGGCACGGGCACTGCGTATTTACGAATGGTTTCCGGCTCGATCGCGGGCTCGTGGACGATGTCTTGCTGTCTCACCTGCATGTCCGCGGCCCCGTCCTGCAGGGCTCTTTTGCCCCGAATTTCATCACTGCTCTTCGTGTCGCGGATAGGGGCGCGGGGCTCCTTGATCTGCATCAAAGCCTCGCCCCCCCTCCAGGGACGAGATGGGCGCGTTACGAGGTGTGAGATGCGGCCGACGCATGTTTGCGCGCGGCCGACGGAGGGGAGCAATGACAGCCAGACGAGAGGCGTTGACCGCCTTTTCCGATATTTTGACAGTAATCGCACTCGTCCTCATGGCGGCGATCGGATTCGTCATCATGATGGGCGGCAAGGATCCTGGTTTCCAATTCCATGGCTTCTTGTTCCTGGCCGGCGGCGTGGCCGGCGGCATATTCGTCCTCAGCAAGTCCTTCGGGCACGCTGAGTGGCACGGCAGCTCGGAGGACTACTTCGACGGCCCCGTGAAGGTCGCCATGATCATGGCGCTGTTCTGGGGCGTCGCGGGCTTCGTGGTGGGTCTCGTGCTCGCCCTGCAGCTCGCCTTCCCGGCGCTGAACCTCGATCTCCCCTGGACAAGCTTCGGACGCCTGCGCCCGCTGCACACCTCGGCGGTGATCTTTGCCTTCGGCGGCAACGTGCTCCTCGGCACGTCGTTCTACGTCGTGCAGCGCACCTGCCACACGCGTCTCGCTGGACGCTGGGCCCCCTGGTTCGTGGTGCTGGGCTTCCAGCTCTTCATCGCGGTCGCGGGCACCGGCTACCTGCTCGGCATCACGCAGGGCAAGGAGTACGCCGAGCCCGAGTGGTACGCCGACCTCTACCTCACGATCCTATGGGTCGTGTACCTGCTCGTGTTCCTGGCGACGCTCATCAAGCGCAAGGAGCCGCACATCTACGTGGCGAACTGGTTCTATTTCGCCATGATCCTCACCATCGCCATGCTGCACCTCGTCAATAACGCGACGGTGCCGACCAGCCTTCTCTCGCCGAAGAGCTACATCGTGTACTCGGGCGTGAAGGATGCCATGACGCAGTGGTGGTACGGCCACAACGCGGTGGGCTTCTTCCTCACCGCCGGCTTCCTCGGCATCATGTACTACTTCGTGCCGAAGCGCGCCGAGCGGCCGGTGTATTCCTACCGCCTGTCCATCGTGCACTTCTGGACGCTGATCTTCCTGTACATCTGGGCGGGTCCGCACCATCTGCACTACACCGCACTGCCCGACTGGGCGCAGACCCTCGGCATGACCTTCTCGATCATGCTGTGGATGCCCTCGTGGGGCGGCATGATCAACGGCCTCATGACGCTCTCGGGCGCATGGGACAAGCTGCGCACGGATCCCGTCATCCGCCTGCTCGTCGTGTCGGTTGCCTTCTACGGCATGTCGACCTTCGAAGGCCCGGTGATGAGCATCAAGGCGGTCAACTCGCTCTCGCACTACACGGACTGGACCATCGGTCACGTCCACTCGGGCGCGCTGGGCTGGGTCGCCATGGTGTCGTTCGGCGCCATCTACTGCCTCGTGCCCTGGCTGTGGGGACGTCGCGGCCTCTACTCGATGCGTCTCGTCGAGTGGCACTTCTGGACCTCGACCATCGGCATCCTGCTCTACATCACCGCGATGTGGGTCTCGGGCATCATGCAGGGCCTGATGTGGCGCGCCTACGACAAGCTCGGCTTCCTCCAGTACTCGTTCATCGAGACGGTCGAGGCGATGCGGCCCTACTACATGATCCGTGCACTCGGCGGCGCCCTGTTCGTCGTCGGCTCCCTGATCATGGTCTACAACATATGGCGCACGGTCCGGGGCGACGAGTCCGCGGACACTGCCGAGCAGCCCCGCATTGCGGCGGCCCCCGGTCTGCGCCTCTCTCCTGCGGAATAGGGGCTATCCATGAAGCACGAATACTTTGAGAAGAACTCGATTCTCCTGCTCGTCGGCATCCTCGTGATGGTGTCGATCGGAGGTCTCGTTCAGATCGCGCCCCTGTTCTGGGTCGACAGCACCATCGAGAAGGTGAAGGGCATGCGGCCCTACACCCCTCTCGAGCAGGTGGGGCGCGACATCTACGTCCGCGAAGGATGCTACAACTGTCACAGCCAGATGGTTCGCACCTTGCGTGACGAGGTGGAGCGGTATGGTCACTACAGCCTCGCGGCCGAGAGCATGTACGACCATCCCTTCCAGTGGGGCTCCAAGCGCACGGGTCCGGATCTTGCCCGCATCGGTGGCAAGTATTCCGACCAATGGCAGGCCGAGCACCTCATCAATCCGCGTTCCGTCGTTCCCGAGAGCATCATGCCGGGCTATCCCTGGCTCTCCAAAAAGCTCGACGCCAGCGACATCGTGGATCGGATGAAGACGCTGAAGCTCGTCGGCGTACCCTACACCGACGAGATGATCGAGAAGGCCAAGGCGGATCTTGCTGCGCAAGTGCAGCCCGACAGCCGCCCGGCCCGCGATCTGATGAAGCGTTATCCCAAGGCCAAGGTCGCCAAGTTCGACGGCAAGGCGGATGCCGAGCCGACCGAACTCGACGCCCTCATCGCCTATCTCCAGATGCTGGGCACGCTCGTCGACTTCGCGACGTTCGACGCCTCCGGCCCCAACCTGAGGTAAGCGCGCCATGACCTACGACGTGATCGCAACCTACAGCCAGGTCACCTCCCTGCTGCTCTTCATCGCGATGTTCCTCGGTGTGCTCGTCTACGCTTTGTGGCCGAGCAACGGGGAGATCTTCGAGCGGGTGCAGCGCCAGGCGCTCGACATGGACAAGTCCGATTTGAGAATACGGGGCCGCAAATGACGACCAATCGCGAAATCGATGCCGTAACCGGTGTTGAGACCACCGGCCACGAATGGGATGGCATCAAGGAGCTCAACAAGCCGCTTCCGCGGTGGTGGCTCCTCACCTTCTACGCCACCATCATCTGGGCGGTCGGCTATTGGGTGGTCTATCCCGCGTTCCCGACGCTCACCAGCTATACGAAGGGCATCTGGAACTACAGCCAGCGCGAGACGGTGGCGAAGGATGTCGGTGCGGCGAAGGCCGCGCAGGCGGGCTTCCGCGACAAGCTCGCGGCCACGAAGCTCGAGGACGTGAAAAAGGATGCCGACCTGCTGCGCTTCGCTGTGGCCGGCGGCAACGCCGCCTTCCAGACGAACTGCGCACCCTGCCACGGCCGCGGCGCGCAGGGCTTCGTTGGATATCCCAACCTCAACGACGACGACTGGCTGTGGGGCGGCTCGCTCGCAGACATCGAGAAGACGCTGCAGGTTGGCATTCGCTCCGACCACAAGGACACACGCGCCACGGCGATGCCGAAGTACGGCCTCGAGAAGCTGCTCGATGACGGCCAGATCTCGGATGCCTCCGAGTTCGTGCTGAAGCTCGCCGGGCAGAAGTTCGACGCGGCAGCGGCCGACAAGGGCTCCAAGATCTTCGCGGAGCAGTGCGCGGCCTGCCACGGTCCGGACGGCAAGGGCATGAAGGAGCAGGGCGCACCGAACCTCACGGACGGCATCTGGCTCTACGGCGGCACCAAGGCCGCCATCATGGAGAGCATCCGTACCGGTCGCGGTGGCGTGATGCCTGCGTGGGCCGGTCGTCTCGATCCGGTGACGCTGAAGTCGCTCACGGTCTACGTGCACAGCCTCGGCGGCGGAAAATAGCCCAACTGATCCAGCGCAAAGCCTCCGGCACCACGGTGCCGGACACTGCGCTGGATCTCGGCGGCCGGCCTTCGGGCCAGCGCGCAAACGGAGCGAACCCTGATGTGCTGCACTTGCGGATGCGGACTTGCACTGGCGATGGCCGAGGCCACCGAGATGGCGCGTCTCGAGCAGCAGCAGGGGAGTGACGGTCGCACCGAGGCCTGGAGCCAGGCGCCTCAGGGCACGCAGACGCTGCACCAACGCACCTCGCCTTCGGTGCGCGGATGGGAGGCGCTGAAGCGCTCGCTTCGTATTCTCTCGGGAACGGCGCCCTCCGTCCTCGATCTGCACAAGGTACAGAGTGTACCCAACACGCCCACCCTCGCATGACGAAGATGATGACATCGATCACTTCTGCCAAGGTCGAGTCGGCTCCCGGCATCGACCAACACGACGCGCGCGCGGTGAACAGCGCCGAGAAGCGCACGCTCTATGCCAGCCGGCAGAAGATTCACCCGAAGCGCGCGCAGGGCTTTTTCCGCCGCACGAAGTGGCTGGTTATGCTTGTCACGCTCGGTGTCTACTACGCGCTGCCCTGGCTGCGCTGGTCGCGCGGGCCCGACCTGCCCGACCAGGCGGTGCTGCTCGACATGGCGCACAACCGCTTCTTCTTCTTCTTCCTCGAGATCTGGCCGCAGGAGTTCTACTTCGTCACGGGCCTTCTCGTGCTCGCGGCGCTCATGCTGTTCCTGGTCACGTCGGCCGCCGGCCGCGTCTGGTGCGGCTATACCTGCCCGCAGACGGTGTGGACCGATCTGATGATCGCCGTCGAGCGCTTCTGGCAGGGTGATCGCAACCAGCGCATCAGCCTCGACAAAAAGCCGTGGGGGCCCGAGAAGCTCTTCAAAAAGGGCATGACGCATCTCACCTGGATCGGCATTGGCCTTCTCACCGGCGGCGCCTTCGTCTTTTATTTCGACGACGCGCCGACGCTGGCGCGCCAACTCCTGACCGGCACCGCGCCTGCCATCGCCTATCTCTTCCTCGGCATCTTCACCGCCAGCACCTATGTGCTGGGCGGCATCGCACGCGAGCAGGTCTGCATCTACATGTGCCCG
Organism: Hyphomicrobiaceae bacterium; assembly: GCA_039808585.1. Classification (GTDB taxonomy): domain Bacteria; phylum Pseudomonadota; class Alphaproteobacteria; order Rhizobiales; family Hyphomicrobiaceae; genus AWTP1-13. Next base: position 16,903 of record JBDHTJ010000028.1, on the reverse strand, counting down.
TGGCCCCGCATCCAGGGCGCCATGATCGACCACGAGACGCTGCTCGTCAGCTATCGCCGTGAGCGCGGCGAGCCGCGCGGTCCGCACAAAAAGGGCGAGACGTGGGAAGGCCGCGGCGACTGCATCGATTGCAAGGCGTGCGTCGCCGTCTGCCCCACCGGCATCGACATCCGCGATGGCGCCCAGCTCGAATGCATCCAGTGCGCGCTGTGCATCGACGCCTGCAACGACATCATGGCCAAGGTCGGCCGGCCGAAGGGTCTCATCGCCTACGATACGATCGCCAACCAGGAGGCGGCGGCCATCGGCAAGACGGCGCCGCTGCAGATCATACGGCCGCGCACCGTGCTCTATGCCGGCCTCATCGCTTTCGTCGGTCTCGTCATGCTGGTGGCCTTGAGCTTCCGCACCACGCTCGAGGTCAACGTCCTGCATGACCGCAACCCACCCTTCGTGCTGCTGTCGGATGGCGGCGTACGCAACGGCTATGTCGTGAAGATCCTGAACAAGCTGCACGAGCCGCACACCTACAAGCTCGAAGCGCGCGGCATCAATGACGCCCAGATCGTCATCCTCGGCGTCGACAACATCGCGGGCGTCAAGGTCAGCACCGACGACTTGCGCGAACTGCGCGTCTATCTCACAGTGCCGAAGGACAAGCTGCCGGCCCTCGGTGAATCAACCAACTTCAGCTTCGTCGTGAAGGATGTGGACACCGGGCACGAGGTCGCGCGCCGCACCCTGTTCCAGAAGCCCGCATCGCCCAGCACCCAGGAGAGCCGTCCATGAGCCCGACCGTTCTGCCCTCCGCGCCGCGCCGACAGGAAGGCCTCAAAGGCAGCCATGTGCTGCTCACCTTCCTCATGTTCTTCGGCATCATCTTCGTCGTGAACGGCTCGCTCATCTACAACGCGATCGCCACGCACGGCGGCCTCGTCGCCAACGAGCCCTATCGCAAGGGCCTGCACTACAACGAGCGCATTGCCGCCGGAGTGCGACAGGCGCAGCTCGCCTGGAACGAGGAGGTGGCGCTGCGCCGTGACGGCAAGCTCACCATCGCGCTCGCGGGCAGCGACGGCAAGGCCGTCACCGGACTGGCGCTCAAGGCCGTCGTCGGGCGCCCGGCCAGCAATCGCGAGGACCAGGCGCTGGCCCTGAAGGAGATGTCGCCGGGCCACTACGAGGTCCAGGCAAGTGCACTCGAATCCGGCGCCTGGCTGCTGACTTTCGAGGCCTATGCGTCGGCCGCCGCCGCCGATCCCGTCTATCGTGCACGGAGGCGCCTGTGGCTCACGCCGTGAGAGGGCCTGCTGCTGACGGCATCGCCGACACCGTCGCCATCGCGGCGCGCCAGGCCACGGAACCCGCCCAGACGATCACCCTCGCCGTCGAGGGCATGCATTGCGGCGGCTGCATGCGCAAGGTCGAGACGGCGCTGATGGCCGTGCCGGGCGTCACCGGTGCCCGCGCCAATCTCACCGCACGCCGTGTCACCGCGGTTGCGCGCGGCGCGGAGGTGAACTCCATCGCGCTCATCGAAGCGCTGGACAAGGTCGGCTTCAAGGCGGCCGACCTGCCGATGGATCGCATCAAGCCGCTCGAAGGTAGCGACGATGCATTCCTGCGCCGCATCGGCGTTGCCGCTTTCGGCGCCATGAACATCATGCTGCTGTCGGTGTCCGTCTGGTCGGGCCACGGCAACGACATGGGCCTCGGCACGCAGGGCCTTTTCCACTGGGTTTCGGCGCTGATCGCGCTGCCAACGGTCGCCTACGCCGGCCAGCCGTTCTTCCGCTCCGCGCTCGACGCGCTCAAGGCCGGCCGCGTGAACATGGACGTGCCGATCTCGCTCGGCGTCATCCTCGCCACCTTGATGAGCCTCTACCAGACGGCGCGGGGTACCGAGCACGTCTTCTTCGACGCCGCCGTGACGCTGCTGCTGTTCCTGCTCATCGGCCGCTTCCTCGACCAGCACGTGCGGGTGAAGGCCGCGAGTGCTGCCGCCAACCTTCTCGGCCTGCGCGGCTCCGCCGCCACGGTCATCGATGCCGACGGCAACACCTCGCGCGTGGCCGCGCACACCATCAAGCCCGGCATGAAGGTCCTCACCGCCTCGGGCGAGCGCTTCGCCGTCGACGGTCGGCTCGGTCCCGGCACCGTAGAGATCGACGAGAGCCTGATCACCGGCGAGACGAACCCGCGGGTGGTGCGCGAGGGCGATACGGTCTACGCCGGCACGGTCAACCTGTCGGCGCCGATCGTCAGTGTCGCCACCGCGACCGACCAGAACACGCTGCTGGCCGAGATCAGCCGCCTCATGCTCGCAGCCGAGCAGGCGCGCGGCCGCTACGTCCGCCTTGCCGATCGCGCCGCGCGCATGTATGCGCCGGCCGTGCACGCGCTGGGGCTCATCACCTTCGTCGGCTGGATGCTTGCCGGCCAGGGCTGGGAGATGGCACTCACTGCGGCCATCGCCGTGCTCATCATCACCTGCCCCTGCGCCCTGGCACTCGCCGTGCCGGCCGTGCAGGTTGCGGCCAGCAGCCGTCTCTTCGGCAAGGGCATCCTGCTCAAGGCTGCCGATGGCCTCGAGCGTCTTGCGGAAGCCGATACGGTGGTCTTCGATAAGACTGGCACGGTCACCCTCGGCGAGCCGCAACTTATCGACGCCGACCACATTGACCGCGACGTCCTCGCCCGCGCCGCATCGCTCGCCGCTGCCAGCCGCCATCCCTATGCCAAGGCGGTCGTGCGCGCGGCGCAGGCCGCCGGGCTTGCGGCAGCGGCTGCGCCGGACGTGCGTGAGGTCGCGGGCTTCGGGCTCGAGCGCATTCTCGATACGGGCAGTGAGCGCCTCGGCTCTGCCGTCTGGGTTGACGCCAGGCTTCCAGCCGATGGCCGCTCCGGTGTTTACTTCCGCGCCGCAGACGGCAGCATCACGCGCCTTGCCTTCGAGGATCGGGTGCGGTCCGATGCGCGCGATGTCGTGGCCCGCCTGAAGGCTGCGGGCTTCCGCATCGAGATGTTGTCTGGCGACCAGAAGCCTGTCGTCGAGCGTGTCGCTCAGTCCTGCGGCATCGATACGTGGGCAGGCGCCGCCTCGCCCGCCGACAAGATCCACCGCCTGAAGGAGCTTGCCGCACAGGGCCGCAAGGTGCTGATGGTCGGCGATGGCATCAACGATGCGCCCGCGCTCGCCGCGGGGCATGCCTCGCTGTCGCCGGCTTCGGCTGCCGACGTCTCGCAGGTTGCCGCCGACGGCGTGTTCCAGGGCGAGCGTCTCGGCGCCGTTCTCGAGGCCCTTGCCGTCGCCAGGGCCACGCGCCGCATGGCGGTGCAGAACTTCGCCATTGCCATCGGCTACAACGCACTGTTCGTGCCGCTTGCCATGGCAGGCTTCGTGACGCCGCTGATCGCAGCCATCGCCATGAGCGTTTCGTCGATCGTGGTCACGGTCAATGCCGTGCGTTTGCGTAGCATGAAGCTGGAGCTGACATCATGACCGCGCTCGCCTGGCTCATTCCCTGCGCCCTGTTCCTCGGTGGCCTGGGGCTCGTCGCCTTCCTGTGGTGTCTGAAGTCGGGTCAGTTCGAGGATCTGGACGGTGCCGCCTGGCGCGCGCTCGAGGACGATGCGCCCTCCGCGGACAAGCGTGTGTGATTCCGCCAAGTCTTACGGTCAAGTCTTATGCAAGACTAATCTACCGACGCGCCGGAGCGCTCGGGCTTTGTGGATGAGGGAGCGGGGCGCGGCCCAGGCTCAAATGCGCAAAGAAGGGCTTTGACGCCCCGCACCGCGTGTCGGGTTTCAGGCACGGCCCCGGATGAGCAACGTCCGGGCAATCGTTCTTCCCCGAGCGGCCCTGTCGCGGACAAAGCCACCGGCACGCGGTCCTTGGCCCGCACGGTCCGAACGCCTCGCGACAGCGCTCCCTCGTGGGCAAAGGAAGCGCCAGTCTCCCACAGTTTGCGAGCCCGGGGATAAGTACACCCGCAGTCACGCGGCGCCCCTTGCGTGCATGAGATGAAAAGCCGGCCGACGCGCGTGTCTGGAACGCGCTGCAACCTCTCGCAACCGGCTTGCCGCCACAGTGCATGTCCGACTTGGCTGCATTCGGGCCGCTCAGATGGGACATGCTCCAAGTGTTCGATTGAGAGCCTGATGAACGCTTTTGATGGAAGCGCCCACTTCGACCGGCCCGGCTCTACCCGAGGCTTTCGCGGAGGAGTTCGAGTTCGAGCCAGCGTTCCTCGGCGGCGGCGAGATCGCCCTGGGCCTTGGCCAGTGCGGCCGTCGTCTCGTCGAAGGCCTTGCGGTCTTTCTGGTAGAGCCCGGGCGCGGCGAGCTTTTCCTGCAGCGTCGCGATCTTCGCTTCGAGCGCGGCCATCTCTCCAGGCAGCGTCTCCAGCGCGTGCTTCTCCTTGAAGCTCAACTTGCGCTTCTGCTGTGCGGCCTGCGGTGCGCCTGTCGTGGCGCGCGGCTTGTCGGCGGCATCGGCCCTTGGCTTTGCGGGCGCGCTGAGATCGGCGCCACGCTGCGCCAGCATGTCCTTGTAGCCGCCGGCGTACTCCTGCCAGCGGCCATCTCCTTCCGGCACGATCACGGCATTGACGACGCGGTCGAGAAAATCGCGGTCGTGACTGATGAGGATCACGGTTCCCGTATAGCTGCCGAGCATTTCCTCCAGCACGTCCAGCATCTCGAGGTCGAGATCGTTGGTGGGTTCGTCGAGGACGAGGAGGTTCGATGGCTTGGCCAGCGCACGCGCCAGCATCAGCCGGCCGCGCTCACCCCCTGACAGCACCCGCAACGGCGTGCGGGCCTGGTTCGGCGTGAACAGGAAATCCTTCATGTAGCTGACGACATGGCGCGTCTCGCCGCCAACCTTCACGGTGTCGCCGCGCCCGCCCGTGAGCGCCTCCTTCAGCGTCCATTCCGGATCGAGGCTTTCCCGGTTCTGCTCCAGGTTTACCATCTCGATGTTGGCCCCGAAGCGTACGGACCCGGCATCGGGCGCAAGCGCGCCCGTGAGCAGGCTGACGAGGGTTGTCTTGCCGGAGCCGTTGGGGCCGACGATGCCGATGCGATCGCCGCGCATGACGCGGGTGGAGAAGTCCTTCACGATGTCACGGCCGGCGAAAACCTTGGCAATGGCCTTGGCCTCGATCACGAGAGCGCCCGAAGGCTCCGCCGCCGCCCCCTCGAATTGCGCCTTGCCCGTTGCCCGCCGCCAGTCCCGGCGCTGGGTTCGCAGCGCCGCGAGGTTCGCCATGCGCCGCACGTTGCGCTTGCGCCGCGCCGTCACGCCGTAGCGGACCCAATGCTCCTCCGCCACGATCTTGCGGTCGAGCTTGTGCTGGGCGGCCTCCTCCTCGGCGAGCTTCTGGTCGCGCCAGGCCTCGAAGCCGCCGAAGCCGATCTCGACGCGGTTGGCCACGCCACGGTCGAGCCACACGGTGCTGCGCGACAGCGTCTCCAGGAAACGCCGGTCATGGCTGATTATGACGAGGGCGCATGACAGCGTCTTGAGCTCGGTTTCGAGCCACTCGATGGCGGGAAGGTCGAGGTGATTGGTGGGCTCGTCGAGGAGCAGGATATCGGGATTGGGTGCGAGCACGTGCGCGAGCGCCGCGCGCCGCGCCTCGCCGCCCGATAGACTGTGCGTGCTCTCGTTGCCGGTCAGGCCCAGGCGCTCCAGCAGGTAGCGCGCCTGATGCGTGTCGTCGGTGGGGCCGAGGCTCGATTCCACATACGCGAGTGTGGTGTCGAAGGCCGTGAGGTCGGGCTCCTGCGCAAGGTAGCGGAGCACGGCGCCCGGCTGCACGAAGCGCGTGCCCTGGTCGGGCTCGACGAGGCCTGCCGCGATCTTGAGCAAGGTGGATTTGCCCGAGCCGTTGCGCCCCACGAGGCAGACGCGCTCTCCCGCCGACACGGCGAGGTCGACGCCTTCGAGCAGCGGATGGCCGCCGAAAGTGAGATGGATATCGGTGAGTTGGACGAGAGGAGGAGCCATGGGGCCGGGTTATGGGCCCTTACGTCTGAGCGTGCAAGAGAACGCGGTGCGCGCCGTAGCGCGCACCGGCGGTTCCAGATGACACCGGCCTCAGCCGCGGCCTTCGAAGGGCATGTTGGTGGCCTTGATGGTCATGAACAGCACGTTGGCGTCGAGCGGAAGGCTCGCCATGTAGCGGATGGCGCTGCCCGTGTGCTCGGGGTCCATCACGGGCTCGGGCGCGATGGTGCCGTTGGCCTGCGGCACGCCCGCCTTCATGCGGCCGCCCATGGCCGTATCGGCATTGCCGACGTCGAGCTGCCCGCAGGCGATGTTGAACGGCCGGCCATCGAGCGCGATGCACTTCGTGAGGCCCGTCACGGCATGCTTGGTCGCCGTATAGGCCACCGACATGGGACGCGGCGCATGCGCCGAGATCGAGCCGTTGTTGACGATGCGGCCGCCTTGCGGCTTCTGCGCCTTGAACATGCGAATGGCTTCCTGCGCGCACAGGAACGAGCCCGTGAGGTTCGTGTCGACCACCGATTTCCAGGTTTCGACGGGAAGCTCTTCCATGGGCATGGCCGGCGCGCCGAAGCCGGCGTTGTTGAACAGGAAGTCGAGCCGACCGAACACGCTCTTCACCTCGGCGAAAAGGCGCTTCACGTCCTCGACCTTGCTGATGTCGGCCGCCACCGGGTGGATCTTGCCGCCACCCGCCTTGCCCATGGCAATGGTCTTTTCCAGCTCGCTCATGCGACGGCCGGTGATGACGACGTTCCAGCCGTCGCCCTGGAGGGCCAGCGCGGACGACCGGCCGATGCCAGTGCCGCCGCCCGTGATCAAAGCTACTTTGCCTGCTCCGCTCATATCATGCTCCCCGATGGTGCAAGGTCTTGCTGTGGGAGAACCTAGAGGGCGCGCGGGCGCCGCACAACCCACCTGGGCGAGAGCCTGGCTCGTGGCTAAGGTAGCCCGAGGTGGCAGATCCCCGGGGAACGCAGGAGAAACGGATGGCGCGCATCGCAGTGCTCGACGACTACCAGGGCGTGGCGCTTGCCATGGCGGACTGGTCCAGATTGCAGGCCGCGCACAAGGTGGTGGTGTTCAACAAGCCCTTTGCCGGCGAGGCCGAGGCGGCGGCGGCGCTCGCGGGCTTCGACGTGCTGGGCATCATGCGCGAGCGAACCCCTTTCCCGCGTTCCATGTTCGAGAAGCTGCCGAAGCTCCGGCTGCTGGTCACGACGGGTAAGCGCAATGCGGCCGTCGACATGGAGGCCGCGAAGGACCGGGGCGTGCTCATCTGCTACACGGGCGGCACCGGCCATCCCACCGCCGAGCTTGCCTTCGGGCTGATGCTGTCGCTGGCCCGGCACATTCCGCAAGAGGCCGACAACATGCGCCAGGGCCGCTGGCAGGCCACCTTGGGCTTCGATCTCAACGGCCGGACGCTTGGCATCCTGGGCCTCGGCAACCTCGGCGGCCACGTGGCGCGCATGGGCGCGGCCTTCGGCATGAAGCTGATCGCCTGGAGCCAGAACCTGACGCCAGAGCGCGCGGCCGAGTGCGGGGCAGAGCGCGTCGACAAGGAGGCCCTCTTCCAACGTGCGGACATAATCAGCATTCACAGCGTTCTCTCCAAGCGTACGCGGGGCCTCGTGGGGGAGGCCGACCTGCACCGCATGAAGCCGACGGCTCTGCTGATCAATACGTCACGCGGCCCGATCGTGGAGGAGGCCGCACTCCTCAAGGCGCTGCGCGAAGGCTGGATTCGCGGCTATGGCGGCGACGTGTACGATGTCGAGCCGCTGCAGGCCGACCACCCCCTGCGCAAGGAACCGCGCGCGTTACTCACACCCCACATCGGCTATGTCACGGAGGACACCTACAGGGTATTCTACGGCGAGATGGTGGCCGCGATCGAAGCGTGGCTCGCCGGCAGTCCGATCAACATCCTCGGCTGAACGTGCATTGGAAGGGCCATGTCCGCAACACGTCTCATGTCAGCATCACGTCCCATGTCCGCATCGCGTCTTGGATCATTGCTTGTGCTGGCGCTGCTGTGCCTGCCGCTACCTGCTGCAGGCGAGACGGACGCGCAGAAAAAGGTGGTGAAAAACCTCGAGGCCTGGGGCCTCATCGGCGCCTGGTCGCTCGATTGCAGCAAGCCGCCCAGCAGCGACAACGGCTATCTCGCCTACAGCGTGCAGGACGGCGTGGCGGTGCACACGCGCGACTTCGGTGACGCCCAGGACGAGAACGAGGTGCAGGAAGCCAGCGTGCGTGCCGATGGCAACCTGGAGGTGGTGATCCACTTCGAAGGCTTCGACCAGACGCGCCGCTTCGTCATGGAAAAGGCCGATGGCCGTGTGCGGGCTGTCTCGAACAGCCTTGCCGACAACACCGGCCACACCATCAAGGACGGCAAGTTCGTCGCCAACGGTGCCGACGCCCCCTGGCAGAGCCAGTGCCCGATGGAGGTGGCGCCGGATACCGGCACCAGCGCTGAACCGGGCTCGGGCAAGTAGCGGCTCAGAGCCAGAGCACCTTGCGCCGCAACTCGAGATCCTGGCTCAGCGCGCGGGACGGGCCGATGTGCTGCACCTGGCCGCGCTCCAGCACCACCGTGCGATCCGACAGCGCCAGCGCCAGATCGAGGTGGTGATCCACGATCAGGATGGAGATTTCCTGGCGCAGCTTGTCGAAGGCCTCGAAAAGCTCTTCCACCACGGCCGGCGCCAGTCCCTCGAAGGGCTCGTCGAGCAGCAGCACCTTGGTGTCGCCCGACAGGGCCCGCGCCACGGCGACCATCTGCTGCTCGCCGCCCGAGAGATAATCGGCCGGTGAGCGCCAGCGCTCCTTGATGCGCGGGAAGAACTGGAAGATCTTTTCCTCGTCCCAATAGACGCCTGCGCCGTTGCGCCGCTTGAGGCGGCCAAGCTCCATGTTCTGCGCCACGCTCATGCCTGCGAACAGGCCGCGCCCTTGCGGCACATAGGAGATGCCGCGCCGCGTGATCTCCGCCGAAGGGCGCCGGGCGAGCGTCTGGCCCGCAAGCGTGATCTCCCCCGTAGCCGGTGGCGCGATACCGACGAGCGTCTTGAGCACCGTGGACTTGCCGGCGCCGTTGCGGCCCAGCAGCGCCACGATCTCGTTCTGCCGCACGTCGAAGGTGACATCGCGCAGGATGTGGCTCTTGCCGTAGAGCGTGTTGATCTTGGCCACGTCGAGCAGCGTATCGGGCTTGGCCGCGGACGCACGCGCCTTCTCGGCTAGCGCATGGCTGCCCGACCCGATGTAGACCTCCTGCACCTTGGATGAGGAGCGCGCGTCCTCCACGCTGCCGTCGACGAGCACCTGGCCCTCGTTCATCACGGTCACGGCATCGGCAAGCTGGAAGACGCGATCGATGTCGTGCTCCACGAGCAGCACGGGCACGTCCTTCGAGATCTGCTTGATGAGGCGGCCGACACGATCGCGCTCCGCCGCGGCTAGGCCCGCGAGCGGCTCGTCCAAGAGCAACAGGCGCGGCTTCGTCGCAAGTGCCAGCGACATGTCGAGAAGGCGCTGCCCACCGTAGGAGAGCGATCCTGCTTCTGCCGCCTCGACGCCCGCAAGGCCCATGGTGCGGATGACGGCCGCAGTCTCGTCGTTCACCCGCGCCAGCTTGTGGGCCGGGCGCCAGATGGAGAAGCGGGCAGGATCGCGTGCCTGCACCGCGAGGCGGACGTTCTCTTCCACCGACAGCGTCGGGAATAGGTTCGTGATCTGGAACGAGCGTCCGATGCCTGCGCGCGTGATCTCGGCGGGCGCCAGCGTATCGATGCGCCTGCCGGCAAGCGACACGTGCCCGCTGTCGGTCTGGAACATGCCGGAAATCAGGTTGAAGGCGGTGGTCTTGCCGGCGCCGTTGGGCCCGATCAGCGCATGCAGGGTGTTGTCCGCCACTTTGAACGTCACACCGCGGACAGCCTTGATGCCCCCGAAGTGCTTGGCCACCTCCTCGACCAGGAGGATGGGGCCATCGACATCGTGTCGCGGCTTGAGGAAGTCCGGCAGTTCCACCGTGCCGGCCTGGCGCTGTGCCATGGCCGCATCCTCGGTGGGGACTTGGCGAAACGGCGCCATGAGGCGCGTGCCGAGACCGACGAGGCCCGTCGGCGACAGCACGATGAAGCCCACGAATGTGAGGCCGAAATACAAGAGCCAGTTCTCCGAGATCGCCGGATAGCCATGCAGGCTCGAGAGGAAGTCGCGGAAGATCACGAAGAACAATGCGCCCAGCGCCGGCCCCAGGAACGAGCGCATGCCGCCGATGATGACCATGGCGAGAAGCTCGCCCGAGAATGCCACCGACATGGGATCGGCCGACGTCATGCGGTTGTTGAAGAGCAGCAGCATGCCGGCAAGGCCCGTGATCGACGCCGAGACGGTGAAGGCGAGCAGCTTGTAGCGGTTCGTTGGATAGCCCACGAATTGGGCGCGCTGTTCGTTCTCGCGGATGGCGATGAGCACGGTTCCCGTCGGCGAGCGGTGGAACAGCCACAGCGCCAGGACCACAAGCGCGGCAATGAAGGCCACCAGCACGTAGTAGCTCGATGCGCTTTCAAAATTGACGCCAGCGAAGGTCGGCCGCTTGATACCGCCGAGCCCGTTCTCGCCGCCCGTCAGGTCCGTCCAGCGGAAGGCGATGGTGTAGAGCATGGCCGCCAGCGCCAGCGTGAGCAGCGAGAAATAGACGCCGCGCCTGCGCAGGATGAGGAAGCCGAAGCAGAAGGCGAGGACCGCTACGATGCCGAGACCCACGACCACCGGCAGCAGCATCTGCCCGGGGAACAGGTTCAGCTGTACGAGGCCGGCGGCATAGGCGGCAAGCCCGAACCAGGCCCCGTGACCAAAGGAGGTGAGGCCCGTGTAGCCGACGAGGATGTTGAGGGCCATGCAGGCGATGGCAAACACCACCACCTCGGTTGCCGAGGTGATGCCGAGGCCCATGCCGCTCAACAGGAACGGGAGAATGACGAGACCGCAGGCAGCGATGACGAGGTCGCGATAGGTCGGCATGGGGCGCTCACTCGAACCGCTGGATGCGCTCGCCGAACAGCCCGCGCGGCCGCAGGAGCAGGACGAGAAGCATGAGGAGATAGATCGCGGCCTCCGAGAACTGCGGGTAGCCGATGGCGGTGACGATCCCCTTGGTCAGGCCGACGATGATCGCTGCGACGACGACGCCCCAGAACGAGCCGAGCCCGCCGATCACCACGACGACGAAGGCCGAGGTGATGATCTCCTGCCCCATCGCGGGATGAATGGAGAAGATGGGGGCGAGCATGACACCCGCGAGCCCCGCAAGCCCGACGCCCAGGAAGGCGACAGCCGTCATGTAGGGTGCAAGCGAGATGCCGAGCGCGCCCACCATGTCCGGGTTCTGCACACCGGCGCGCACGACACGCCCGAAGGCCGTCTTCTGAAGGAGGAACCACAGCCCCGCGACGCACATGACAGCGACGCCGATGATGACGACGCGATAATAGGGATAGAGGAAGCTGCCGATGAAGACCTGCCCGCGCAACTCCGGCGGGATGGAATAGGACAGCGGCGGCGCGCCGTAGACCATGCGCAGCGCCTGCTCGGCCAGCATGCCGAGCCCGAATGTCATCAGCAGCGAGAGATCCGGCGGCAGCTTGTAGAACCGGCGGAACAGCAGCCGCTCGATGACCACGCCCAGGATGCCGACGGTGACGGGCGATATCAACGCTGCGCCCATGAAACCGACCTTCGGCCCGAGCGTCACGACCAGATAGGCGCCGAGCGCATAGAAGGCGCCGTGCGCGAGGTTGACGATGCCCCCCAGCGAGAAGATGAGCGAGAGGCCGAGCGCAATCAGAAGATAGTAGGCGCCCGCAAGCAGCCCGTTCAACAGTTGCTGGATGAATAGGACGGTATTCATGAGGGATCTCGCCGGGACGCGCTTTTAGGCCTGGTCCCGGAAATAAACGGAAGATGCGGGCAGCAGGAGGGGGCGCGCCGGCTGCAGGCAACCGGCGCGCACGCAAGGCCTCTCAGCCCATCTTGCACTCGGCCTCTTCCTTGGTGGTCGCGATGACCTCGAGATCCTCGTTCGGGCCAGGCACCGGCGGTGACGACTTGAAGATGTCCCACTGGTTCTTGATCTCGTTCGGCGGCAACGCGTCCACCGTGTACATCTCGTGCATGAACTGGTGGTCGGAAGCGCGGAAGTAGCCCGGACGCGTCTTCATGACGTCGAACTTCGGCCCCTTCTCCCAATGGGCGATGAGCTTCATGGGCTCGGTCGATTTCACTTCCGCCATCGATTGCGCGACGATCTTCATCATATTGTACTCGCCCCACGCCTGGTTCTCGGGCGGGCGGCCGTACTTCTTGGTGAAGGCGGCGACGAAGGCCTTCGTTGCCGGCGTGTCGATGAGGTGATGCCACACGACGGGCCAGGTGCCGAGGAAGTTGCCCTTGCCCGCCGCCCACGCAAGCGCCGTGTCGAAGCCGAAGCCAGCGACGGGATGCGTGAGACCGAACTCGGAATACTGCTTCAGGAAGTTCGTGATCTGGTTGCCCGCAAGGTTGGAGATGACGAGATCGGGCTTGGCGCTGCGGATCTCCAGAAGAAGCGGCGAGAAGTCGGTGGCGTCCGTGGGGACGAGCTTGTCCGCTGCGAACTGGCCGCCGTTCGCCTCCATGAATCGCTTCGCCACCTTCAGCAGGTCATGGCCGAACGCATAGTCGGCCGTGAGCGAATACCACTTCTTGCCCTTCACGAGGCCCTGCTGCATCAGCGAGCGTCCGCACGTCTTCACGTACATCGAGTTCTGGCTCTCGATGTGGAACATGAACTTGTTGCAGTTGGCCCCGCGCAGCGCATCGGAGTTTCCGCCGGTGTTGATGAACAGGTTCTGCGTGCGCTGCGCCACCTGCGCGATGGTGAGGCACGACGCCGACGAGATCTCGCCGATGATGCAAGCGACCTTGTCGCGCTCGATCATGCGCTCCGCCTTCGTCGATGCGGTCTGCGGATTGACGGAGTCTTCCTTGATCAGCTCGATCTTGCGTCCCATGACGCCGCCGGCTGCGTTGATCTCCTCGGTGGCGAGATCGATGGCCTGCACGGCATACTCGCCCAGCGGCCCGAGGAAGCCGGTGCGCGGCGTCAGATGGCCGATGCGGATCGCCTCCGCCTGTGCGCGGCTGATGGCAGGAAAGCCCGTGACGGCGAAAGCGCCGAGAGCTGCGGAGCCGCCGAGAACGTGGCGGCGTGTGATTTGCTTGTTGCGCGACATGGGTGTTTTCCTCCGTTTAATCCCATCAGCCGTTTTCGGCCGAATGCACCGGCTCGCCTTCGGGACGCTTGCGTGAGCAAACATCACGGGGGACCTGGGCACTTGGATCTTCAGCTTGCGGCCGCCTGGCGTCGGGTTTCGTGCACCGCGGAATTGCCGCCGACTGTGATCACAGTATGATTGTGCGACACCGAAATAATTGTCCAGCGATTTTGCCGGTTGCGGCGGTACGCGCGCACTTTGCTTTTCACCGAGCGCTGCATTGCAACAACGGGGGTGCGATTGCCTCGTCAATTGCGCGCGCGCATTCCTGTTTTTCCCGTCGCGCACTGCTCCTGGACCGGATCGCCGGAGGGCGTGGTGCAGGAAGTGCAGGCGAGCGGCGGCGCCCGTCAGCGCCAATCGGCCCCGTTGCGCGTTTACTGAAGGCGCCAACGCGGCGCGAAAGAAGCGCAAGCCATGATGTCCGATAGAATGCTGTGGGGGATGGGCTTTGGCCACCTCGTCGGCCTGCTCATCCTGCTGCTGATCATCGCAACGTTTGTGAAATACGTGTTCTTCCGGTGAGCCTGCGAGATCGAAGACGGCCGCGCTGCGGCCGTCAGGCAAAGCGCTGGTCGTAGGCCAGCACGGCCTCGAGAAGCACCTGGGCGCCGGCACCGCATTCGTCGAACGAGGTGGATTCCGCTTCGTTGTGGCTGACGCCGCCCGCGCAGGGCACGAAGATCATCGTCGTCGGCGCCACCCGCGCGATATACGCCGCGTCATGGCCGGCACCCGAAACCATGTCGCGCGTCTTGTAGCCGGCCTTGGCCGCACCCTGGCGCACGCAGTCGATCATGTCAGGATCGAAGCGCACGGCCGGATTGTTCCAGATGCGCTTTTCCTCGTACGTGAGGCCCATCGGCTCAGTCGCGGGACCAAGCGCGGCGCGGAACTGCTGTTCCATCACGTCGAGCACGGCGTCGTCGGGGTGGCGGAGATCGACGCAGAAGAACACTTCCCCCGGCACCACGTTGCGCGAGTTGGGGCGCACCTCGACTAGGCCAACGGTGCCGACCGCATCCGGGGCATGCCGGAGGGCAATGGCATGTACTTCCTCGATCATGCGCGTGGCGCCCAGCAGCGCGTTCTTGCGCAGATGCATGGGGGTTGCGCCGGTGTGTGCAGACTGGCCACGGATGGTGACCTCGTACCAGCGCATGCCCTGCACGCCGGTGACGATGCCGATCATCTTGCCTTCCGCTTCCAGCAGAGGCCCCTGCTCGATGTGCAATTCGAACATGGCGCCGATCTTGCGGGAGCCGATGGGCTCGCTGCCCTTGTAGCCGATGCGCTCGAGTTCGGCTGCGAACGTCTTGCCGTCGCGATCCTGCGAGCCATAGGCCTGCTCTCGCGTGAAGGCCCCCGCATAGACGCCGGAGGCGAGCATCGCCGGGGCAAAGCGCGAGCCCTCCTCGTTCGTCCAGTTGACGATCTCGATGGGGGCGTTGGTCTCGTAGCCGGTCGCGTGCAGGGTGCGCATCACCTCCAGCGCGCCGAGGACGCCGAGCACGCCGTCGAACTTGCCGCCCGTGGGCTGCGTGTCGAGGTGCGAGCCCATGCAGATGGGCGCGATGTCGCCCCGGCGCCCCGGCCGCCGCGCGAACATGTTGCCGCAATCATCGACCGTGACGCTGCAGCCTATGCTCTCGCAGGCGCGCGTGAACCAGTCGCGCACCGCCCGATCCTCGTCGGAAAGCGTGAGGCGGCAGATGCCGCCCTTCGCGGTGCCGCCGAAGCGGGCCGTTTCCATCAGGCTGTCCCAGAGGCGCTGGGGGTCGATGGTGAGGTTGGTGAGGTCTTGCTTGGGCTTTGTCATGGGCACAGGGATAGCGCGGCGCATGGCGTTCGGCGAGTGAATTTGCGCGGGCTGAACCGATGCACGCCTGCAACAGCGGCCGGCGAAGTGGCAAGGCCTGGAACGATCTGCCCGCCCTGCCGATTTAGCCTCACGGAGGGCCCTATGGACAAGCAAACATTGAAGACGCTGGGCCGCGCGCTGCGCGGCCTTTCACCGGTCGAGTGCCACCTGCCGATCGAGATGCAGATCGTGCTCCTGCGCCTGGCGCTGGCGGAAGCGCGCAGGGGCGGTGAGGGCCGCGGTGCCAACGATCCGCCGCCGCTAGCACATCGGTCACGGTCCAGCCGCTGACGTGCCCACCATCTGCATTCCCGTCTGCATGTTTCTGATGGCGACGCGGGTCACCGCCGCGCCCTCGAGGTTGCGAGGTCCCAACCCGTGCAGCCCCGATACGTGAAGGCCTGATGCCACGATCGTTGCGCCGAGCAGGATTGCAAACAGTCCAGAAAAGGCGATGAGCAGAGCCAGCATTCGCATCGGCTTGTCCTCCGGAACTGATACGCGGCACCTTCGGAAGCAAAACCACAGACGCTGCGCACGGGTTCGGACAGTTTCTGTGGAAAAGCCGGAATAGGCGCCGCTAGTGCAGCGCCCCGAAAAGATGCAGCAGGATGATCACGAAGATCGGAACGCCCGCCAGCCAAAGCACGACATCTCTCAGCATGACCATCTCCATCAAGACTGTGAACTTGAGCTGGAGAACCAACACCGCGCGGTGATGGTTCCGGCCTGATGATGGCGGGCGGCTTAGCCGCTGATCATTGGCGGACGGGCCGAAGCGGTGGCAGCGGCACGTCTGGTCCCGGCAGTGGTGGGCCGGAGGGCGACGGCACATCCGGGCCTGGAGGTGGTGCAATCGGGTCAGGCGGCGGCCCCGGCTCGCCGGGTAAGGGGCGGGGAGGGCCGGGATCGACGGGACCGGGCGGCACCGGCGCCGGAGGCGGCTCCGGAAGCGGTGAACTCGGATCTCCAACGGTCGGATCTCTAGGTTGCGACATGCGCGTGCTCCGTGGCTCGATGCGGGTCAACGCGCCGAGCCTCGAACGAGGTGCACAAGCCAGGACGGAAAGTGCCGCAGCTCGCGTCTCAGTCCTTGCCGTCTGCGGCGCGCTCGAGCGCGGCGATGTCGAGCTTCACCATCTGCATCATGGCGCGCATGGCACGAGCGGTGCGGGCCCTGTCCGGGTCGGCCAGAAGCTCGATCATGCGCTGGGGCACGATCTGCCAGGCGATCCCGTACTTGTCCTTGAGCCAGCCGCACTGCACGGGGCGACCGCCGTCGGCCGTGAGCCTGTCCCACAGACGGTCGACATCCGCCTGGTCGGCGCAGCGCGCCGAAAGGGAGATGGCGTCGTTGAAGGCATCGTGCTTGCCCCCATTCAGGGCCTGCAGCGACAGGCCCCGCACCTCGAACTCGACCAGAAGTACCTCGCCTTCTGCCGCTGCCGGCGTCTGCACGGAGCTGCGGTGCACGTGGGTCACGCGCCCTCCGAAGACATCGATATAGAACTGCGCAGCTTGCAGCGCCTGCCGCTCGAACCAGAGGCACGGCGTGATCTTCTGCGATGTCGTCATGCTGTTTCTCCCGTTGCACTGCTGCAAGGACGCGCGCGGACGTGCCGATCCGACAAGCCTTAACACCTTTATTGGCAGCGCAGTGGCCGTGTGGGGGCAGCGCACGGCGGCGCTGACGCT
>JBDHTJ010000027.1:0-37996 GCA_039808585.1 Hyphomicrobiaceae bacterium | reverse complement strand
CATGGCCGCCGCGCCTGCCCTGCAGTGACGCAAAACAGGCAAGAAAGCGCGTGTCAGGCTTGGGGATCCTTCACCTTTTGCAGCGACTTCGCCGAAGCAAGATCTCCCCCAAATCGTACTTTCCTTAGACCCAATATCGCTGTTGCACCTCATCGATGCTTCTTCGCCTCATCCTCGTTGCATTCTTTTTAGCGGGCTCGACCGGGGCGCGTGCGAAGACCGTCGCCGAAGCGTTCGATGCGGAGATGCGCGCGTGGATGGCAGCGCACGGCATCGCGCACGGCGGCCTCGGCGTTATGCGTGACGGTCGCCTAGGGCGGATAACATCGAGGCCTGCTCGCGATTGATTACTGCCAGCAGCGGCTCTGGTGTGGATCGGGTGCGGATCTTCGTGCAGCGCGCTTTCCTCTTCGTCGGGCGGGGCAATCCCGGCGACCTCGACAGCGCGATTTCGGATGCGACCGAAGCGATAAAGCGGACACCCGCGGATGCCGTCGCGTTCGCGCTGCGCGCAGCGGCACGGATTCGCAAGATCGACCTCGATCGCGCCTTTGCCGATGTCTCTGCCGCAGCCCGCATCGCGCCGGGGAGCACCACCGCTCGCAGCGTCGCGGGGCAGTACTATCTGGCACGAGGCAACCATGATCGCGCGCTCGCTGAGCTGAATGAGGTATTGCCAATTTCGCCGACCAATGCCTTTGCAAAGCGTACGCGCGGGCTGGTCCCGGAAAAAGCTCACGCAGCGTGCGGTTCCGGCTACCTCGCGTGAAGGCATCAGGCCGCCGATGAGACATCGTTCCGGATCAAAGTGTCGAGGTGAATGACCGTTCCGTCTTCGCCCGTGAAGGTCTTCCATGCTGCGAGATTGGCATCGCTGACGGCCAGCAGGACGGGAATTCCCTTTTCTGCCGCAGCCGCGATCACAGGCCGGAACGCACGTCCGTCCGCCTCTGCCTTTCCGAAGCGGTTGATGATGAGGATTTCGGCACCCGCTTGCAGGGCTGCCTGAGACAGCCCGACAATTTCCTCAAGCCCCTGCATGTTGAGTTTGCAGCCGCGCGCCTCTTTGCCTCGATCCTGCGAAATTGGGACGAGCGTTCCAGTGGCGAGATCCTCTAGATCCATGTCGCATCTACAGCGATCAGTTCTCGGCTTGTTCACCTGTATCGCGCCCGCGAGTTTGGCGCCGCGCATACGCAGTGACTTTGCGGCCTGTGCAATGAGTGCGTCGACAAGCTCGCTCTGGCCATCG
Source organism: Hyphomicrobiaceae bacterium (assembly GCA_039808585.1). Taxonomy (GTDB): domain Bacteria; phylum Pseudomonadota; class Alphaproteobacteria; order Rhizobiales; family Hyphomicrobiaceae; genus AWTP1-13. The sequence goes on along the minus strand of JBDHTJ010000027.1, from coordinate 36,744 downwards.
CCGTAATGAATGGCAGCAAGACCTGTGAGAGGCACTGGCGCCGTTCCACCATCCAAATGTGACTCCAGCCTGTAAAGGATGTCCTCGCCGTTGAGCACGGTGTGTCTCCTGTATGGGCGCCTCTACTTTTTTGATCCATCCGCTTTGAACTGGGAGAGGTAGCCCCAGAGCTCGCGGATCTCGGCTTCGTCCTTAACGCCGGCAAAGAGCATCTTGTTGCCAGGCATGCTCGCCTTCGGATCCTTGATGTAGGCCTTGAATGTCGCCTCGGACCAAACGATCTTGGCTGCCTTGTTCGCCTCGCTGTAGTTGTAGCCTTCGATCGTCCCCGACGTGCGGCCTTCCAAGCCATTCAAGGGAGGTCCAAGTTTCTTCGCCGGTGAAGCACCGACGGAATGGCATGGAACGCACTTCTGAAACGATTTCTCACCTGGCGTCTTTTCCTGCGCTGCAGCCGCAAACGGCAGCAGTGCGACCGCCATGAAGATCATCAAAGTGAGGCGCATCATATTTCTCCTTGGTCTCAACGCTTGGCATTGCCCTTGGCGGGTGGCGTTGCTGGAGCGGCAAGTGATTTCACATAGGCGTGCACGCTCTTGATGTCGTTTTCCGACAGGATGTATTTGAACTGCGGCATCACGATCAGGGGTTCTTCCAGGCGAGCAAGCCCATCGCGGATTGCTGTCAAGACTTCGGCGTCGCGGCCGTCGAGGAAGCCCTGCGCCGTGAAATCCGGGATGTACTGGATGTCGGGGAAATGCGCGGCGCGAGGGCCGTCTCCCTGGCCGTGAAGTCCGTGACAAACGGCACAATACTCGACGAAAACCTTCTCCCCGCGCTTCGTCGAGACCTGCGCGATATCCTTGATCCTGGGGCCCGCCACCTGCGGCGCCGCCGGGGGCGCCTTGGGTGGCGCCTTTGCAGGCTGTGCGATTGCGGCGAGGCCTGCCAAGGAGAAGGCGATGGTAAGGCCTAGTGCAACGAGATGTGCGGTTTTCATTTCCGCCTCCTGCGAGAGGTCAGTCAGTGGTTCTGTCGTTAGCGAGGTGCGCGGCGCTGATCCGGCTGAGCGCGTCGAGCATGTACGAATAGGCACTTGCGGGCATTTCGCGCCCAGCTATCGCGGCCAGGCGGGCGACGAACGGCGTGAAATGCCGGCCGAGAAAGCGGAGAAGAACTTCCCGCACCGCTTCTGTTTCTGCGCTCCTGGCTGCGTTTTCGGTCTGGCTGAAGCAAAGCGCCTGAAGAAACTCGAGTTCGGCGCAGATGTGATCAGGGAAATCGTCGAACTTCGAGGAGAGAAAGAACCCGGCCTGCGCGTACTCCTGCTTGATCGCGACCATCTCTTCTAGCCGACGCCCCTCCTCAGTCGTGAAGAGCGAGCTGTAAGGGGGGCAAGGTACCGAGGGATAATTCGAAGCGAAGAGCGCGATGTGCTGGGCCTCGAGCGTTTCGGCGTCGCAGAGCCTGGCGGCTGCAGTGAAACCTTCGAAAGCCTCGCATATGCCGTCGCGCTTTTCCTGATCGAGGACTGCTGCCGCAACCGCCTGTGCGAACCCCTCGGCCGTTTCGCTGGCAATCAGGAATTCGCGTAGGCCTTCGGCGGGATGGGCGAGCGCCAGTTCGAAGAACTGATAGAGGCGACCGAGACCGAGATAGGTTGCAGGTTGCACGGTGGCCTCTGGTGTCATCACGGTGTCGAGCATCGCCATCACCCTCAGACGTCTTTCATCTTGGTAGGCCCTTCCGCGACGTGTGGTTCGTCGATCAGGCCCTTCATGGCGTAGCCGAAGTACTTCTCGATTTCTTCCTGCGGGACGTTCTTCGGCGGGATGTACCAGACCGACGGGATGGTATCGAAATCCGGCCTGTACTGGCGCGGCTCCGCATTATTGAGCACGCGGTGCGTCGCCTTGAGGCCGACTTCTGGGTCGTAGGGCTTGGCGCCGCTTGAAGGATCACGGATCAGGCGAGAGATCGTGCTCTCCTTGTCCATGAGATTGCCGAAGACGCGGATCTTGCCGACGCAGCTCTTCACGCACTGCGGTTCCTGGCCCTTTTCGAGCAAGGGGAAGCAGAACACGCACTTCTGCGATTTCTTGGTGACGGGATTGTAGTAGATCTTGTCGTAGGGGCAGGCCTTCACGCAGTACTGGAACCCTTCGCACTTGTCCTGGTCGATCAGCACAATCCCATCGGCGTTCTTGTAGATCGACCGCTTCGGACAGGCCGGCACGCACGCAGGCTTCGCGCAGTGATTGCAGGGGCGCGGCAGATAGAGCTGCCAGAGATTGGGATACTTTCCCTTCGGCGTATCCTGGTAGAGGTTCGGGTGCTTGTAGTTGTACTTGGACGAGTCCTTTGGATCGCCGTCGTGGCGCGGATACTTCCCGAACGGCTTCGATTCCACGCTGTTCCAGTACATGTCTTCCTGGCCCGGGCCGTTGGTCCAGGTGTGCTTGCACGCCATCGAGCAGGAATGACAGCCCAGGCACTTGTTGAGGTCCAGCAACATGCCGTACTGGACCTTGTTGCCGTAGAGAGGGTTCGGCTGCCCGTAATATTTCTGCCAGAGTTCTTCGGACATGGTTTCCTCCCTCAAGCCTTCTTGACCTCGCAGAGCTGGTCGAAATGACCAGACACCGGCCCCCAGACGTTCGGAATGAAGTAGATCTCGTGGATCGGGTTGATGTCGTTGTGGGTCAACGCATTCCAGTGGCCCTCACGGATCTGCTCGCGCTGCCAGCCGAAGTAGATGACGACGGCGCCCGGCGGCACGGATTCGCGTACTTTGACCTTTGCCTTGACGTAGCCGTGCTGATTGTAGGCGGTCGCCCAGTCGCCGGCGGAGAGACCACGCTTTACGGCGTCAACCGGATTGAGTTCGAGCAGCGGCTGGCCGATGTCGTCCAGTTTCACGATGTCATCCGTCGTGCGCCACGAAGAATGGACGCTCCAACGGGTATGCCGGGCGTGATAGACAAGTGGATACTTCTCCACGAGCGGGTTGCGCGCTTTCTTCGCCTCTGCCCAGATCTTCGAGGGTCCGTACGGCGTTGCTACGTGCGGTTCCTTGTGGACGGGCAACTGCTCGCCGAACTGGATGAAGCGATCCTCATCCTTGTAGAGTTCCTGGCGACCTGAGGCGGTCTTGAATTTCGCCTTGCCTGCAGCCTCCTCGGTGAAGGCTGCATAGGGCGACGAAGGCAGATTCACACGGATCACTCGCTCCTTCTTGAGGCGTTCGAGTGTGATGCCCTTGACCTTCGGGCCACCAGTCTTCAGCAGCAGATCCGCAGCCGGCTCGGGGTGGTTGAACTTGAAGATGTCGCCCGTGCCAAGACGCTTGCACACCTCGTAATAGATCTCGATGTCCGTCTTGGCTTCGAACAGCGGCTTCAGCGAGCCCTCGGCCATCTGGATATAAGGATGGGCGGGTGTCGTGGTGATGTCGAGCGGCAGCTCGTACCAGCTCACCACTGGCAGCACGATGTCTGCAAGCTGTGCCGTCGTGCTCATCTCGATCTCAGGAGAGACGATGAGTTCGATCTGCGGCAGCACCTTGCGCATGAGGTTGCTTTGATCGGACGCCTCGCCGAGAAGGTTGCCGCCAGCAGCCCAGATGCAGCGGATCTGGCGCCACAGCTTGTCCTTCTGCGCCATGGTCTCCGTTGGGCCGTTGACGACATACGCCGTATCGAGCGGCACGGGCCTGTAACGGTCCTCTTTGTCGGGTGCGACCTTGGGATAGAAGTACTCCGTGGGGTCGAGACGCATCAGGTACTGGCCGGCCCAAGGGCTGACGCCGCCACCTTGCTTGCCGACGTTGCCGGTGAGGCAGGCAAGCTCGATGACAGCGCGGCCAATGAGGTCGCTGTGATACCAATGGTTGATGCCGGTGCCGGCCCAGATGCTTGCGGGCTTTGCGGTCGCGTATTCTATCGCCAGTCGTTCGATGACCGCGGCAGGCACACCCGTGATCTCCGATACCGTCTTGGGATCGTATTCCTCGATCTTCTCGAGCAGCAAGGTGTGCGACGTTGCGCAGCGGACGGTTGTGCCGTCCTTCAGCGTCACGCTATAGCGCCCGGTGAGCGCCGGCTTATCGGAGAAGTAGGTGTCTTCCACGGCTGCGTTCTGCGCCGGATCGAAAACCATGAAGGCTTTTGGATTGCCGTCGGCTTTCAGATCGCTGGCGTGCAGGTATTTTCCGGTGTCCTCGCGCACGAGGAGCGGGCCGCTCGTGGTCCGAAGAAGGTGCTTCTCGTCAGTCAGCCCCTTCTTCACGACCACATGGCACATGCCGAGAGCTAGGGCGCCATCGGTTCCCTGGCGGATACGAACCCACTCGTCGACCACCGAAGCCGTGGGGTCGAAATAGGGGGAGATGTAGACGAGCTTGACGCCCTTGGCGCGCGCGTCGGTGAAGAAGTGCGCATCGGGCATGCGCGTCTGGACGATATCGGAGCCCCAGATGATGGCATACTTGGTATTGAGGACGTCGCGGAATTCATGCTCCTCCGTCTGCACGTTCCACGTGATGGGGTGCGCGATCGGAAGGTCGCCATACCAGTTGTAGAATGTACCGATGCCGAAGCGATTGACCGAGGCAAAGCGGAACCCGGCGCCCTGCTTCACCAAGCCCGTGGCGGGCACAGGGGGGTAGATCCAGACCGCTTCCTTGCCGTACTTCTCCGAGATGCGCTTCAATTCGGAAGCGATGAAGTCAAAGGCCTCGTCCCATGAAATGCGCTTCCATTGTCCACCACCGCGCGCACCGACACGCTTCATCGGAAACTTGATGCGGCCCGGTGAATAGACGCGGCGGTGATATGTCTGCCCCTTCATGCAGCCGCGCGGGTTGTATTCGTCGTCAGGATAGTCGAGCGGCGGCTCCACCCTGAGCACGATCCCGTCCTTGACGACGACGTTCCAGCCGCACGATCCTGTGCAGTTTGGCATGTTGACGGTGCGGACGATCTTTTCGCCCTCGAACTGGCGGCGGAGATTGTCCTCCCACGCCCGGCCCTTGCCTTCCTCGAGCGCCGCGAAGACGGGCTTGGTGGCGGCAAAGGGATTGACGACGGCACCGGCAGCCAACGAAGCGAGGCTGCCTTTCACGAACATGCGGCGGGAACTGTTCATCGTAGCGGCTCCAATCTCGCAAAGCTGATGCGCTGGGCCCATTGCTGGGCAGTTGACCTCAGCTTGCGGCAGCAAGAACCTTGATCACGTCTTCGAGCGATTGGATGGTGCCAAGGATCGTGGGGCTTCCCCAGCGCGTGTGGTATTTGTTCTCGGGAACGCGCGCGAGGGAGATGAGAAGATTGTTGAAGGCGCCGAGGTCTGCCGTCTCGAAGTAGGTGATGAAGTCGGTGTCGGCGAGACCTGTGGAGTGATAGAGCTTGCGCTTGACGTTCACCAGGTAGGGGAGCGTGGGATTGGTGTGCGTCTCCATCTCCTTCAGCCGTTGCTGATCGGAAAGATTCCACCATTCCGCGCTCTTTTTCACAGGAATCACGATCGCATACCGAGGCGCTGCACCGGTGTAGGATGCTGCGAAGAGACCGGTATTGAGTTCGGGCGATTTTTCCTTCGTGATGTAGTTCAGCCCTTTTGTTATGCCGACGAGGTTCTCAGAGACTTCCGACTGCATGCCGATACGCGTTGCGCGAAAGTCATTGAGGAAAGCCTGCCCTGCCGCCATGTCGTAGGCATGCACACGCAGCATGTAGTCGCTCGAGGCACCAAGCCCGCGCGTTAGATAGGCATCGACGATCACCTTGGTCTTGTGCTTCTCGACAACGGCGGCGACCTCGGCCGCGGCACCTTTGCGCTCAGCGTTTCCCTGCCGGTAGAAATCGGGGCGGATCTTGTAGGTGGCGAACAGGCCGAACACGCCTGGGGCAGCAAGGATCTTGGCGCGGTCAACAGGCGCATCCGCAGCCGGCGCTGCGGGCGCGGCAGGTGCGGGCGGCTGCTGGGCTGAGGCAGGGCCAGCGAGTGTGCAAGCGAGGATTGCTGCGATTGCAAGAACAGAGGAAAGTGTTTGGGCGCGGGCGGACCTGATAACCATGGTATCCTCCGGTGGTGTCGCTGACCCCTCGTCAGCGTTTTCGGTTGCCACCGTGATACCCCTCCCTTGTCGCTGCACATCTACAAGACCGCATCGGAATGAATCGGAATGAATCGAAGCGGCCTCCCGTACTGGCAAGCATGCGGTTGCGCTGCTAGATTGCCATTCTGGCCGGATTCTTTTTCACCATGCCATCAGATCATTCACGCCCTCATCCCGTCCACGTCGTCGTTGTCGACGACGATCCGGCTGTCAGAGATGCCCTGCGTTCGTGTTTCGAATTCGAGGGCTATGAAGTGACGGAGGCCAGCAACAGCAGCGAACTCTACAGCGCACTCGCGCAGCGCCATGTCGACCTCGTGACGCTGGACCTCGGATTGCAGAACGAAGACGGCCTTGCGATTGCCCGCGATCTCCGCACTTCCTCGCGCATTCCGCTCATCATGATCACGGGCAAAGGCGACCTTGTTGATCGCATCGTGGGTCTGGAGCTCGGTGCAGACGATTACATCGCCAAGCCGTTTCATGTGCGCGAGGTTCTGGCTCGCGTGCGCAGTGTTCTTCGCCGGGCGGAAGCACCACAGGCTGCAGGCGCGAAGTGCGACAATACCATTACCGCTTACGCGTTCGGTGGCTGGAAGCTTGATTGCATCGGGCGGCGCATATCGCTGCAAGACGGGCCTGGAACTCATTTGACTGACGCAGAATACCGGCTTCTCGAAATCTTCCTCCTGAACCCGAACCGAAATCTGTCGCGAGAGGAGCTGACTGCGAAACTTAAAGGCGGCGAGTGGAATGCCAATCCTCGCTTCATCGACAATCAGGTGGGACGGCTGAAACGCCGGCTGGCTGAGCTTGGCGGAGATGCCGAGGTGATCAAGAGCATCCGTGCGCAGGGCTATATGCTGACCGCTCAGGTCAGGCCTTTGTCGGACGGCCACGACTGATGCGCTTTCGCGATGGCCGCCAAGAGTTCGCTTCGGCGGAAGGGCTTGCGCAATAGGGGAAGGCGCATCTGCTTTATTTCATCCGGAACGACCAAGTCTTCCGAGAAACCCGACATCAGCACAATCCGCACGGCAGGCTGCATTTTTGAGACGCGCGCGGCAAGCTCCAGGCCATTCAACGGCCCCGCCATCACGAGGTCGGTCACAAGAACCTGGAAGCGCGCCAGCTTCTCGAACTTGGACAATGCATCTTCGGCGTTGGAGGCTTCCTCCACGTGCATGCCGACGACCTTTAGCTGATGCACCACAACCTCCCGCACCATGGCATCATCTTCGACGACGAGCACGCGCAGGCCCTTCAATTGTTCCGGCAACGTCTCGGAAGACGGCGTTGCGAGAGCCGTTTCTCCTTCGGCTTGGGCATCGGGCAGATAAAGCGTAATCGTGGTGCCAAATCCTGGGACGCTTTCAATGCGAGCCAAGCCGCCAGATTGCTTGGCGAAGCCATAGACAGCAGCGAGGCCGAGCCCGGTTCCGCGGCCGATGGGTTTTGTCGTGAAAAATGGCTCGAAAGCACGTTCTGCTACGGCTTTTGTCATGCCTGACCCGCTGTCCGACACGCTCAACAGCTGATAACGGCCAGGTTGCAGAACTTCTGCGGCTGTCGCTGTGCGGTCGATGTCGGCGAGCCTCGTCTCGATGACAAGCCGCCCACCTCTTGGCATGGCATCCCGCCCGTTGAGAACGAGATTTATCAAGGATGCTTCGAGTTGCCCGCGATCCATGTGGACCGGTTTCAGCGCCCGTTCCAGCACGGTGGTGAGTTGAATTGAAGGACCAACAGTCCGCTGCAGCATTTCCTGCAGGGAGTCCACGACGTCGTTTATGCGCACGCGCTCAACGGATAGCGGCTGGCGGCGCGCGAAAGAAAGCAGTCTGTCGGTCAGGCGGCGTCCCATCTCGGCTGCTTCGAGTGCCTTGCGGGCGAGCCTCGTGGTTTTCTCATCGTCGATCTGCATTTCAAGCAGTTCCGTGTTCGAAATGATCACGGCAAGCAGATTGTTGAAGTCGTGCGCGATGCTTCCCGTCAGCTGGCCAATCGCTTCGAGCTTCTGCGATTGGCGCAAAGCCTGTTCGATCTCCTGGCGCTCCGTGATATCGCGCACCATGCCGATGAGAATCGTTCGCTCGCCATAGGAGGCCTTGGTTACCGCCAGTTCGATCGGGAATACCGTGCCATCCTTGCGCATTGCGTCGAGAGGACGCTCACGGCCGATGATGCGCGAGACGCCGGAGAAACTGTGCTGCCTGAGAAATTCATCGTGGCGGCTGCGAAACGGCTCGGGCATCAGGAAATTTAGGCTCATGCCAACCATCTCGGCCCGCTGGTATCCGAACAATCTCAAGGCGGCGGGGTTGGCGGATTCGATCACGCCGTTCTCGCTCGCCGTGATTATACCGTCGAAGGCGCCCTGGACGACCGCGTCGAGGCGCGCCTCGCTTTCCCGGCGCACATTCGCAACGCGAAGATCCGCTTCCGCCGCCGCGGCCCGATCCTGTGCCGAATGCATGGCTTCCGAAATGACCAGAACGATCAGGCAGCCCAGGAGGAAAGCGGCCAGTCCCTCCCAGTCTGCCGCGTCCGTCAAAGGCGCAAGCCACAGCGATGAAACGGTGGCAGAAAGGATGATCGCTGCCAAGCCGGCGTAAATGCCGCCGAGAGCGGCTGCGATCGACACGGCGGGGAAAAGCGTCACATAGGCGAGCCGCATGCCAAGGCTGTCCAAAAGGTAAAACCTGATGAACAAGGCAATGCCGACCGACAAGACCGCGACGGTGATTTGCTGCAACAGCGTGTCGGCGCGCCAGGGCAGCACCATATCCATCCTGGAGCGCATGGGCTGCAGGCTGAAGGAGATGGCCCGGTCGACATGACGCCTGAGAATGGGAAGAAGCATGAGATCCGCAACTTGGACGTTGCCGTAACTTGTCGCCCATTGCTGTCCAGCAGGTATTGATTTGGATCAGATGATCAGCGGCAAGGCCGCCTGGGTTCCACATGCCGTGCAAGGCGTGAGCCGCGGCTCGAGGCAGCACCGTTCGTGGCTTGCCTGCAAAGTACCCCCCCTCGCAAGATCTCCTTTCAGGGGAGGCGAATTAAGGTCTAACCTCACGTCTCTTTTCGAAAAGGACCTGCAACGATGGCTGATGCAGATCGGCTCGAAAAAATCGCCTCAATTGGCCAAGACCTCATCACGACGCAGTTGACGATGGCGATGGAAACACCATCCCAGGCCCTCGAAAGCGGGTGGGTGCTCGGCTATTGCTTCGGTGTGTTCGACGCACTTGCTCAACAAGCAGAACTTGATGATGATGGTGATGTTTTCAGCCTCATCACCCTTGGCTTCCTTGGTCTCTTTGCAGACCCTGCTGATCCCGAGGCGGCAATGTTCGTCCGCCGGTCCCTGGACTATCAGGATAATCCGCGTTTCCAGGAAGGCGCTGCCGCTGGGGGCAACGATGTCTTCGTTTGGGTTGCGGACCTTGCGAAGGCACCCAAGGCGCTGTTCGAGCAGCTCAACCGGTGATCAAGAAGCGCCTCGTGCACAGCAGGCGCACATCGTTTTCGCATAAGGGCAGCCTCAGACGTTATCCAGCAGGCTCGCCACCGTTTCCCAAGTTCAGTCGCCTCGAAGCACGAGCTCGGCACCTTTCTCGCCGATCATCAAAGAGGCCGCGTTGGTGTTTGCCGACGTTATCCTCGGCATGACGGACGCATCGATGACGCGCAGTCCTTCGACGCCCCGCACCCGCAGCTCGGGGGTGACCACAGCAAATTCATCCTCGCCCATGCGGCACGTGCCGCTCGCGTGGAACACGGTGCCGCCGAAATTGCGGGCAAAGGCGAGGAGTTCCTCGTCCGTCTCGGCTGCAGGCCCTGGCAGAACTTCTTCCACCCACAGGTCGCGGAAGGCGGGCTGCCGGTAGATCTCGCGCAACATGCGGATGCCCGCCACAACTACCTTTCGGTCGTGAGGATCAGAGAGATAGCGGGGCTCGATCAGGGGATCTGCGAACGGGTCGGTGCTGCGGATCGACAGCCGTCCGCGCGAGCGCGGATGGCATTGCCACATGGAGGCGGTGAAACCCGAATATCGATGCAGTGGCTCCCCGGGTTTGTCGACCGACAACGGCATGACGTTGAACTGTATGTCGGGCCGTCCGCCGACTGCATGCGCGGTGCAGGCGGCTCCTCCCACCTGACCCGCCCCGATCGTGAGCGGTCCGCGCCCGTGGCGCAGCCACTGCCAGCCCATCTCGGCTAGGCGCAACGGATTGCGTACCTCGTCGTTGAGCGAGTTACGCCGTTTCAGCCGGACGATCGTTCGCACCTGGTAATGGTCCTGCAGGTTCTCGCCCACACCGGGCAAGCCTGCGACCACCGCAATGCCGTGTTGCGCGAGTAGATCCGGCGGTCCGACACCCGACAGCTGCAAAAGCTGCGGCGATTGCAGCGCGCCCGCCGCCAAGATCACCTCGCGCACAGCCCGAGCATTGGCCGGCCGCCCTTCTTGAATGAATGCGACCCCCACCGCACGGGTATTTTCGAACAGAACGCGCGTGGCTTGCGTCCCCGTGAGCACCGTCAGGTTCGGCCGCCCCATAGCCGGTCGCAGGAAGGCGACAGCTGAGCTTTCACGCCAGCGCCTCGAGATGCTTAGATTGTAGCGGCCGACCCCCAGCGTGGTCTCGCCGTTGAAGTCGTCGTTGGCAGGCAGGCCCATCTGCTGGGCAGCTTCGAGCCAGGCGACGCACGCCGGATGATCGTTGCGCAGCGTCGAGACACTCAAGGGGCCATGCGCGCCGCGATACTGGCTCGGCGCTCCGTCGAAGCGTTCGAGCTTGCGGAAGTGTGGAAGCACCTCGCGATAGCTCCAGCCCTTGGCGCCCATCCGCGCCCAGTCGTCGAAGTCCTGGTGTTGGCCTCGGATGAAGATCAGGCCGTTGATGGAGCTGGAGCCGCCGAGAATGCGCCCACGTGGCCACACGATGGCGCGCCCCGCCGTGCCTTCGCTGGGCTCGGTGGGAAACAGTCGCGAGAAGCGGGTGTCGTAGATGGTGCGGAAGTATCCGACCGGCAACTTCAGCCAGAAGTTGCGATCTTGGCCACCGGCTTCCAGCAGAAGCACGCGGATGTGCGGATCTGCCGAAAGCCGGTGGGCGAGGACGCAGCCAGCGGAGCCGGCTCCGACAATGATGTAGTCGTAGCCGCTCGCGCGCACTTGGTCAGGCCTTGTTGGCATCCGCAAAGATGGTGGGATCGAAGTACTGTGAGGCCGGGACCGGTTTCTCGATGTTGCCGGTGGAGACGAAGAAGTCCGTCACCTGCTGCAGCCACTTCGTCACGCTGCCGTCGGCGTAGAACTTGCTCCACTCGGCCGCCGAGAACACTTTCTGTGCCGCGAACTGCTCTTTGAGGTCGGCCGTCGTCAGGTTCGGATACTGCTTCTGGATGATGCCAAGTGCCTCGTCCGTCTTGCTGGTGAGCATGGCGTTGCCCGCGATCCAGGCCTTGGACAGTCGCACCAGCGTGTCGCGGTTCTTGGCGTGGTAGTCGGCCGTCGAGGCCCAGCCGCCAAGGATCGCTGCCTGCGGGTAGAAGGCGGAGGCATCGACGAGCTTCTTCGCCGTCGGCACCTTGTCGCGTACCGTGACGTGGAACGGCACCCACAGCGCCACGGCCGGCACCGCGCCCGAGATGAACGACGTCACCGCGTCCGGCATGCGCTGGTTCAGAAGCTCCACGTCCTTGCCGGTCATGCCGTTGGCCTTCAGCGCGTTCTCCAGGAAGACGTGCGCCGTGGTGCCGGCGGTGGTGGCGATGCGCTTGCCCTTGAGGTCGGCGATCGACTTGATGCCCTGGTCCTCGCGCACCCACAGTTGGGCGGTGGCGAACTCGACGGTGTTCGCCAGGAACACCTTGCCCTGGCCGCGCGCAGGGAAGTTGGAGATCACGGCGCCCGTGACGAGTGTATCGAGGCTGCCGCCGATCATGGCCTGGAACAGCTCGAGGCCTGTCTGGAAAAGCTTGAGTTCTGGCTCGATGCCGTTGCGGCCGAAAGCATCGAGATGCTGCGCGAGCCACAGCTGCCCATCGACAGCCAGCGTGTGCAGATAGCCGATACGCACTTTCGTCTTGGCCTGCGCGAGGGCCGGCATTCCGAGCACCGCCGTGCTTGCCGCTGCAGTCGCGCCTTTCAGGATCTGCCTACGATGGATCATCATGGTCGTCCTCCCTTTACTCTTGTTTGTAGGTGGGTCTTACTTGAAGTCTGGACGTTGCCGCGCCTGCTGCGCGTACTCCTGCATCACGAGTTGCCGAACATGAGCGCGCAGTTCGCCGAACTCCTTGCTCTCATGCAGTTCTTCGCTGCGCGGGGCCGCGAACGGCACCTCGATGATCTCGCGGATGCGAGTGGGCCGTGCCGTCATTACGATGATGCGGTTGGACAGATAGACGGCCTCTTCCACCGAGTGCGTGATCAACATCACGGTCTTGCCTTCGGCGGCGAGCACTTCCAAGAGCAGGTTCTGCATTGCGGTGCGCGTTTGGGCATCCAGCGCCCCGAACGGTTCGTCCATCAGCAGGAACTGCGGCTTCACCGCATAGGCTCGCGCCAGTGCCAGACGCTGGCGCATGCCGCCCGACAGCATGCGCGGCCAGGCGTCTGCGAAGTCGGCAAGGCCCATGAGGCGCATGTAGCGCTGGCAGATCTCCTCGCGCGTGCCCGCGTCCGTCCGGTTGGCAGCGAGCCGCAGGCCGAACGCGATGTTCTCCTTCACCGTGAGCCAGGGAAAGATGCCGTACTCCTGGAAGATCACGCCGCGATCGGGGCCGGGCCCGGTGATGGGCTTGCCGTCAAGCATCACGCTGCCGGATGAGGGCTGCATGAATCCCGCGACGATATTCATCATCGTGGTCTTGCCACAGCCCGAGGGCCCGATTACCGACACGAACTCGCGATCGTTGATGTGGTAACTCACGTCGTCCACAACCTGCATGGGGCCGCGCTCGCTGGGGAAGCGCACTGAGACGTGGTCGAAGACGATGCGGGGGCGCGTCATACCAGGCGCTCCTGCCAGGCGAGGAAGCGGCGGCTTATGGACCTCAGCGCCAGATCCATGAACAGCGCGATGAAACCTATGCAGATGATGCCGACGTAGATGATGTCGAGCTGAAAGAACGAGCCGGCGTTCTGGATCAATGCGCCCAGGCCCTGCTGCGCAGCGATCAGCTCGGAGGCGACGAGCGTTGCCCAAGCCACACCCAGTGCAACGCGCAACGCCGTCAGCATGTGCGGCACGGCGAGTGGCAGGATAACCTTGCGGAAGATCTCGCCGTCGGTCGCCCCGAGCGTCCGTGACACGCGCACGTAGATCGGGCTGATCTGCGAAATGCCCTCGTACATCACGATCACGCCCGCGAAGAACGAGGCGTAGAAAAGGATCACCGTCTTGGCCAACTCGTCGACGCCGAAGTACACGATGACGAGCGGGATCAGCGCAATGGGCGGCAGGGCCCGAAAGAAGTTGATCAGAGGATCGATGAAGGTGCGCACGCTCTTGTACCAGCCGAGCACGAAGCCCACAGGCACGGCCACCAGGATACCGCTCAGCACGCCCGTGAATACGCGCCGCGTCGACATCAGGATGTCGAGCGGCAGCCGCGACTGAATCAGCTCCACGAAGCGGTAGGCGACGGCATGCGGCGTCGGCACCAGCGAGGGGTTGATGAGGCCGCTGTAGTGGATGCCGTACCAGCCGGCCAGCAGCAGCAGCCAGGGAATGGTGATCAGTGTCGCCCGTGCCAGCATCCAGCGTTCCGCAGCTTCCGTTTCCCTAGACAACCTATACATACTACATATAGAACGTTTGGCAATCCGCGGCATAGAGATTTGACGAGGCCATGGCAGCCAGCGAGCACAGGATTTTCGGCAATACGCCCATTCCAAGGTATCTCCAGCTCGCGGACCTTTTTCGTCATCGCGTCGAGAGGGGGCAATGGCCCGTCGGCAGCACGTTGCCTTCGATCGAGCAGCTAATGGACGAATTCGACGTCGCGCGCGTCACCGTGCGTCAGGCCATCTCGCTGCTGACGGGAGAGGGGATGTTGTCGCCCCAGCGCGGACGGGGCACGTTCGTCACGGGTGCTGGTGCGGGCGCCAAGCGGCGGCTGCGCGTGGAGACCACGCTCGGCGATCTCGTCGACATGTATCAGGGCGACAAACCTCATCACGACACGCTGGAGGAAGGTGTGCAGATGCCGCGCCTCACGGCGGGTGATGGCACGCCCGCACCGGCCTACGTTTACTTGCGGCGTATCCACTCGCGCGACGGCGAGGCCTATTGCGTCATCTCCATATACATCGACAAGCGCGTCTTCCGCCGCGCACCTGCCCGCTTCCGCAAGGAGCTGGCATTGCCCGTGCTCACGTCGCTGCCGGGCCTGAAGATCGCTTCTGCACGGCAGACGCTCAACATCTCCAAGGCCGACGTCGAGACGGCGCGCCTTCTCGACATTCCTGTCAATGCACCAATGGCGGACGTGCGTCGCGTTCTGTGCGCCCGCGACGGCACCATCATCTACGTTGCCGAGATCAGCTACCGCGGGGACTATATCCACCTCGAAATGGACCTGAAGCCATGAGCCAAGCTCTGTCACTCGCCCGCGTTGCGGCGCACGTCTACCGCTATCCGCTTACCACGCCCGTGCGCACCTCGTTCGGCACCATGCGTGATCGGCCGATGGTCGTCATCGAGGCCGCGGACAAGGACGGTGTGCGTGGCTATGGCGAGGTCTGGTGCAACTTCCCAGCCGTCGGCGCCGAGCATCGCGCGCGTCTTGTCGCGAGCGTCATGGAACCGCTCCTCACCGCACGTGACTTCACAGGTCCGGAGGAGGCCTACACCGTTCTCAGCAATGCCACTGCGGTCCTCGCCCTGCAGAGTGCCGAGCCAGGCCCGTTCGCGCAGGCCATCGCCGGCATCGATACCGCACTGTGGGATCTCGCCGCGCGCAAGGCTGGTGAACCACTTTGGCGCTTCATCGGGGGCACTGGCTCTCCACGGGTGCGCGTCTACGCCAGCGGCCTCAACCCGGATGCCCCGGAAGTTCTCGCCGCCCGCCGCCACGACGAAGGATACCGCGCATTCAAGCTGAAAATCGGCTTTGGCCGCGAGCGCGATCTTCGCAACCTTGCAGCACTCCGCGAGGCCCTGGGGCCCGACTGCCAGTTGATGGTCGACGCGAACCAAGCGTGGGACCTCGGCACCGCACTTTCATACGCCCGCGATCTCGAGCCGCTCGACCTCGCCTGGCTCGAAGAGCCCTTGCGCTGTGACCGGCCCTTGAGCGAATGGCGAGAACTCGCGGCAGCCACGCGCACGCCGCTGGCCGCGGGGGAGAACGTCATGGGGTTCGAGAATTTTCATGCAGTGCTCACGGCTGGGGTGCTGCGCGTCGTGCAGC
Source organism: Hyphomicrobiaceae bacterium (assembly GCA_039808585.1). Classification (GTDB taxonomy): domain Bacteria; phylum Pseudomonadota; class Alphaproteobacteria; order Rhizobiales; family Hyphomicrobiaceae; genus AWTP1-13. The sequence goes on along the minus strand of JBDHTJ010000027.1, from coordinate 21,191 downwards.
CCGACATGGCCAAGTGGGGCGGCTTCAGTGGTACGCAACCGGTGGCAAAGGCGATCCTGGCGGCTGGCGCCCGCTACTGCCCGCATTATCTCGGCGGCGGCATCGGCCTTCTCGCTTCTGCGCATCTGCTCGCAGCCGTGGGTGGCGACGGCCTGCTCGAGATCGACGGTAACGACAACCCGCTGCGCACCGATCTTTGCGGCCCTCTCGCGCGTATTGAGGACGGTCAAGCGTTCCTCACCGAGGCACCTGGGCTCGGCCCCATCCCAAACCTTGCAGCGATCGCGCAATTCAGAGTGGAGGTCGCGGGATAGAGTCACCGCCTCTCCGCAACAAGCCCACGGTGGACGGAACGATTGGTGACCCGGCGCCGGGTTTCTTGTCAGTGAGTGGTGAGTGGCGGCGTCGCGCACCCGAGCGGCGGTGTTCCATGCATAGGGTCCTGCGCGGCTGGCATTGCGGGCTCAAAAGGGCGTTGAGATCAGTTCAAAGCGTACGAGCGGCGCAGTTGAGTCTTGTATAAATCAATGTTTTCATGGTGTTGGGATGGCGTACTAATACTTGAGGATAAATTGCAGCAATCAAGGTTGCTTTCTCTCGGCAGTCTGCGAGGACTCACGCGTCTTGTCGCCCTTGCGAGTGTAAAATTGTCATGCGTGCAAATTGGTTCCTTGCCGTTGATAACTCCGGCATCAGCGGTCACGGCGTTTTCGCTACCCGCGACATCCAGTCAGGAAGCTTGATCCATCGCATGAATGGGAAACGTGCTTCCCTGCTTCAATGCGTTGCGGCGATAGCAAAGGGCAGTTTGAACATCGACGATCCGCTACAGATTTCGCGATTTGGCTACATCGTCCTCGATGAGTTCTCCAACCGCTTCAACCATAGCTGCGAGCCGAACGCGGCACTTGTGAACGAAGCCGACCTTGTCACCGTGAAGCCAATTGCGGCTGGAGATGAGATCACCTTCGACTATTCTCTGACAGTCAAGCACGCATTCTACACAGCCTTCTGGAGAATGCCCTGCCGGTGCGGAAAAGCCTCGTGCAGAGGTGAAATCGGTGACATCGCCAGTGTCCCCGAGCGCGTGATCGATTTGAACGTAAAGAGAGGCACGCTACAGGCCTACATCCTGTCAACGATTTCTGCGTACCGGGCGCCAATTTCCGAATCCGCGGCTCAATAGTCTTGCGCCACCCGGACCGGCGCGGTCGTGAAGGCCCGCGACGGGCCCGATATGTATGGAACTGGCAAGTGACAGTTCGCCGGAAACAGATGTAGTCCAGGGCGCGATGGCCACGCCATCTCTTGCGAAGATCGCCCAGACGACCGGAACCGTGAAACGACGTCGCGGACGAACGAGGATTTCATAGGCATCCACTGCGCAAGGTCTTTAGGGCTTGCAGAGGCGCTTCGGCGCGCCATGGTGGACATGATCGACCATGGCTCCCAGGAGGAAGCTCATCCCGCACTCTGGGCGCCATTCGTGGTCGTAGGGCAGGGGTGATCGGCCCGCCGGCCTCCACAGCATTTGCGTGTGAACGTGACGATGGCCCTTGGCAGCCCGTCCTGCCTGCCTGAGTTTCGGAGGTTGTCGGCCAGAAAGCGGAACGCTCTCGTCAAGCACGGCGACACGGATCGCTTTGTCGCCATACCACTCGCCCGGTTCAATTCACCCTATCCGGCCTGCCGTGGCGGCCCCGTGCGGGCATGAGTGAGCACTTGAGCATGGCTAGAGGCCCCCTTTGACGCCAGCGGGGCTGATCTTACCCACGCCCCAAGCGAATGTCAGGCCTTGCAAGAGGATTGAGAAAAGCGCGACCCAGTAGGTCGTTGCGATGATGATTTCGCGAGAGGCGCTCTCCGGGAGTGAAAGAGCCAGAGCAACGGAAACGCCGCCGCGAATGCCGGCCCAGGTCATCAGGAGGGCGGCCTGTGCATTGAACTCGCACCATCGTTTCAATATGCCGATCGCGCCTGATACCGCGATAAAGCGGGCAAGAGACGTTATGGCGAGTGCGCCAAGACCGAGTGGCAGCGCTTGCGGATTGAACCCAATCACGAGGACTTCGAGACCGATCAAGAGGAAGAGCATTGCATTGAGGATGTCGTCAGCCAGATGCCAGAAGCCGAAGACATACGCTCGCGTGCGTTCGCTCATTGCCGCTTCCGCGAGCCGGGTTCCGAAAGGCAGCCCGGCTATGACCACTGCGATAGGTCCACTCGCATGCAGAGCGTCCGCAATGGCATATGTCGAGGTGACCAGCGCCACAGAAATCAGGACTTCGGTGGAGAAATCGTCGATCGCACGCAGCGCAAAATATGCGATGCCGCCGCTGACAAGTCCGATCGCGCCTGAACCGAAGACCTTGTGCATGATGAGCAACGCAGAGTCCAAAACTGTCGGATTCGGCTCGGACCCGGAGGCGAAATGCAGCGCAATCGTGAATATTGCGATTGCAACGCCGTCGTTGAAGAGTGCCTCGCCCGGAATATCCGTCTCGAGGCTTTTTGGAAGTCGGGCCCGCTTGAGTGTCGATATGACTGCAACCGGGTCGGTAGGTGCGATGAGGGCGCCAAATACCATCGCCCAGCTCAGAGGAAGCGGGAAACCGAACGCCTTGCCCACAGCCCACATAGCAACGCCGATAATCGCCATGGTTGCCGCGACGCCGGCAGTCGCAAGCGTCAGGATGAATAGAGCCCGGCTCCGAAAATGTGCGACATCGACTTGGATCGCACCAGCAAAAAGCAGAAGCCCCAGCATCCCGTTGATGACGACGTCATGGAAACTCACACCGCTAATGAATTGTTGGATCTGGGGTAGCAGTCGCGTCGTCGGCAGTGCAGCCTGCAGACCCAGGACCGCGCCTGATGTCGCGAGCCCGACCAGTGTCATTCCGGTCGCGCTGGGAAGCCCTAAGAAGCGAACGTTGATCCAAGCGAACGCTGCAGTAAGCGTCAGCAGAATTGCCACGAGCTGGAACACGGAGAGCATCAAGCATCCAACCGCAGCCCTGGGTGATCGTTCCGACAATCATCCTGCCCGGCCTTGTGCTGCATCGAAGCGAGAGTGAAACCGAACGCATTTGGCGCCGAGTGGAACTCGCAGACCTTTGTCACGTTCGACCGTACGACCCCTCAGCCCGGCTGGAGCAACCGAATTGACGGCGCGCCGTTCGTCCCACCTGGTGGTCTACGCGGCGCTCGGCGGAAACGTGGCAGTGGCGCTGACGAAATTTGCGGCTGCAGCATGGACTGGCAGCTCAGCCATGTTGAGCGAGGGTGTGCACTCCCTCGTCGATAGCGGCAATCAGGCCCTGCTACTCTACGGCATGTGGCGGGCTGAGCAACCTGCCGATGCCCAGCATCCACTGGGGCATGGGCGCGAACTCTACTTCTGGAGCTTCGTGGTCGCCGTGCTGATATTTGCGCTCGGATCTGGCGTGGCGTTTTATGAAGGGATGACTCACCTTTACCATCCCGTTGCGGCAAGCGATACCACCGTCGTCTATGTGGTGCTTCTTCTTTCGGCGATCTTCGAAGGTGTGTCCTGGAGCGCCGCCTACCGCGAATTTCGTGGCGAGATCAGCGAGCGCGGTCTGTTGGAGGCTGCGACGCGGAGTAAGGATCCGACACGCTTTCTCGTACTGTTCGAGGATAGCGCCGCACTCGTGGGAATCGGCTTTGCTTTCCTGGGCACACTGGCGGCGCAGATCTTGGACATGCCGATCCTCGATGGCGTTGCGTCTCTCGCGATCGCGGCCTTGCTTGCAGCTACGGCTGCTTTCCTTGCTCGCGAAAGCAAAGGGCTACTGATCGGAGAACCTGCCCGACGCAGCCTCACGCTCGACGTATCGAAGATCGCCTCCGAACAGGCGGGCGTGGTCAGGGCCTTTGACGTGATAACGGTCCACCTGGCGCCACAGCAAGTCGTCATCGGGCTCAACCTCGAATTCATGGATTGCATGTCGGCACCGCGCATTGAGCAGGCTGTTGCCGAAATCGAAAGGCGCGTGAGGGAACGGCATGGGGAAGTTGTGGCGATGTTCGTCAAACCCGCGGTCGCAATGCGCCAAGACGCAGGGGTCGACTGAGAGGCAAAGACAGTTATGAGAAGACTTAATCTTGCGTTGTCTTTTGGCCCGTCAGCACATTGATCTGCTCATGCATGACGTCATTCAGGTATAGCTGACGTATTGCAACATCGAGAACAATCGCAAGTGGGAAGCCGAAGAGGAGGCCCGGAAGTCCGAATACGATTCCGATAGCGATGATCCCGAACAGCGCGACGGCTGGTGCGATGGCTACAGAGCTGCCAATCACGATCGGCGTGATCACATTGCTCTCGAGTTGCTGGACTACGAGGATTACCGCGACTGCCCAAAGAAAGACGCTTGCACCGGCAGAGCCGGCGATCAAGAGCACGGGAATTGAAGCCGCGATCGGCCCGATCACCGGAATGAACTCGGCAATCCCAGCCAGGATGCCCAGGCTCAATGCGGCGGGAACGCCGACGAGGTACAGCCCTACTCCAGTCATGGCGCCTACGATGAGCATCGCGAGAAACTGGCCCCATAGCCAACGGCGCAGGGCTTCTCCAGCGTGGTCCAGCGCGCGGTCGCAAGGCTTTCGCCAATCGTTCGGAAGCATGATCACAATACCATCGCGATAACGTCGGGGGTCTGCGGCCAGATACAGCCCCCCGAAAACAACGAGAAAGGCTCCCGTGACGAATTCAATGAACGACGAACCCCAACTCAAGATGCCGCTTGCGATGCTGCCGAGGCTCGATGAGGTGCTGTTTGAGAGGAACTCAGTGAGCCCGTTGCCCTTGACGAGCCCGGAGAATGCTTGAACAGACCGCTTGAGTTGAGCCCCGAGGTCTTGGAATTGATTGCTCAGGGTTTGGCCGAAAAGCCAAATGACGAGTGAGAGTATCGCAAGGAGTGCGCACGAAACGATTGCCAATGAGAGGCCCTTCGACATGCCGATGCGCGTTTCAAGTGGCTCGCACAGGGTGCGCATGGCGGCGGCAACGACGACCGCGCCGAAGATCAGCATGAGAACATCGCGAAGCAGCCATGTTAGGGCGATCGCAGATGCGAGCGCGCCCAGAGCGAAGGCAGTCCGCCAATCACGGGCCCATGTCCGATCCATCGTTTCAGCCTGGTCAGACCTTTGTAGCTGCCAGGCGCAATTCCAGGATCGTGGGCGTCGGCGTTCCGCCCACTTGCGACGTCGCACTGACAGGGACAAGCCGAATGGAGCCTTCCTTCCCTCCTACGAGAACGCCTGATGGCGTGCCACCGGTTTCGCCACGATAGAGGCCATCAATGGCCACGGAATGCCCGCTTCGTTCGAGAACTGTCCATAGTAGGACCCGCTTTCCTTCCGGGATGTCGCCAGCGCCGACACGAGCAATCGACCCTGTATAGGCGCGGTCATTTCCAGACTTGGTCCTGAAGTTGCAGGAAAGCTTTGCGTCAGCGCGGCCCTCTGCGGGGCGGCTCGTGGTGCACGTAAGCGTACCTACCACGGCAAAGCCCTTTGCATGAACATGTTGCGCCTGAAGCGAAACGGCGGCCGCGATCGCAGCGAAAGTCCCCCACGATGAAATTGTCTTCATCTGTGCCTCCGGTGATCCGGGATTGGACTGTGAACGGCCCGCGATGCGGCGCGGTTCCGCACGGACGGGATCTGAGCAGCGATCCCGTGCGGCGCGGCGCACGGTCCGCAACCAGGCTGACGGGATGGTTTGGTGTGCGGCCGAGCTGTCGAGGCTGGAGGCCGGTCAACCGCAGGCAATTTGTCGAGACGTGCTTGCGAAGATGCGCAACTGAAGCCCCTTCCCCATCATCGCCTCGAAGCGCAGCTTGAATAATAATCCGCCGCCCTGCAAAGTTCATGCTGCACTTCAATAGCTTGAGCCTTGCTGTGATGCGGCAAATATCGCGGCGGAAAGGAGTTTGGGGCAGTGCATGAGGCGGTCAAGCGCATGGGACACGTGAGGATGGCGACGTGGGCGCGTGCGCTCCTGGTCCGGCTATGGCGCACTGCCTTCGTCCGCCAGGTCATACTGGCATTGACTGCTCTGCTTCTGATTATTCTCGCAATCGCGCCGCTTGCGACTACGCTTGGAGACTCCTGGGCGCGTCGGGACATCGAATTGCGTTCGCGCCTGGTGTTCAGGTCGATCCGCACGCAAGTCACTTCGGGGCTTGCAGCAACGCCCGTCGTCAATCCGACGCCGTTTTTCGAACAACTGGCGGAGGATGAACGAATCCTGGCGCTTGGCCTTTGCGATGTCGGAGGACAGCTGCAGTACGCAACGCGCTTGATGCCAAAATCGGTGACGTGTGCTGGCCTCCCCGCCGCGGCGATGGACACGTTCAGCGTAATCTCGAGCGGTGCCGACCGATACCACGTCGGCATCTTTCCACTAGGCACCGGGGAGGCAGCACCGCGCCTCCTCATTCTTCATGATCTCGGATTTGTAGATGTGCGTGCCGGGGAAGTACGACGCTACACAATCCTCGCGCTGGTCGGTGTCGTGCTCGGGTTCGGCCTTTTGACTGCAGCAATTGTGCTGGCGTTCGTCCGGGGATGGACCCAGTCGCTGAGGGACGCGCTACTGGAGCGGCGAGGCGGTGCGGCTCGTACAGGTTCCACTCGCCCGATCGACCTGCCGATCAGTCGGGAAGTGCAAGCTCTGCTCGGCGATCTTCGCATCGAGCGCAAATACACAGACGGCATCCAAGTTCAATGGTCCCCGGCTACCCTGCATCGGCTTCTCGTGGAGGAATTGCCGGACACCGAAGTCCTGATCGTGTCGAACCGCGAGCCCTACATTCACAATCGAACGCCAGAGGGCATCCGAGTGCAGAGGCCGGCAAGCGGGCTTGTGGCGGCGCTGGAGCCTGTGATGCGAGCGTGCGGCGGCACCTGGATCGCGCACGGCAGCGGCACTGCTGATCGCGATACTGTTGACGCAAATGACCGCCTGCCGGTGCCACCCGAGAAGCCCTCCTATACCTTGCGCCGCGTTTGGATCAGTGATGAGGAGCAGGACGGATACTACTATGGGTTCTCGAACGAGGGGCTTTGGCCGCTCTGCCACATCGCGTTCGTCCGCCCGACCTTTCGTGAGGGCGACTGGTCGCAGTATGTCGCGATCAATGCACGCTTCGCAGACGTCATTGTGCGTGAGGCAAAGGGTGACGCACCCGTCGTCCTCGTCCAGGATTATCATTTTGCGCTGCTCCCTCGCATGATCCGTGAAAGACTTCCGAAGGCGACGATAATTTTCTTCTGGCACATCCCATGGCCAAACGCCGAGACGTTCGGAATCTGTCCGTGGCGCGCGCAAATTATCGACGGGCTTCTGGGGAGCCTAATTCTGGGATTCCACACACAACTTCACTGCAATAACTTCCTGGAGAGTGTCGATCGCTTCATGGAAAGCCGCATCGACAGGGAAAAGAGTGCTGTCGTGCTCGGTGGCGAGGAGACGCTGATCAGGCCCTACCCCATCTCGATAGAGTGGCCGCCAGCAGCTCTTGCTGATGTCGAGAGCGTTGAGGCTTGTCGGGAAAGGCTTCGGCGCCGGCTTGGTCTTGCCGCCAATATCCAGGTCATCGTCGGAATCGAAAGATTTGATTACACGAAAGGCATTTTGGAACGAATGCGCGCTATGGATGAACTCCTGCTGCGGCAACCTCATCTGCGAGGGAGGGTCGTGCTTGTTCAGGCTGCGGCTCCGACGCGGAGCAAACTTCCAGCCTATCGTGCGCTTCAGGAGGAGGCAGTGCGCCTGAGCGAAGAGGTCAATCGCCGTAACGCTGGCACGGGTGCTGCCCCGATCGCGCTTATGATGCGTCATCACGAGCCGTCTGAAGTGTACGAGCTGTTCCGAGGGGCCGACGCGTGCATTGTCTCCAGCCTCCACGACGGTATGAACCTCGTGGCGAAGGAGTTTGTTGCAGCGCGCGATGACGAGCAGGGCGTCCTTATTCTTTCAAGCTTTGCCGGCGCGTCAAGCGAGCTGTCGGAAGCATTGATCGTGAATCCGTACGATGCTCACGGGATGGCGCAGGCGCTATATCGTGCGCTCAGCATGAGTCCGGGAGAGCAGCGCGAGCGCATGAGCTTGATGCGCAGTCTCGTGCGCCAGAGAAATGTATACCGGTGGGCTGCGCAGATGTTGCTGGATGGCGCGCGTCTCAGAAAACGTGAAGCGCTGGGAGGCTTTCGCGGAGTTCAGTAAGGTGGCTGCGGCCAATTTATTGCTGTTCGAGCGACACGGGCTGAGCTCGCGCGCTCTTCATGTGCGTTTCATAGGCCCCGAACCCTTCGCGATGCCAAAATTATGGTTTCGAGATCAGGTGGGCCGGAGGTTTCGGACTTCGCCGGGGAACGTGATGGGTAGAGGCTTCGTTCATTAGTCTCTAGGGACTAGGGACTAGAGAAGGAGCAGACCCTGATGCGCATACAATCCACGATGTTGGCGGCGGCAGTGCTTTTTGCTGCTGCCATATACGTTCCGACGCGATCTCAGGCAGCGCCGTCGATCGGAGGTTCTCTTACGTCGCCGGCGTCCGAACTTGTCAAGAAGGCCCATGTTGTACGCAAGTGCTGGTGGCGTAAGGGGAAGCGGCACTGCCGTTACGTCAGCCATCACCACCGGTGGCGCAAGTTCTATGGCTATCGCCCCGGCTTTAGCTTCTACATTGGTCCGCCACGCCATGGCCTGCATCGCGGCCATCGGCACCATCGCCGGCATAAATAAGCCGGGAGGCGCGCTTCTGGCGCGCCTTTTTCCCAGCGGGCTCTCATGAGGTCCCGCAGGAGCAGGCGCTGGGTAAGTTTGTGAATATCCAGGCGAATGGAATAGCTCCACATTGCTGCGCAGCGAGAGGCTGATGGTGCCGTTACTCTCGAGCGTCACACTGTCCGCATCGGCCACGCCAAGATCGATTGCGTTCAGCTCCGCAAGTGCGCTTGCCGGAAATTCGGAGAAGCAAAATGAGAGTCACATAGGCAAGGAAACCGACGGCGCTCGTCCGAACGATCCCTGCCCAGCCCTCAATATGCATGTTCCCAGGCCATCGTGGTGCTCTTGCTGTTACTGACAATTGACGGCGCCGCATGAAGTCCTTGGCGAGTTGAATGATGTCTGAGCCTGGCAATTGGCGCGGTCATAAGCTCAACTCAACTCGAACTTGAAAATACGTGCCGGGTGTTTCGCGCGGTTCCCGGGCGGGGGCATGCTAGGTTGCCTTGATCTTGACTGGTTCAAACCGGAGGCCTGCCATTCAAGAGTTCCTTTCAGCCGCCCAGCTTGCAAGTTACTGGGATCGTCTGCGCTCCAGTTTCTGGTTTCTGCCATCAGCCATGGCTGCCATCGCCATTGCGCTTTCGTTCGCGCTCATCAACATTGATGCTCGGATCAACGCCGACGCGGTTCGCAATATCGACTGGCTTTATACTTTTGGACCCGAGGGTGCCCGCGCTATCCTCTCGGCCATCGCCAGCTCAATGATCACTGTGGCCGGCCTCACGTTTTCCATCACGATGCTGACGCTCCAACTCGCGTCGTCTCAGTTCGGTCCGCGGCTCTTGCGCAATTTCATGCGAGATCGCGGCAATCAATTGGTGCTAGGCACCTACATCGCCACCTTTGTCTACTGTTTGCTTGTTCTTCGCACGGTGCGCGGAACGGAAGAGGCGCATTTCGTGCCACACATCGCCGTCGCCGTCGGGGTGATGCTAGCGCTGGCGAGTATCGCAGTCCTGATCTATTTCATCCACCATGTGGCCAATGCAATCCGGATCGAGACGCTCCTCAAGGAACTCGCCGCTGAAACCCGTTCCTCTATCGACAGATTGTATCCCCAGCGCATTGGGCACGATCCTGCGCCCTCTGATCAGGTCGCGCCCCATCCCCAATTTCCGTCTGATTTCGAGCGTCGAATGCATGCGGTTTACAGCGAGCAGAGCGGCTACGTGCAGCGCGTAGACAGCGACGCATTGATGAAGCTTGCGACCAAGCATGATTTGACGGTGAAAACCCACGCGCCCCCAGGCTATTTTGTCTGGGGCAGTCACGCGCTTTTGTCTGCTTACCCGGCGGAAGCTGTTACCAAGGATGCAGCCGTACAACTCCGCTCTGCTTTTGTTATCGGGGCAGAGCGCACCCCGGAGCAGGATCTCGAGTTTTCCATACGCCGCATTGTCGAGATAGCGCAACGCGCGCTATCTCCGGGCATCAACGATCCGACAACCGCCATCTATTGCATCGATCGTTTGGGAGAGGCGTTTGGATGCCTGGCTGAACGGGAAACTCCTTCTCCATTGCGCATGGACGACGAAGGAAGGTTGCGCGTGCTAGCAGAGACGACAGATCCGGGAAAGCTTGCACGCAAGGCGTTTTCGGCGGTCGCGCGCTACGGAAAGGGCGATTCTGACGTCTGCGACAAGCTGCGTGAGACATTGGACGCACTCATTAAATGCACGCCGTCAAGATATGCAGGCGGTCTTTCAGAGCTGAGGGCGGAGCTTCGGACAGAGTTGGTGAATCGGCCGCGTTTTGCGGAATAGGACGGTCATCTGGCAGAGGGGTGTTTTGCCTTTAGCGAGGCAAGCGTTCAATTCTCCCAACCGTCCATCAACAGGGTCCCGAATAGGGTTGATCAGATCATCACTTTGATCACGCAGACCGTGTCATCGGCTCGTGTGGACGGCGGCTGGTTGGGCGCCGGTGCTTCTCGCAGGACTTGCCTGGGCTGTGCTTGCCGGTTCTCGTGGAGAGGTTACCTTAGGTTCAGAGCTTATGAAGTGCGAAGCGCGAGATGGACGATCGTTCCGCCAGCCCTTTGAACAGGCCCACCAAGGGAGAGTGCTCTGAAACGTAATCGGTTTGGATAGGCCCCGCCTGTTTCAGGGCGTTGTAGTTGCTTTCATCATAGAACGCGGCGAGAAGGAGATCCTCATCAGATGCAAAAGGACCGCGTTCTTTGCGAATGCGCCCAAGTGCGGGCGGCACCAGCGCCCCTGGCCGTTCGGTGATAGGTTCAGCGCCGCGTGTGATCTTGTCGTAAAGATTTTGCTCAATCGGTCCGGCGATTTCACCGTATCCGCCTCTCACGTAGAGCCGCACTTCGTCTGGTACCGTATCGTAGCGGGCCTTACCTTGATCACGTCCCATCACGTTCAGCACGGCCTGGGTGACGATGTATTGCGCGAAAGGACTCACAACAATCGGGTAGCCGAGATCTTCGCGGACATGCCAAGCCTCCTCGAGGATCTCCTCAAGGCGACCTTTCAGGCCCATCGTTTCCAGCTGGTAGGCGAGGTTCGAAACCATGCCGCCTGGGCATTGGTGCTGGAAATGGAACTCGTCGTATTCGTTCGGCGCACCTACCGGTTTACCTTCGATATCAGCAATGCGCCGGAGTTCGTCAGCGACCTCTTCAACGAGGCCAAGGTCCAGCGGGACGTCATGCCCCCGCCGGCGCAGATTGCGGGCCACGCGCTCGGTTGGCGCATGCGATACGCCGTTGGCCAGAGTTGAGGTCGCGGTGTGCACCACTTCCACGCCATGCTCCACCGCCTGCAGGACGACGTACGGAGCGAGGCCAGAGTTACAGTGCGTGTGGATCTGCAAGGGTTTCTTGCCAAGCGTCTTCTTGAGCGCCGGGACAAGGGTGGCTATGCGCTCTGGCGTCAAGAGCCCGGAAGCATCCTTCAGAAAAACGGCGTCAACGCCGTGTTTCAGAAGGGCTTTCACTTTATCGGAGTAATAGGTGTCAGTATGTACTGGGCTGTGGGTGAAGACCAATCCCCCGGCGACATAAAGCCCGTGCTGCTTTGCTGCCTTGATCGGGATTTCAAGATTACGCATGTCGTTCAGGGCATCATACGGCGTGTGGTACCTCATGCCATTGGCCGCAAAGCGTTCGGCGGCTAGAGCAACGACATCATCTGCAAAAAATTCGAATGTAAAAAGGCTCTGCCCGCGCGTGTGGATGACAAGCGGTGTTTCCTTCACCCACGATGAGAGAATGCGCATCCGCTCCCAAGGGTCTTCCCGCAAGTAGCGCACGCAGACGTCGAATACGGCGCCGCCAACGAGATCGATGGCTTCAAAGCCGGCGCGATCAAGCTTTGGGGCGATATTGCGCATCATGCCTGTGGTCATGCGCGTCGCCCAAAGGCATTGATGTGCATCGCGCAAGGTTACATCGATGAGCCTGATATTGCGCCCCATTGCATCGTTCTCCAAACTCTTCGCCGCAGGTGCCGAAAGTGAATTCGGCATGAGTTCTCTTCCGCATTAGGCAAAGCCGTCAATCGGGCTATCGCGAAGGCACCCCGATCTCCTTCGAATTCCGCCATTTGAAAGCATCTTTGAGCCCAGTGCACGGAAGTCGGTAGTGAGGGCAATGCAGAATACCATTCATATTAGGTCTGATACGTGTTAAATACGAAAACGTGCTTTTCAACGCCGGAGGATGGTGATGCAGAATGGTATTGCAGAGCAACCCCGACACTCCGAAATCATAGACGTTTGTGACAAGATTGTCTTGGTGGCGGGCGCCACTGGCGGCCTTGGAGCACCGATCGCGCACATGCTTATGCGACAGGGAGCAGTGGTGATCATGGCGGATATGGACGAACACCGCCTTGATGAAGTGGCCGCAGACGCTGTGCACGGTGCCAAGTTCGACCGCACGTTGCTCGACGTTCGTGACCCGCAGGCATGCGAGCGCGCGGTGGGCCGCACCGCAGATCGTTACGGAAGGATAGACGTCTTGATCAATGCCACTGGTGTGTATCGGACGTCGCCTTCGCTTGACCTTCCTGATGCAGACTGGCGGCTGTCCTTGGACGTGAACCTTACTGGAGCCTTCTTTTTGGCCCGTGCTGCCGGACGACAGATGGTGAAGCAGGGATTCGGATCCATCATCACCATCGCTTCTGTTTCCAGTGCTGTCGCCAACCCCGACTATGCAGCCTACGCTGCAAGCAAGGCTGCCATCGCGCATGTGACAAGAGTGCTGGCCTTGGAATGGGCGGCCTCGCAGGTTCGGGTGAACGCGATCGGTCCGGCAGTTATTCCAACGCCCTTGAGTCAAGGCATCATCGAGGATGCGCTTAGCCATAAGACGGCGCTTTCCAAGATACCTATGGGTCGCTTTGGCGCGCCCGAGGATTTATTCGGCGTCGTTCTATTGCTTGCGAGCAATGCAGGGGCGTTCATCACAGGGCAAACGCTCTATGTGGATGGCGGTAGAACGATCTCTTGATCTGCGACAGAGGCTCGTCGTCACCGTTCTATCCAAACACTGACTTAAACAAGGCAAGCGCCTCTTTCATGGTGCTGTCAAAGGCCGGACCGGAATAGATATCGTAGTGGTCGAAACCTTGAAGAACTACGAGGCGTTTGGGATCGCGCGCTGCTTCATAAAGTCGGACCGATTCAGCTGGCGGTACCACCATGTCGCGATCGCAGGCAATAACCGTCAACGGGCGCGGGGCGATGCGGTCGACGATCCACTCGGGGTTGAAGGCCAACGTATCGTCGATGAATTCGGTTGGAACGTCGTCTGCAGCGACACCAGCCTTCGCACGCTGTGCAGCCGAGTTGGCAGCGGACACCGGATCCATATGCAGAACGTATGAACGGCTGACAGGATCTGAGCGGCCGGTGAGAGCGCGCTGCAAGCGGTCTTTCGCGGCACGGTGCAGGAGTTCGTCCCATTCCTGCTCAGTGCGCACTGCCTTGAGCCATTGTTTGCCGTTCGCAACCCCCACAACGCCGACGACCGCTTTCACCGCATCGTTGTGTGCCGCGAGCCAAATGGCTGTGCCAGCACCGTAACTCCATCCAAAAGCGGCAAGGCGGTGGGCATCAACTTCGGGCTGATCTGCGAGAAATGCCAGGGCCGCTGCTGCGTCGGCCACCCTTCCATAAGGTGCCAGTCTCAATGCCGGACCTTCGCTTTCTCCCCACCCTTTGTAGTCGAAGGCGAGTGCGGCAATGCCGTTGTGGCACAGGTGCCGCGCGACGTCGGGCATGTAAAGGCGTTTGAGACCGGTGTAGCCATGGCATAGAAGTACTGCCGGACAGGGCCGGGGGGCCGCTGATGGACTGTAGAAGTCTCCCGACAACCTGACCCCTTCGCTATAGAATGATACCGTGCGGACCGACACGTTGTCGTTGCCCATTGGTATGCCTCCGCCGAATGCAGATCGAGGTTGTGCCTTCCTGCGCCGGCGTCGCTTCGGTGGCGCAGGAAGGATTTGGCACGAGGTTCTTACCGTCGTTTCTGCGGCGGCGGCGGCAGATGCATCAATTCTCGCGCCTCTTCGGGGGTTGCAATCTCCCGGCCGAGTTCTCGCGCAATCCGTACGGCACGCTCGACGAGCTGAACATTGCTTACGGCAAGGACGCCATGCGAGAAATAAACGTTGTCCTCCATGCCGACACGAATGTTGCCTCCCATCGCAAGCACCATCGTGCTCAATGGCAGCTGATGCTTGCCGATCGTGACGACCTGCCAGCTAGAGCCTTCAGGGATGGCATCAAGCATCACCATCAAATTTTGCGGCGTTGCGGGAATCCCGCCCTTGATCCCCAGCACAAAGCTGAAATGCAACGGAGGCTCGAGGACGCCGCGCTCCATGAGGTCAATGGCATTCTGGATATGGCTTAAATCGTACACTTCCAGTTCATTGCCTATATTGCGCTGCTTGCAACCGTTCACGAACTCCGTGTTCCACCGTTTCGAATTGGGAAACAGGAATTCGCTGTTCTTGTGCTCGAAGTGGAATGTGCCCATGTTCAGCGTCAGCTGGTCTGGTACCGGCTTTATGTTGAGCAAATTCATCCGTTCTTCCAAGGAGAACGGCGTGCCCTCTTTCGTGATATCTTCATAGCGAAGGCCAATGCCATTGCCGACCTGCGTAATCATGCCAGGGCACGACGACATAACGCCATCGATCACTTCACTGTAGACATCGAGATCGGCCGTAGTCACGCCGCGCTTATCCCGCACATGCATATGGGCAACGGTTGCGCCTGCGTTATAGCAATCCTTGAAATTCTGAATGATGTCTTTGGGTTGTTCTGGGAGGGCGGCGTTGGCCTCGCGCCCATGCAGTCCTCCCGTGGGAGCTACCGTGATGACCACTTTCCCTGGGTCCGTAAGATTGCCTTTCATGGCCGTTCCTCGCTCTCAATGTTGAGACTATTCGATGCTTTTTGGTGAGACAATTATCCATCATATGGAAGCCGGAACGGTCGAGCAAGTGACGCGGAAGGAAGCGAGGCTGAATCTTCTACAAATGTTTTTTTGTCGACTCGGCCTGTAGACTCAATGGGTTGTGAGGATTTTCGCAGTGCGACATTGCGAGTGCAGCAAAATCAATTATATAATTCTTGGCCCGATTTTTCGATTTTCCTTGCGAGACGTCGCTGCTTGCATTTTGATAGCCTTACGATGGCCAGGACAGCAAATCGCAACCGACAATCCTTGCCCAGGGCCGTGCTCAAGCGCGCGCCAAGAGAGGATGCAGTCGCGGAGACCGAGGGGCGCCAGGCCTTGAGGGCGTTCTCCGTGCTTGAGGCTGCAGTGAGCATGAGGCGGCCGCTTAGTATTCCCGAGCTCTGCGCTCTCTCGAATATCCCGAAGCCGACGATGCACCGCCTCGTCAGGCAACTTGAGGGCGAGAAGCTTCTGCAGCGCGAGTATCCGGGCCGGTTGCGAGGGCCTGGACCGCGACTGGTCGAGTTCGCGCTGAGCATTCTCCGCTTCTGGGCTGATGCCGCGCCGCGTCAGGCTCTTCTCCAAGCCCTGTCCAATGCGGTCGGCGAAACCTGCAATGTTGGCATCATGGAGGGCAACGCCGTCGTTTACATCGATCGCGTTGAGTCTAAGTGGCCGTTCGGCTTGAAGTTCGAGCCCGGGTCGCGGGTGCCCCTGCACTGTACGTCGATGGGGAAGCTGTTTTTGAGTGAAATGCTGCCCGCGAAACGAAAGGAGCTTTTGAGCGTCTCGTCACTTCATTCATACACGGAGAACACGATCTGCAATCCGGACGCGTTGGAGCGAGACTTGGTCAACATACAGAAACAGGGGTACTCGCTCGACGACCAAGAGTTTCTCGCCGGTGTGGTGTGCTTGGCGGTACCTGTCAGAGATGACGCTGGTGAACTCGCTGCGGCACTGGCCATCTCTGCACCGGCAGCGCGCCTTACCATAAAGAAGGCGCTACAGCAGATCCCGATCATGATGCATACGGCGCAAAAACTCGGGGAGCAAATCAGCAATCGGAATGCAGTCTTGGAGCAGTTCGCGACCTAATGAACGAACCGCACGAACAATGCAAAATAACTAGGGAGGACAGCAGATGGATCGCAGGCAATTTCTCGCACTTGGTGCGTCAAGCGTCGCAGGGGCTGGACTTATTGGCTTTCCGGAAGGTGTTGCCGCCCAGTCTGCCGCCGCCTTTACGAGCTGGGGTTGGCCGCAGCCGTACGAGAAGATATCGGAGGGATCGATAAAGTATCTGAAGGAGCAAGGCTGGTGGCCTCTTCAGATCGGAAGCCAACCGGGCTTCACAGCGCTGCCAATTGCTGCTGGCAAAAACCTCTTCCAAAAACGTGGCCTGGAAGCGGTCGTGAATGCCTTCCTCAGCGGTCCTGCCATCAATGAGGCTGCAGTCGCGGGGCGGGTTCAGGCGGGTGTCGAAGGGAACTTCCCCTATACCACGCTGCTGTCTCGGAAATTTCCGGTCAGGTGCGTGGCAGTTGCGAATCCCAATCTCAAGCACGCGACCCTCGTCGCGCCGAACTCGCCGCTCAAGACGCTCGCTGACATAAAGACCATGAAGGAGAAGCCTTCTTTCGGCCTGGTGGTAGGGTCATCGGCAGAGTTCTATTTTACGGAAGCGCTGCGGGCGCATGGCATCGATTCAGCGAAGGATGTCGTCCTCAAAAACATGAAACCGACGGACATGCTGATCATGCCCGAAGGCCTAACTGGATTTGTGCAATGGCATCCTTACGTGTGGGAGCATCTGTTAACCCGCAAGAACGCACGGCAGATAGACGCTATCTTCCCCTACAATTTTTACATGGGGAACCTTTGGGTGCGTCAGGAGCTGATCGACAAGGCGCCGGATGTGGTGCAAGCGATGGTAGATGCCTACGTCGAGGGTATTTTGTTGACCCGGTCTGACCCCGGCGAAGCCAACAAGGTGTTCCAGGCAGATCCCATTTACAAGGGATATCCTGCAGAAACCATCAACCTCATCAATACGAAGCTGAATAACCTATATAAGCCGACGTGGTTCTTCCCCGATGGCGCATTCTGGGCGCAGGAGAACGCAAGGGTGGCGGAGTGGTTGCACAAGACGGGGAGATTGCCAGGGCTCGTCACCCAGGAGGACTACAAGCAGAACTTTGCACCTGCGTTCGCCATCCAGAGCCTGGCGAAACTGGGCTGGAAAATTCCGGACAAACCGACATTCATTCCAGCTGGTTGGAAAGGGAAAGTTGGAACGCCGCCGTATCCCGACTATCCCAACGAGGACACGCTTTCGCAGCAACAGCCCTTCCCTGAGGCCGGGGATCTGGTCAAGGACTGGAGTTTCAACGGTAAGCTCCACAAGGCGTGACAGCAGCAACGACCCGAATGCATCGAGGCCAACTTGACGCCGAACCAAGCAAAAAGCGATCCTCGCGTTCGGACACCCGAAGGCGTTCAACGTAGACGGTATGCGCTGGCGGAGCTCGAAAGGAGGTTCGCCGGCGCACTGTCTATTCTAATTTTACTTGTTATCTGGGAGGTCATCGCCCACTGGGTCATTCCTTGGATCAATCCGCAGTCCGCGATGCTGATGCCAGCTCCATCGGCGATTTTCCTGGCTGGCTGGCAGCTGGGAAAGACTGGCGTCCTCTGGGAGCATGCTCTCGCTAGTACCAAGCGCGTCATGATTGCTTGGGGGGCAGTTTGCGTTCTCGCCATCCCGCTCGGCATAGCGATGGGTTGGTGGAAGCGCTTCAACCGCTATTTGAATCCGATCATCGAGATCCTACGTCCGATCCCGCCGCTTGCGTGGATTCCAATCAGTATTCTTTGGTTCGGTATTGGCCTGAACCAGAATATTTTCATCATCATGATCGGCGCGTTTTTCCCAATCCTCATCAATACAATCCATGGCGTGAAAGGTGTCGATCCGGTCCTGATCCGAGCCGCTCGAAATTTCTCGTCCAGTGAGTGGGCAATCCTGCGGCGAGTGGTCCTTCATGCGGCGCTGCCAAATATCTTTACAGGGGCACGAATTGGCCTGGGCATTTCCTGGGCGGTCCTTGTGGCGGCGGAGCTTGTCGCGGCCACGTCGGGACTTGGCTTCATGATTGAAGATGCCCGTAATTTTCTACGCACCGACGTAATTTTCGTAGGCATGATTAGTATCGGCTGCATGGGCATCATAATGGAACGGGGACTTTACCTGCTGCAGAAGAGGCTCTTGGTGTGGTATCATGGTACATAACCCAACGCGGCTTGATGACGACGGCTCACAGGCCTCCTTCTCGCTTGAAGGGATGCGCGCGGTCGTAACAGGCGGAGGACGCGGTATCGGCTATACTATCGCGTGCGGGTTGAGGCAGGCGGGTGCACGCGTTGCGCTCTTGGATCTGTCAGAGGACGGGGAGCACGACGGTTTCCCCATATTCCGATGCGATGTCTCGGACGAGGCGCTGGTCGAGGCTGCATTCGATAAAGTGGAAGCTAGCATCGGTCTACCGGACGTTCTTATAAACAACGCGGGTATCAACGCCTTGGGCGCTGCTGCCAGCTATCCGACTGCGACATGGACGAAAGTCCTTGGAACGAATCTTACGGGTGCATTTCTCTGCGCGCGGCGCGTCGGATCGCGGTTGATTGATGCGGGAAGGCCTGGACGGATCATCAACATCGCATCCGTGATGGGCCATGTGGGTCCAAGCATGCATGCGGCTGTTGCCTACAGCGCCGCGAAGTCCGGCATGCTTGGTCTTACGCGCGCCCTCGCCGTGGAGTGGGCTGCCAACCGTATCAACGTGAATGCCATCTGTCCTGGGATGATCCTGACGGATCTTACCGCATCGCGAATGGACGATGCCGAGTACGAGAGGAAGATGAGGCAGAGAATGCCCGGTGGTCGATTTGGCCAACCCGCGGATCTCGTGGGAGCGGCCATTTTTCTTGCATCACCGGCGTCCAGCCTCGTCACCGGACACGCCCTCAACGTCGATGCCGGGTGGATGGCTGCATAGACCTGATCAACAGATGGGATTCGAGCTTGGAACTAGAGCGCAAATTCGATGCGGCGCCTGCATTCCTTGAGATAAAGGACGTCAGCAAGACTTTTTATCCAGCCCGCGGGGAGCCGGTCGAGGCGCTCGCGAGTACAACCTTGTCCATCAACGCCAATGAATTTGCGTGCATTGTCGGGCCCAGCGGGGGCGGAAAATCGACATTGCTCAACATTGTCGCTGGTTTCATCGAACCCTCTACCGGTGAGGTACATATAGGTCGGGAGTCCGTCGCAGAGCCGAGCATCAAGAGAATGATGGTTTTCCAGGAGTTCGCGCTCTTTCCCTGGTTATCGGTCGCAGACAACATCGGCTTCGGTCTCGATGTTCAGAAGGTGCGGCGCAGCATCCGGCAGGAGATTGTCGACAAGTATTTGGACATGGTGAAGCTGAAGAAATTTGCCCGCAGCTATCCATCGGAACTCTCTGGCGGCATGAAGCAGCGCGTCGCTATTGCGCGCGCCCTGGCCGTGGATCCCGAGATCCTTCTCATGGATGAGCCGTTTGGGGCTCTCGACGCATATACACGCAGGAACATGCAGGGTGAATTGCTGCAAATCTGGGAAAAGCAGCGAAAGACCGTCTTGTTCGTCACGCACAGCATTGAGGAAGCCGTCTTTCTTGGAGATAAAGTCATCGTCATGGCGGGACGGCCTGGGCTGGTGAGGGCCGTTATTCAGATCAACGCTGCTCGACCACGGAGCGATTCCGATCCGGAGGTCATCAGCCTCCGGTCTCAAATCCGAGATCTCGTGCTGGAGGCGTCTGAGGAAGACGAACCCCACTAGTGTGACGATCGCGAAATTCGCCTCTTTCTGCGGCAGGCTTATTTCGCGATCGGAAGGACACTTGCCAAAGCAATAACCGAATGTGATTCACATCGGTAATTCCGCCTGCCAAACCGGTGGCAAAGTATGTAACGGACTTCTCGATCGTCACGCTGTGGGTGTGGACCACCATGGGACCACCCAGACGCGCATCATGAGCTGTCACTGCAGGAGGCCCACCGGTGGAGCATTCACTTCAGCTTTATGAGCTTGCAGGGCGGGACCGGGTGCTCCGTTTCAGTCCCTTCTGCTGGCGCACGAGATTTGCAGTGGCCCACAAGGGACTATCCTTAAGAACAATCCCCATCCTCTTCTCTGAAAAAGAAAAGATCGCTCCATATCACAGCGATCGCGTCCCCGTCCTGCTCGATCGGGGACACGTTATCCCCGACTCATGGCGAATTGCTGAGTACCTTGAGAAGACGTACCCGGACAGGCCTTCCTTGTTCCATGGAGATGTCGGTCGCGGATCGAGTTGTTTTATCGGTCACTGGACAGACACCAGCTTGCATCCGCTCATTTTGCGTTCCGTTATTTCGGACATCTACGATGCCCTTGATGATCGAGATCGGGAGTATTTCCGCAAGAGCCGCGAGGCGCGGTTCGGCTGCCCGCTCGAGCAGCTTTTCAGTGAGGCCGGTGAAGCGCAAGCCGCACTCTCGAAAATCCTCGCGCCTATTCGCGCCACCCTGCAGCAGCAGGAGTTCTTGTCCGGTTCTGAACCGGCCTATCCGGACTTTATAGTCTGCGCTGCCTTTCAGTGGATCCGGATCGTACGGAAGGGTGAACTCTTGGCTATCGGTGACCCGATCCTGGCCTGGCGGGAGAAGATCGTCACACGCTATATGTCGACAGCCAATGTTCATGACGCCTGATTGCCTGGAGTTGGCGGTGGCTGAGGAAGCAATTGGGGACAACCATGAAAACGATGGGATCTGGTTCTGAGATTGACGAGTGGCGGCCGTCGGGGCCTATCCCGTTGCCGCCAATCTACGCTT
>JBDHTJ010000026.1:0-38261 GCA_039808585.1 Hyphomicrobiaceae bacterium | reverse complement strand
CCGTTGGTTGACGGGCTGATTGGAGATCGGCGTGCTAGGATGAACGTCATGGCGCGACCGATCTCCGCCTGAAGGTCACCGCAGCCTTCACCTGATCCCCATGCGACGGCTGTCTTGCTGGCGTTGCACTGCAACGCGTCTGTCAAAAGCGGAGCGCTGGCTCTGTCGACGGAGATGATGGCTAATGCATGCGACCATCACCCCTCGAGCAAAGATCGACTCGGCGGTGCGGCGCAGGAATATGCGCAGACTTCCAGCCCCACGAGGACCAAATTGTACACCATCGACTTCCGCATCCGGCCTCCCTTCAAGAGCTTCCTCAAGACGGCCATGTATGCCGGGGCCGCGCGCCGCGATGGCATTACGCGCAAGATTGGCTTTGAGCCATCCGCTGCAGCAGTGATGCAGTCCGTCCCGTTATTGCTCGAAGAGATGAACGACGCTGCCATCGATGCAGGCGTGATCGTGGGGCGCGTATCTGGAGCGCTGGGCAACATCGACAATGCTGACATCGCCGAACTCTGCGCGCAGTTTCCCGGACGTTTTGTGCCCATAGCCGGTATTGCGCCTCACCCGCGCAAGGAGGCGTCCCGCGAGGCTGAACGGCTGCTGCGCCAGGGCTTCAAGGGCCTCAGCATCGAGCCCGGAGGGTTGCCGGAGCCCCTGCACTACGACGACCGACGGCTCTACCCCTTCTATGCGCTGTGCGAGGACCAGAACACCATTCTCGTAATCATGGGCGGTGGTAATGCCGGCCCTGACATCAGCTACACGGCGCCTGAACATATCGACCGCGTCTTGGCGGACTTTCCCAACCTCAGGATCGTATCGGCCCACGGCCATTGGCCTTGGGTTACGGAAATTCTCCATGTCGCCTTTCGCCGTCCGAACCTCTTCTTGGCCCCGGACTATCTGATGGCCAATATGCCCGGGATGACAGACTATATCCGCGCCTGCGATAGTTTCCTCGCCGATCAGTTTCTTTTTGCCAGTGCCTTTCCCTTTGCCCCGGTCGTTGAGTACACACGCTGGTTCCGATCACTCCCGATAAAGCCGGCAAACCTGGAGAAGATCATGGGCACCACAGCGGCACGCCTGCTCGGGTTGCAACGGCAGGCATGAGTGGCGTGGCGCGGACTAGTCACCGAACGGGCGGTCGCTTCGAGGCGCCGCTGGTAGGGTGAGCCTGGACGTCTGGTGAGTGATCTAGCCTTCGCTTCGAACGGCTTTGCCGCGACTGCGAGCGCTGCATCCGCCGCGACGGGGGGCACTGTGTTCGACCATGTAGCGGACACGTGTCACGTATTACAGCAATCCGTCGATTTTCGTGATCGAGTAGGTGTAATGAGCCCCCACGCTGCGACGCATCATGGTGGTGCCTGGGCGTTGCCGCGACACGACCATGTTGTCGGTTCTTAGCGTCCGCAGGGCTTCGCGGATCGTGCGACGGCTGGTGACGAGGGTCCGCCCTGAGGAGGAGGAGACGGAGCGTTCGATCTCACGCAGCGTGGTCGTCAAGAATAGGCGGCTCTCGATCCGCATCAGGGATCGATACTTGAACGTTCAATTCGCGCGACCGTATGTTCCTAGCGGAAAAAAACTCATAGCCAGGGCGAAGACGACGTGGATGCTCAAACGCCGTATGTTCGGTGCTAAAAATGCCTTGAGTGCGTGCGCAATGAAGAGGTGTCCCATGCATTTAATACAGGTATTGTGCCGCGCACGCGTTTCGATCAAACCCGGCGATGGAGGAACTGATGTCCGATAGCCGCTATCTTCACCCGGACCAAATTATCTCGACCGAATCGCTGGCGGCGCGTCTCACTGACCCCGACCTGCGCGTCTTCGATTGCACAACCTATCTGATCTATGAAAAAGGCACCGGACGCCCCTACCGCGTTGAAAGCGGGCGGGCGGACTACGATCTCGGGCACATACCAGGTTCAGCCTTCATAGATCTCCAAGAAGACCTCTCCGATGCGAACGCTAAAACTAACTTCATGATGCTGCCGGTCGAGACACTCGCGGACCGCTTTGCGGCCTTGGGCATCGGCAATGGCACGCGCGTGGTTCTCTATTCTCGCAAAGCCATGCAATGGGCGTCGCGTGTGTGGTGGATGTTGCGTGCCATTGGTTTCGATAACGCAGCTCTTCTCGACGGTGGCTTCGAGAAGTGGGCTGCGGAAGGGCGCCCGACGACAACCATTCCCAGTGCCTATCCGCGCGCAACCCTCAGCGCTCGTCCGCGGCCGCAGTTGTTCGTCAGCAAGCACGAGATGCGGGCCGCGATCGGCGACAATACGACCTGCTCGATCAACGCGCTTGCCCCTGACCTGCATAGCGGAGCCAATGATCGCTATGGACGGCCCGGACGCATCCCCGGCAGCGTGAACGTGCCCGCCGTGAGCCTGCAGGATCCCGAAACGTTCAGACTGCGGCCCGCGGGCGAAGTCGCCACACTCTTCGCCAGGGTCGGCGCCGACAAGTCGAAGCGCATGCTGATTTATTGTGGAGGCGGCATTGCGGCGACGCTGGATGCCTTTCTGCTCCATCAATTGGGCTATTCCGACATTGCTGTGTATGACGCGTCCATGAGCGAATGGGCGAAGGATGTGTCATTGCCGATCGAAGTGGACTAACAGGTTGCTGAAAGATCGGGGCTGACAGAAGCGCTGGCGTCACTCGTTGGCCAATTTGCACTCATTCCACCTGCAACGGCCTCTACCAGACGCACAGAGAAGAACTAGCGGAGCCCCGCACCATGTCTCATGTTCGGGGTGGAAAGTCTGCAATGGTCGATCTTCGAGCCATGGCGTATTCATTCACCTCACCTTCCTCCGCTTGGCGACACGGCTCCAGTCATTGGGCAAAGCGTCTCCGGTGAAATATGTGATCAGGCAATGCGGGCAGTTTTCCATGTTCCTGACACGCATAGTATGTTGCGCATCCGAAAGCCGTACGCGGCGACCATCTGCCTTTTCAAGTCCGCAGGTACGTGCAAAAGCTGTCGTCACCACAAGCCCAAGCGATTGAGGGGAGGGTGCGTGTCGGGTGGAGACCTCATCGGCTGGCTCATCAAGGGGCTGGTTGCGATTATTGGCTTTGCACACGCCGTCGCAGCATGGGTCTACTTCGCGCGCCAACCGAACAGAGTGTGGTGGGCATGGTCCGCTGCGTGGGTGTTTGCAACGGCATCGTGCATCGCCGCCGCAAATTCCAATCCGCAACTCGGATATGGACTGTTCGTCGGCCTCGTCGTGATGTGGACGGCATGGTGGATCGCGATCCGCGCTTCTGCAGGCCGCGAATGGGTGGCCGAGAATCGATATCAGGCGACGGGCACGATCAATGGAGACCTAGTCACGATCAGGAATGTTCGTAATTTCTCCTGGCTGGGAAAGCATGAATTCATTGAACGATGGGAGACCCGCACTTACGATCTACGCCAGCTGCAAGCTGTGGATTTGTTCGTGTGTACGTGGGGAGTGCCCGGCATTGCGCATGTCATGGTCAGCTTCGCGTTTGCCGACCGGCACCCGCTTTGCGTTTCCGTGGAGACGCGGCGCGAGGTGGGGGAGCGTTGGACCCCGTTTGCGGGCTTCATGAAGAGTTACGAACTGCTCATTATCGCTGGTGACGAGCAGGATCTCGTGAAGAGCCGCATCAACATCCGCAACGAGGATGTGCGGCTCTACCGGTTGAGATCGTCCGATGAAATGCGTCGAAAAATACTGCGTCTGACGATTGCGCAAATGAACGGGATTGCGACCCGGCCCATATTTTACAATACGATCTTTCACAACTGCACGATCGAGATCGCCCGCATTGTGTGGGCTGCGGGACGGCGCTTCCCCCTCGATTGGCGCATTCTCGTGTCCGGCCATGTCACCGAATATCTCTATGAGAGACGGCTTCTCGACCGCTCCATGCCGTTTGAGGCGTTGAAGGCCAATGCCGATATCAGCAAGCGGTCGCAAGCGGCCGACGCCGACCCGGATTACTCTGCGCGCATCCGCGAAGGCATCGCCGATCCAGCGCACCCCAAAGCTATCGACAAGGAAGGCGTCCGCCCTGGCGTATCGCCCCTAAAGACGCGATGAGTGAGACGCACGTAGCCGTCGCGCAATGCCCGCGAGGTTGACCCACTCAGCAGCTGCCGCCCGCTTCACGATGCGGCATGCGGCGGCAAATCCCTAAAGCGCGCGTCATCCCGTGCCTCCCGAGATGGTAGCACGTAGGCTTTCCTGCTCTTGCAGATAGGAAATGACGAGACGGTTGAATTCCTCCGGCATCGTCTGCGAATGCGCGTGGCCGCCTTTTTCCGCCACCACCAGGCGTGCGCCGGGAATGCGGGCGGCAAGCTCGCGGGAGAAGTACAACGGCGTCAGCCGGTCGTCGGCGGCACAGAACACCAGCGTAGGCGTGCGCATCTTGTCCAGGTCCCGCGTGCGGTCGAAAGCCACGATCGCGTCGATCCGACTTGCGACGATTTCAGGCGCGGGAAAGCTTGCAACGCCCTGGGCTTCGGCTGCCGCCAGCTTCTCGGCATTGGCATTGATCCACCAGTCTGGATGCAAGAACACGGGTGTTGCCCGCATGTAGGCCAGCGCGCCATGGTCGAGCACGGTAGCTTTGCGCAGCTCGAAGACACGGCGGAAGTACTCGTCAGCTTTCGTCCAGCTGGCATACATGATGATCGAGCGTAGGCGGCGCGGGTTCTCAATTCCTATGATCTGGCCGATCGCCCCTCCCGTCGAATGTCCTACGAGGTGGGCGCTTTCAATGCCAAGGGCGTCCATCACCCCGAGCGTATCGGCCGCCATCCGCTCTACGCTGTATTTGATCTTCTGGTGGGTGCTGGAGCCGGTGCCGCGATGGTCATGCACGATCACCTTGAAATGCCGGCTCAGCTCCACGATTTGCGGCTGCCAGTAGCTGCCGGCGCCGCCAAGACCTGCAACGAGCATCACCGGGGCGCCGTCCCCATGCACCTCGTAGTGGATGTCGGCGCCGTCGATATGGACTTTCGGCATGGTTCTTCTCCTCGCATCGCTCCTGGCTGCCGCGTCAGTCGCGTTTGACCTCGAGTTCGGACCAGATTGTGCTGAAATACTCGTTGAAAAGAGGATGCTTCCGAATCGTCACCGGATCACGGTCAGCGTCCGAAAGCGCGATCACATGCTCCGACCGGATGCTGGCCGGTCTGTGCGTCATCACGATGATCCGGTCTGCCATGGTGATGGCTTCGCCGATATCATGCGTCACGAGGATGACGCTTTTTGCCCGCTCCCGGATGATACGGAGCACCTCGCCCTGCAACAGCAGGCGCGTCTGGAAATCGAGCGCGGAGAACGGTTCATCGAGCAGGATCACTTCCGGATCGAAGGCCAGTGTTCGCATGAAGGCCACGCGTTGCCGCATGCCGCCCGAAAGCGTGGCGGGCTTGGCGTTTTCAAAGCCTTTGAGCCCATAGCTCTCGATCAAGCGCAAGGCGGTGGCCTGCGATTGCGCGCGGTCGACCCCGCGCACCTCGAGGCCGAGGACGACGTTATCGAGCACCGTCCGCCAGGGCAGCAGCAGGTCTTTCTGAAGCATATAGCCAACGTGCCCTGCCGCCCCTTCGACGCGCTGGCCCTGCACCTCGACACCACCCTCAGTCGGACTCAAGAGGCCAGCGATGATGTTGAACAGCGTGGACTTGCCGCAGCCGGAAGGACCAACGAGCGCGAGGATCTCCCCCTTGTGCAGTCTGAAGGAAATGTTGCGGAGAGTCCGTACCTCGCCGGATGTGCCGGCATTGAACACCATGCCAACGTCGTGCGCCTCCATCATGGCGCCGGCAGGCGTGTGGGTGTCAGCCGTCATTGCTGATGCGCTCATGAAACGTCACGCTCTCTGAGCTTTGGATGCGGTTACGGCATCCAGAAAGCGCAGCACCACCGCGTTGAACGCATCGGGATCCGCCTGGGATACCGAGTGGCCGCCATCCGCGAAGTAATGCTCCTGCGCCGAAGGAATAAGCCGGGCAAGCTCGCGCGAGCAGTGAACCGGAACGAGATGATCGTCCTCCGAGCTGCAGATGAGGACCGGGCATCGAAGAGCCGACAGTTTGTCGCCCGGCTCCCATCGGCAGAACGCCTCGATGCGATCGAGAAGAAGGTCGTCGGGCGGCAGGTGATCCGCGAAGGCCGGCTCCCCCGCCTCGAGTTCCGCGATGTTGCGGCTCACCCAAGCCGGCGTATTGAGAAACAGTGGCATTGCGCGCACGTACGCCATGCGCCCGCAATGCTTGAGGAGATCCTTGCGGATCTCGAAGACGCGCCGGAAATAGGGATCGATCCGC
This sequence comes from Hyphomicrobiaceae bacterium, assembly GCA_039808585.1. Taxonomy (GTDB): domain Bacteria; phylum Pseudomonadota; class Alphaproteobacteria; order Rhizobiales; family Hyphomicrobiaceae; genus AWTP1-13. Next base: position 31,918 of record JBDHTJ010000026.1, on the reverse strand, counting down.
GCCCAAGCACCTACCATCACGATGCTTGCGATTCGGTCCGGATGCCGCAAGGCCACGTCCTGGGCAATGGCGGCACCGGCGGCATGGCCGACGCAGTGAACCGCCTCCAACCCGAGATCATCGAGGACGGCGACGAGGTCGTCCCCCATCATCGACACATCGAGAGAGGCGCTGTCGGTGCTCGACCTGCCAGTACCCCTTTGGTCATGCAGGATGAGTTGGTACCGCTCGCTCAGAGCGGGAATTTGCGGCTTCCAATAGCCGGCCGCCCCACCCATACCTGCGATGAGGGCGACAGGGGCGCCCGCTCCCACCACCTCGTAGGAGATCTTTCCCTTCTGCGGCGCATTCGCAATTGGCATGATCACCCTATGTCAGTTCCAGCGGTAGCGCCGCTCGATCAGCGTCACGAGATAGTCGAGTGCCAGTGCCACGGCCATCAGCATGAAGAGGCCGACCCATACGGCATTGAGGTCGTAGAGCGTGCCCGAGTAGTAGACGAGATAGCCGAGCCCCTTCTTCGCGGCGATGTACTCACCCACCACCGCCCCGATCAGGGCGAATCCGACATTGAGGCGCAGTCCGGAGACGATCCATGGCACGGTGGAGGGCACCACGACCTTGAAAAACGTCTGTCTCGGCGTGGCGCCCAGCGATCGCATCAGCCGTACGAGGTCAACATCGACTTCCATGGCGCCGCTGTAGGCCGTCATCAGCGAGACGATGAAGGTGATTATCGCAGCGATGGCGATCTTGGACTCGATGTCGATGCCGAACCAGACGATGATGAGCGGGGCGAGCGCGATCTTGGGCAACCCGTTGATTGCCACGATGAAGGGCCGCAGCACCGCGGCAAGTGTCGGCGTCAACCAGAGCGCGAGGCCGAAAAAACTGCCAAAGAAGCTGCCGATTGCGAAGCCCAGTACCGACTCGTATGCGGTGATGGCCGTGTCGGCCACCAGCGAGCCGTCGATCAACAAGGTCCAGAATTTCTGGATGATGCCGCTGGGCTGCCCGTAGAGATAGACCTTGAGAGAGCCGGTCCGGATCAGGGCTTCCCATATGCCGAAGAAGGCAACGGTCAGCAGCACCTGGCCCGCCAGCACGACGAACCAGGGGGAGACCCAGCGCCGCTTACCACTCTTGACACTCATTGGCAGCGTTGGGGATTTCGCAGCTGCCTCAGTCTTCATGTGCGCGAGTGCCACAGATCATTTCTTCAGGTGAGCGATGGAGGAGATCTCCACCAGGAACTCGGGCTTTACCAACTCCGCCTTGATGCAATAGCGGGCCGGAAAGTTGTTCGGAAAGTATTCCTTGTAGACGGCATTCATCTTTGGGTAGTCGGCAAGGTCCTTCAGGAAAATCGCATTATAGGTGACGTCAGCCAGCGAGCCGCCTGCGGCCTCGACAACCGACTTGATGGTTTCGATTACCACACGGGTCTGCGCCGTGGCATCGCCTACGCCTACGGTCTGGCCACTCGCGTCCATGGCCAGAATGCCCGAGACGTAGACCACGTTGTCGGCGACGACACCGGGCGAATAGGGAGCGAGCGGAGGTGGTGAACCGGGCGGAATGATGGGTGTGCGTGGCATGGCGGCGAACTCCTGCTTGTCTGTGTCAGGCTTGGTTCGAAAGGGCGCAGAACTCCGACGTGGTCGTGACCCAGCCGAAGAAACTTTGTGTGTTCATGACCGTGGCGGTGTGCAGCTCGCGCGGCCCCGCTTGCCAAGCCGCATCTTCGATGAGCACGGGGAAGTATTCCAGGAAGAAGGCGTCCCGCAGCGTGGATTCAACGCAGACGTTCGTCGCCACGCCGACAAGGAGAATATTGCGCACCCGCCGCGCCCGCAGGATGGCATCGAGCTGTGTGCCTGCAAATCCGCTATAGCGCGGCTTCTGGATGACGATGTCCTTCGCGTCCGGCGCAAGTTCGTCGACGATGGCGTAGTCCCAGGTGCCCTTTGTGATGAGCTTGCCATCGTAATGGGCGTTGGCGCGCATGAGCTTTAGCGCGTTCGACTTCCACCAGTTGGGCGACTGCGGGCCGCCCGCTTCCTGCTTGGCCGCATCCCAGCCGTTCTGGAAATAGACGATGGGCAGGCCCAGCTGCCGCGCGGCGGCGACGACCTTCTTGATCTTCTTGATCACGCCGGCCGCGCCCGAGATGTCGAACCCTGCGAGGTCGAGATAGCCGCCTTTGCTGGCATAGGCGTTCTGCATGTCGACGACGATCAACGCGGTTTCTTCAGGCGACAACGGAAACGGCTCAGGCCGCGCCGAAAGGCTGAGGGACGTGCTCTTGCGCGGCAGCTCCTGCGGCAGCTCGCGGAGCGGCACGCGTGGGCCCTTCTTTGCCCTTGCCATTCCCGACTGCTTTGCCGTCATGCCGGCAGTCCGAACTCGGCCGCGGCCTTCTCGGCGAAACGCGTATCGACCATGTCTTCGTACGGAAGCGTCTGCTTGAGGGTGCCTGCAACCTGCTCATGCTTCATGATCGCATCCCAGTCGACCTTCGTTATGACGGGGTTGCGGGGAACGACGTTCTTGGTTTGCATGAAATTCTTCGAGCCTGCCATGATGACGTCGGGCGCCACCTGGGGGAACTCGGCGCGGCTGATTTCGGCATGGGCCTCAGGCGTCGAATGCAGATACTTCATCGCTTCCGCCAGGGCGTTGTTGAAGCGCTGCACCACCTCACCATTCTCCTTCACGTACTGTTCCGTGCAGAAGATCGAGGTGAAGGCGATCGGCCCGAGCACGTCGGCGAAGGAGAAGGCCATCTCAAGCCCGAACTGTTGCACGCCGATCGAGGCGTCCCAGTCGAAGGCGACGGCGACGTCGGCACGTCCATCCTTCACGGCCGCGGCCTGTGCGCCCGGGGGCAACTCGAGGAAGTTGACGCCGGCTTCCTTGGGATCGAAGCCACCGAGCGAGCGCATCATGTAGGTCGGCGTGGAAATGGTGTTGGAGGGGAACCGGAGCGTGGCCACCGTCTTGCCCTTGAAGTCGGCCAGCGACTTTATCTTCACGCCGGGCTTGGCGATGGCGAAAAGTGAGATGGCGCCTGCGATCTTGGAGACGCACCGCATCTTCCCGCCTTCCAGCGTGGCATTGACGCTCATGCCGGTGCCGGTGCACGCGAACTGCGCCCGCTTCGACAGCAGCACCGGGACGGGAAGCGCGATACCGCCCGCCGTGGAAAGCTCGGCATCGAGCCCATGCTTGGTGAAGAAGCCTTTGCGCATCGCCGTGTAGATCGGCGTGTAGAGCGCGATATGAATGGCTTCCGAAATGATGATCTTGGTGCGTCCCTGGGCGATGGCCGGCGCACCAATGCTGGACGCCGCTGCGGCAGCGAAGCCCGCGAGCGCCTGTCGACGAGTGACTGTTCCGATGCGGGTTGTGTTCACGTGAGACATCCTGGCGGTGAGGTTGGATGGAAGATCGGTCATGCCGCGTCCCTTGCTGCCGGCCGCGGGCAGGTCGAATGACTTTGGGCCGACACGGGCGGTGGAAGATCCGTCTTCGTGAACCGCAGCGTCTGCCTGAGAGATCCGGAGCGGATTACACGCTGGCGCCGCCGCTTGAACAAATACTAAAAGACGATGTATTCATAACCCATGCCTATAAGACTAAATTTCAGGCAGCTGCAGGCGTTCGTCGCCACCGCGCGCCTGCGCAGCTTTTCCCGTGCGGCTCAGGAGATCGGGATCAGCCAGCCGGCGTTGAGCAAGGCTGTGAGCGATCTTGAGGCGGATGTTGGCTACGCCTTGTTCGATCGCACGACACGGCGCGTCAGCCTGACGTCGGCGGGGGCGCAGTTCCTGCCCAGCGCAGAGCGCGTGATCAACGCCTATGGATCTGCGCGGGAAGATCTCGAGAGCCTGGCGCGCGGGCGCGGCGGCCGCGTTGCCATCGCCTGCTTGCCCTCGGTGGCCTTCGGCCTGATGCCGCGGGTTCTCGCGGCTTTCGCCACGGACTACCCCGACATCATCGTGGACCTGATCGAGCAGCGCGCCGATCAGGTGTCAGACAGCGTGCGCAGCGGCGAAGTGGACATCGGGATCGCCAATTTGATGGGCGATCCAAAGGGGCTACAGACAACCCCGCTCATGGAGGATCGATTTGCCTTGGTGTGCCCCGTGGGACATCCGCTGGCGCAGAAAAAGACTGTGCGGTGGCGCGAGCTCGAGACCGTGCCCATCATTGCCATGACTCCGGACAGCGGCATCTGGCAGGAGATCGAGAGTGCGCTTCGGCGCAACGGCCAGAAGCTGTCCATCCGCTACGTGGCAGCCAATCCTGCTACGATCTTGGCCCTCGCGGCGGCGGGGGTGGGCGTCAGTCCGCTCCCGGGACTTGCCTGGCCGGCGGCCAACGATCCCCGTCTTGTGTGCCGCCCCCTCGTTGCTCCGAGCCTTGAGAGACAGCTTTTGCTGCAGCGGCGGAAAGACGAGGCCATGGGACCATCCCTGCGGCTCCTGATGCCATACATCATAGCCTCCCGTCGACAGAATGCGCGCAGCCCACAACCGCCGGTTTAAGTTCAAAATTCCAACCATTCCAAATGCGAGCGTTGACTTGGTTGGACGTTTGCCGAGACGCCTACGGCCGTTCTCGCGAGTGTGCAGGCTGGGGGCCGGGGGAGCACGAGAGCATCGAGGCGTGATGGATCAGCCATCCTTCGTGCAGGCTCGATCGCACGCATGGCGCCTGCTGCGCGACAAGGCAGATGTCAAGGTCGGGTGATCATCGCCGTAAGAATGTCGGGGACCACGTCCAGGGTTTCAGTCGCAATCCATCTTGCGGATCTGAAGTGTCTTGGTAAATCTGCCACGTGCGATAAAAGTGAAGCAAAGCCGCCGGCACTCGCAAGCAGCTTGGGACATTCACGCCCAGGCCCATTGAGAGTGGTGGACAAGAAGCACCACGACAGGGAAGCCGATGACCAGCAATCTGAAGATTGTTTACGCGCCGGAGACGATGTCGCAAGAGGGCTGGGCGCTCCTGAAAGCGCGGCCAGACATCCGCACGTTTGCGTTCGACAACATGATTTCTTCCGCTGATTTCCGCAAAAAGCTGGCCGAGACGGGCGCCCATGCGGCGATCCTGGGCGCGACGCCCTATGGCGCGCCGGAACTCGAGGCCGCTCGGCACACGCTGGTCGTTGCGCGGATCGGTGTCGGCTACGACGCGATCGACGTGCCGGCCCTCAGCAGAGCCCGCGTGCCACTGATGACGGCGGGCACCGCCAACTCCGCCTCGGTGGCCGAGTGCGCCATCTTCATGATGATCAGCCTGGCCAAGCGCTGGGCCGATCTCGACAAGGCCGTGAAAGAGAGCCGTTGGCTCGACCGGTGGGTGTTCGTCCCGGGCGATCTGCTGGAGAAGGAGCTGCTGATCGTCGGCTTCGGACGTATAGGCACGCGCACAGCCAAGCGCGCCCTGGCCATGGAGATGAAAGTCTCGGTGTACGATCCCTACGTATCCGCCGACGCCATCAAGGCTGCGGGATGCACACCGGTTTCCGATCTCGAGGCCGGACTTGCAGGCGCCGACTTCGTCACCTTGCACTGCCCGAAGACGCCGGAGACGGTCGGGATCATCAACGCGGCTCGGCTCGCGCGCATGAAGCCGACGGCATTTCTGGTCAACACGGCCCGCGGTGGACTTGTCGATGAAAAAGCCCTGTGCGCAGCGCTGACGGAAAAGAGGCTTGCCGGTGCCGGTCTTGATGTTTTCGACAAGGAGCCGCCGGAGCCAGACAATCCGCTGTTCAGGCTACCCAACGTGCTCTGCGCGCCGCATATGGCGGGCGTGACACGCGAGGCCATGGACCGCATGGCCATCGCGGCGACGAAGAACGTGTTCAGCGTCTTTGACGGCGCCCCGATTGTCGAGAATGTCATCAATAAAGACGTTTTGAGTTGATGCACATCCAGCATTATTGAAGTGCCGGCCAAGTCAAGAAGCGCCAGAAGGCCTGGAATGTCGAGCGTCATGATGCTCGTGAAGGTGCAGTGGCAATAGGCTCGTGTGCAGTAGACCGCACCACTGCTGCTGCGAAGAGCATCTGGTCATCGATGATGATGTCAGCTCTGATCGCGATGAAATGCGCAGGGGGTGCCATCCCCGCGAAATGCGTGTGAAAATCGAATAATCTTATCAAAATGGTATCAGGCAATTCCGACAGGGCGAATTGGAGATCCTGTGCTGCCTACGAGACGCAACGGCAGCGCTATCAGGAGGATTGACCATTTACCGCAATGCGCGATTTCCTCGAGATTGAGGTTTTCAATGATGTGAATTCCCGCATCGACAAGCATCATTGCGTGGACAGACCGTCCCGGTGTGGGCAAGCATTCATAACCCGGAGTATCGGACCCTACGAGTGTTGCGCCCTGATCGATCATCCATTGGGCTGCCTGTTCGCCCGGACCCGGCATCCCACCTCGTTTACCAATGAACAGCTCTGCATCGTTCCAGTGGCGCGCCCACCCTGTGCGAATGAGCACCGCGTCGCCAGGCCTAAGCGATGCGTTCGTCTTCCGCAAAGCCGCCTTGAGATCATCGACCGATATCTCTTGACGGGGCGCAAGCGCATCTACGCCAAGTGCAGCAGCCACATCGATGATCACAGCATTTTGGATGATCGGTGGTATCTCGGCGGCGTGATGCGACCTGTACCCGTCACGGCTCTCGATCTCGCCTATCGACACGCCGCCGTGTACGCAGCCGTCCCTTGAGAAGTGTCCAAGAGCATCGATATGTGTACCGGAGTGCCCAGATGTGATGATAATCTCATTGGAGAAGCTAGATCCGTCAGCGCGTAGCGCCGGATGTGGATCACCGTGTCGTCGATGCAGGGCAAGCGAGTAGGGAACGTGCTGATGGTAGACCGGCATTGAAGCCGCCATCGGATGAGAGAGTTCGAAGACACGCGCGTTCGGCGCGAGACTCGATAAGAGCTTCGAGTCGAAGGACGGTAGGTGGCTTGCCATGGTAACCCTTTTTGGAACTAGCCGCTCATACACCAATTTTGGGTGGGCGGTGCTTGTCTAGCCCGATGGCGATGTTCTTATGTTCCATGTATATCTCGAAGGCGTAGTCTCCACCGTCACGCCCAATGCCGCTGGCCTTCACGCCGCCGAACGGCGTAGGGAGATGACGGACATTCTCCGAATTCACCCAGACCATGCCGGCTTCCACACTCTGGGCGACCCGATGAGCACGACCAACATTTGAAGTCCAGATATACGCGGCTAGGCCATAGCGTACATCGTTGGCGATTTTAATCGCCTCGGCCTCATCATCGAAGGGAATGGCGGTAAGGACCGGACCAAAGATCTCCTCTTGCGCGATGCGCATGGAATTGGAAGCGCCACCGAAAAGGGTCGGGCACACAAAGTTGCCCGTGCCGCCCATCGCCCGCCCACCATACAGAATCTTCGCGCCTTCACTTGCCGCGCGATCGGCATAGCTCAGCACTTTCTCGGCATGGCGCCGGTGAATGAGGGGACCGATCTCAGTTGCCGGATCGAGGGGATGCCCGACTTTGATCTTCTCTACCCTTTCCTTCAACTCACCGACAAACCTGTCATAGATTGAACTATGGATCAGCGCGCGGCTCGACGATGTGCAGCGCTGTCCATTCAAACTATAGATCATGAATAGCACGGCATCACGGGCCCGATCGAGGTCAGCATCGTCAAATACGATGACGGGGTTCTTGCCGCCGAGCTCGAAATGAACCCGCTTCAATGTTGGCGCACCCTGGGCCATGATGTGACTGCCGGTAATGGATTCTCCGACAAACGCGATTGCCTTGATTGCGGGGTGCTCTGTTAGTGCCTTCCCTGCTGTCTCACCAAAGCCCTGCACGAGGTTAACGATTCCGGCCGGCAGGCCAGCGGTTGCGAAAACTTCGCCCATTATTTCCGAAAGGATCACAGCACTCAAAGGGCTCCATTCGGCGGGCTTATGTACGATGGTGCAGCCCGCGGCCAGTGCCGGCGCGATCTTCCACGTCGATAGCATGAATGGCGTGTTCCATGGAGTAATCACGCCAACAGGGCCGATGGGATGACGCACGGTGTAGTTCACATGCGTGTCGGTTGGCATCGAAATGCCATCAGCGGCTTCGGGCGCCTTGTCAGCGTAAAAGCGGAAATTCTCCGCCCCACGCAGAGCCGCTTTTGACATGTAGCGGATGGGCTGCCCGCTATCGAGGCTCTCCACCAGAGCGATTTCTTCGGCGCGTGCTTCTATCCGATCGGCAATCTTGTGGAGCAGGACGCGCCGCTTCTCACCTGGCACGTGCTTCCAGACGGCAAAGGCGTCCTCTGCTGCGCGGGCGGCACGATCGATTTCCTTTTTGTCGCCGGCGGCAACATGACAGAGGAGCGAGTTGTCGCTGGGGTCGAAATTTTCGAATGTTTCCGGACTCGCAACAGCTTGACCAGCTATGCGATGGGCAACAGGATGCGTCTTGAACCTCGAGACAAACGCGGCAGACTTGCGGATGTTCTCGCCCATCGCATCGGTTGTTTCAACTTTGCTCACGGTCAAGTACCTTCCTGTGTTAGCGCGTGGTCACGTCTTTTCGGCCAGTGCGCCGTCTGAGTAGACGATCTGACCGTCGATCAAGGTCAAACGGCTCTTGGTTTCTGCGATCATTGTTGCGCCCACGCGCAAAACGTCGCGATCGAGGATCGCAAGGTCACCGGCTTGACCCGGGGCAATGTATCCCCGCACCGTCTCCTGTCCCATGGCGAAAGCACCGCCCTGTGCGTAGGCTGCAAGTGCCTCCTCAATCGAAAGCGCCTCAGCTGCATTGAACATGGCATTGCTCGAGGAAAGGCGATTGACCGCCGCGCTCATGCCAAGAAACGGTGACAACGGGCCGATCGGGTGATCGGAACTGCCGGCGATGCGGATGCCAGCATTGAAAAGGGAGCGTCCAGGGTAAAGTCTCTGTGCGCGCGATGGTCCTACTGCTCGTGCGAAGGAATCCCCCAGGCGATGCAGGAAGGCGTATTGCGGAACAACAATGGCTCCGAGATCCGAAATTCGGCGCGGGGCGCTTTCACTCGGGACAGCGAGATGTTCCAACCTGTGGCGCGCGTCGATCCGTGGTGATTGGCGTTGTGCGTCCTCAAGACAATCGAGCCACAGATCAATCGCACGATCTCCGATGACGTGGGCGGCAAGCTGCCAACCGGCCGCATGTGCCGCAATGACCTTCTGCCGTAACTCTCGAGGGTCCTCCATGAAGAGGCCAGTGCCGGCTCCATCAACGTAAGGCTCTGTGAAAGCTGCGGTGCGCGCACCGATGATCCCATCAACAAAAAACTTGAGAGTTCTGACCTGCCACCATGGATCCATGGGAGTCGGCTTAAGATCGTATTGGAGTGCGGTTGTGGGGTCGATCCGTAGCATAAAGCCCATGCGCAGCGGGAGCCCGCCGGACCGGCGGATCTCATTCCAGATCTCCCACTCGGTATCGAAGCCATTGCTGAAGCCAACAGCAGCCTCGACCACGGACGAAATGCCATAAGAGAGGCATGCCTGCGCCACCGCCCGGATCATTGCAATCGTGCGCGAGGTGCTGGGCGGAGGGGCAAACCCGGCGACCATGTCGGCCGCGTTTTCGGTGAGGACCCCCGTAAGACGTCCATTCTGCCGTTCGATTGTCCCACCAGGCGGGTCGGGCGTTGCAGCGTGCAGGCCGGCGATGTGCAAAGCGGCTGAGTTGGCGACGGAAAGGTGGCCACCGGTTCGCCTGAGCAGGACAGGGCGGCCCTGCGAGACGGCATCGAGTTCTTCCACCGTCGGATGTCGGCGCTCCTCCAGAAACTGCTCGCTATAGTCGGCCGATAGCACCCACTCGCCCTGCGAGACGCTCTCGCAGGCGATGCGCACACATTCGAGCAAGTCGGCAATCTTGCCAACTTGCGGTCCGAGCGACACGCCGATCAACTCCTGGGCACGCATGAAAAGATGCGCGTGGGCGTCCGTAAGCGCTGGGATGATACGCAGACCTTGCACATCAATGACGCGATCAGCCGCCGGCGCATCACTGCGTGCGCCGATCCATGCAATGCGTCCTTGCGCCAAGAGCAAGCATTGTCGCGCGTCACTCAGATGCGGATGATCCAAGAGCGCATTGCAGAGAAGAATGCTTTTCGAGCTAGATTGCATCTTTTACGACCGCGATCATGTCGATCTCGATCTTGAGACCCGCCCGGGCTAGATGCGCAACACCAACCGTCGTGCGAGAAGGCGGATCCTTGGGGAAGAATTCGCGGAAAACCTCGTTCATCGCCGCGAACTCGTTGGTCATGTCGGTCATGTGGATGGTCATCTTGAGCGCTGTTTCCATCGATGCGCCGCCGGCCTCCGCAAGGGCTTTGACATTTTCGAGTGCGATGCGCGTCTGCGCCCTTATGTCCTCAGGAAAGGCGCGCGTGACCGGATCCGATCCCGTCTGGCCAGAAATGAAAAGCAATTTGTCCCATCGGATGGCAGGCGAATAAGGAAGCCCGGGCCTGAGGCCAGTCGGGGGTATGATCACGCTGCGAGTCATGTTGTCGATCCTCTCGCGTTTAGGGCGATGTAACGAACACTAAATGGCCTCACGATATCGGTCCCCAGCGCCAAGGTAAGCAGCCAGCACGCGAGGATCCTGTTTCAGGTCCGCAGCAGAACCAGAGGCGACCACATTGCCGACCTCCAGAACGAAGCCACGATCCGCAATCGATAGCGCAAGGTTTGCGTTTTGCTCGACGAGAATGCCCGTCATTCCGTCAGACTTAAGTTGGCGGATGCTGATAAAGATTTCTTCGATGATGCGCGGTGCAAGTCCCGTTGATGGTTCGTCCAGCATCAAGAGCTTTGGCTCCGCCATCAATGCGCGCCCGATGGCAACCATTTGTTGCTCGCCCCCAGACAACGTGCCCGCCAGTTGCCAACGTCGCTCCTTGAGGCGCGGCAAGAGAGCGTATATGCGGTCAAGCGCGGCTGCGATCTTCTGCCGACCCTGTCGCCGGCGAATATAGGCGCCCAATCGCAGGTGATCCTCGACAGTCAGACCGGCAAATAGCTCTCGCCGTTCCGGCACGAGCACGATGCCACGCGCCACGCGCGTCTCTGGCTTAGCCTGTTTCAGGTCCTCCCCTTCAAAGCGGATCGAACCACTCACTGGCGAAAGTGCTCCCATGATGGTGCTGAGCAGTGTTGTCTTTCCGGCGCCATTCGGGCCAATGAAGGTGACGAACTCGCCCTGGCCAACACCGAAGCTGATCCCATCGACCGCGATGGCTGCGCCGTAGCCTGCGGTGAGGCGATTGACTTCAAGCAGCTGCGCCATGGGCACCACCAAGATAAGCTGCGATGACTTCCGGTGACGCCTGCACCTGCTGTGGCGTGCCTTCGGCGATTATTTTGCCTCGATCAAGAACGATCAAACGCTCAACACATCCCATAACGAGCTCCATATCGTGCTCGACGAGAAGGATGGTGACGCCCTCGGCTTGAAGTCGTCGGAGGAGGCGCACCAGCGAGAGTTTCTCTGAAAAGCGCAGTCCCGCAGCCGGCTCATCGAGGAGAAGTATCTGCGGCTCAGCCAAAAGTGCCCGGGCAATCTCGACTATGCGCTGTTTGCCAAGCGGAAGATCCGACGTCTTCAGGTTCGCCTCGGCTGCGAGCCCGACACGCACAAGCGTTTCATAGGCGCTGGCGAGTACGCGCTGGTTCTCGACCTCATCAAGACCAAGGAGGCCTTTGATGACGCCGGATCGCGTTCTCCAATGGGCACCGATCGCAACATTTTCGATGACAGTCAGATCAGGTACGAGCTGGACGTGCTGGAACGTGCGGGCCATACCTCTCCGGACAATAGTATGGCTGCGACGCAGTGGTCCGCCGAAAAGACTGACGCTACCGGTGCTCGGTTGCAGCAAGCCCGATATGATGCTGAACAGCGTAGACTTCCCCGCTCCGTTCGGTCCAATGAGGCCGACAAATTCACCGGCTTTCAGCGTCAGGCTTACGTCTGAAAGCGCCTGTAAACCGCCAAAGCGGATTCCAATCCCCTCAAGAGCCAGCAGTGGCGTGTCGGAGGGTACCCTTTGTGTCGGTTTAGGTAGTACTTCACTGCCGCGCTGGCGCCCCTTCCGAGCTGGCAGAAGCTTCTCGACCGCAGGCCATAGGCCCGACGGCCACTTCAGAAGCATAATGACGAGCAGCAACCCGAAAACAATTACCTCCAGGTTGCCGGCAGCCCCCCATCGTGTAAGCAGATCCTGCAATGCCCATTGCGCGCTCTCCAACGTCAATGCACCCAGCACGCCGCCGGCTGCGCCAGCGGGACCGCCCACGACGGCCATAATGAGGACCTTAAACGACGTCATCAAGCCGAAGGGCGATGGGCTTACAAAGCGCAGCATGTGCACGTAGAGGCCGCCGGCAAGTGCAGCCAGTGCGGCAGAGAGGACAAACACCTGTACGCGCAAGACGGTGGTGTCGATTCCAAAACTCCGAGCCATGCCATCGTGGCTCTCAAGGGTGGCAATCGCGCGTCCTGCCCGCGACGTTCGAAGCCGTGAAAGGCCAATGACTGACAATATAACGACCAGCCAAATAAGTTGGGCGTAGATGCGATCGTCGCGCAATTCAAAGCCAAAAAGGCCAAGGGGGGGAATCTTATCCAACCCAGATGCACCGCCAGTGACTCCGTGCCAGGCGATGAAGGCACTGACAAACGCCAGCCCATAAGCGAGCGTTGCCAAAGGCAGATAGTGGCCTCGCAGTCGGAGCGTGACAAAGCCGATGAATGCCGCAATGAGGCTTGTGGCGCAAACGCTCAGGATAAGCGTCACTGCCGCATCCACGCCGAAAGCCCGGGCGACGAGTGCCGAGCCATAGGCGCCCATGCCCATAAATGCACCCTGGCCCAGTGAGATCTGTCCGGCCTGTAAGAGCAGCGTCAGGCCGACCGCCACGATCGCTGAAACACCTGCGAAGGCGTAGATGCCGGTATAGAAGTCAGGGAGCACCCATGGAATAAGGAGGAGAAACGCGATCGTGGCCAATGCAAGGCGGCTGCGGGCGCTCATGTCAGCGCGCCTCCGTCGCATGGCGTGTATTCCGCCAAAGCAGGATCGGTATGAGTAGGCTGAACACGATGGTATCGCGGAAGGCACTGGCGATGAATGCCGAGGTCGATTCGAGCGCTCCCACGACCATGACGCCCACGAGCGAAAGAGGATAATTTGCAAGGCCGCCGAGCGCGCCTCCGACGAAGCCTTTGAGGCCGACCACAAAGCCCATCTCATAATTCGCGGTTATGAGCGGTGCGAGTAACATGCCACTCGTAGCGCTGAATGCCGCCGCCAGCAGAAAGGCAAGCGCCCCCGTGTGATCGACGGGTATGCCGCAATACTGCGCGCCGCGGCGGTTCATGGCGGAGGCCTGCAGCGCTTTACCCACCAAGGTGAACTCCGAAAACAGATAAAGGCCGCCCATGGAGAGGAGTGCCGTCACGAGAATGGCAAAGCTCTGGTAGGGGATAAAAACCGGGCCAAGCATGGCGCCACCATTTACCATCGGAGCCACTGGATAGGGATTGGCCCCCCAGATCAGCAGGCCAAGCCCTTGCAGGCTCATGGAGACACCGACAGAAATGATGACAAACACGATCGTGCTTGCGTTAGGGATCGGGTGCACAGTGAAGCGGTAGATCAAGACGCCAACCGGGGAGACCAGCGCGAGCGCGACGACCATCATCCCGAGCACGGGCAACTGGAGGGCCAGCGCCACGTGCGTGAACACGATCGCCGACGCTGAGGCGAGGAGAACGGCAAAGAGCCGCGCAACTGCTCCTTTCCAGTCTCGACGCCAACGTCCGACATCAACGAGCAGGAGGAGACCGAGACCTCCCAGAACGAGGTAGAGGGTCCCCGGGATGCGGCCCTGAAGCAGATCCGCCAGTGTCAATGCGCCAAGCATGACATACTCGCCCTGCGCGATATTCACGACACGTGTGACCGTGAAAACCAGGACCAGGCTTAGGGCGAGCAGAGCGTAGACTAGCCCATTAGTTAGGCCGTCGACGGAGAGGAACAGGGCCGTATCGAGCATGACCTACTTGTAGAGCCGGAATTCACCATCCTTGACGATGGCGATGAAGGTACTACGCGCATCAAGGCCAAGATGATCAGAAGGCGTGTAGTTGAAGATGCCTCCAACGGCGACAAACTCTTTCGTCTTCTCGATTTGATCGCGAAGCGCGGCGCGTGAGGCTTCGAGGTCATCCAACTTGGCGCCCGTCTTAATGGATGTCTTCGCCGCTTCGATCGCAATGTTAGCGGCGTCCCAGGATTGCCCCGGGAAGATGTCCACTTTCGGAATGTTGAAGCGCTTTTCATAAGCCGCCGCAAATTTCGCGATTACCGGCTTCAACGGATTGCTGTCAGGGAATTCCTTGTACACAAGCACAGGGGTAGTGCCGATCAAAGCGCCTTCGACGTCGGCCTTGCCGATGGAGATGAAGGCATTATTTGCCGATCCGCCAGAGTGGTAGATGGGCCCGCCATAGCCGACGCGCTTCAGGGCTTGGTGCACCAATGCCGAGGATGGCGGAATGGCATGGATGTACACCGCACCAGGATTCGCCTGGCGCACCTTCAGCGCTTGCGGTGTGAAATTCGTATCAGTGCGAGAGAAGCGCTCAGAGGCAATGATTTCAAGACCTTTTGCTTTGGCCACCGACTGAAGTGCGATCCAGCCACCCTCGCCGAAGGAGTCTTCAAGCCCGAGGAAGGCGACGCTTTTGATCCCCCGCTTAAGGATGTCGTCAATCATGCCAGCCACTTGCAACTGGTCCGTGCTTGGGGTCTTGAAGATCCAATAGCGATCCTTGACCGGCTCGATCACGGTCTGCCCCAGGGCCAGCGAAATATTGGGAACTTTCGCCTGGGTGACCGTCTCGATGATGGCCATGGAATTCGGTGTGGTGGTACAGCAGATCACGACATGCACCTTGTCCTCGGTGATCAGCTTCCGCACACTATTGACGGCTTTGGAAGGGTCAGAGGCATCATCGTAAGTGATGAACTTGAGCCCGAACGGCAGGCTTTGATCGTTGCTCAGCTGCTCTTGCAAGAGGTCAATTGCGTTCTTCTCGGGCACGCCTAGAGCGGAGGCAGGACCCGTCATCGAGATCACGGAGCCGATACGAAGTTCCGGTTTTTGCGCAACGGCACTGGTGATGGAGATGAGGAGGGCGAAAAGCCCCGTTAGGACTGACGTGAGCTTCATGGTGTTGCTTCCCCCTGGATCGCAGATGGACGGGCTAGTCGAGTACGTAGTTCGGAATGGCCTGCATAATTGGTGGCGATGTGCGTTGGACGCCGGTTCCGTCAAACGTCTCAACGGCCATGGCTTCCTCAAACCAGCGACGCGGGGGAGGCGCCCCCCAGAACGTCTGCCGCGTGGGATTGTTGAGGCTCCACCGGATCGGAGGCGCAGAAAGGTCACCGGTTAGATAATCGCCTGTGTAGAGCTCAAAGCGGTTGCCATCTGGATCGCGCACATAAACAAAAAGCGCATTGGAGATGCCATGGCGGGCGGGGCCACGTTCAATGCTATCGGCGTAGCCAGCCCCTGCGAGCATATCACACGCCCGAATGATCCCCATCGGATCCCCTAACGAAAAGCCTACGTGATGGGCTGCAGGGCCGCTCCCTGTCATGACGGCGATGTCGTGCACGGTCGACTTGCGATAAAGCCAGCTTGCCCAGATGCGCGCATCGGGAGGCTCAGATTCTGTGAACTCAGCGCATCCAAAACCGAGTTCCTGGGTGTACCATTCGTAGCCGCGCTGTGCGTCTGGCGTCAGGACATTGACGTGGTCGATGCGCGTGGGTGAGGCCCCTTTGTGCAGATGATATTGCTGCACCAGCCAGGGCACGGACGTGATCTCGGCGTAGTAGTCAATTGTGAAGCCGAGTGGATCTTGCATGCGCAGCGTACGACCTTGCCCCGCAATGTCGTTGTCAAGCCATCGGGTCGGCAGACCCAAGTCCCCGAACCTTGCCTTCATGCGATCCAGGTCGTCTTCCTTGGCCACGCGAAAACCAATTGTGCCGACGCCGGCCGTTTCAGCCTTGCGCAGCACGAAGGTGTGGTGCTGCTTGTCCTCGGTACAGCGCAGATATACCCGGTTCTGATCCCTTTCCGTCTCATGTAGGCCGATCAGGTCGGTGTAGAAGGCGCGCGCGCGCTCGAGGTCCGTAGTTCGGAATTCGATATGGCCAAGCTTGGTAATGTTGGCCACGTCTTTGATCGCGCGCTCGTTCACGAGACTGTCTCCCTGCCTTCTCGCTGGGGGCGACCTGGTCGGGCCGCTCGCCGCTGCCGATAGTCGGTAGGTTAGCAGCCATCCATCGCTAGTCTGTATCCGCTGCTACCAAAGGCGTTGAAAAACTGACTTGAGTATAAGTTCTATCGCGGCCGGTAAGCGACGGCCTTGATCTCAATGACGAGACCGGGGCGGGCAAGGCCCGCGATCTCCAGGATGGTCCAGGTCGGAAAGGGCTCCCGGATGTAGCGGTTCTTGATTTCGACAAACCGGCCCAGATGCTTCTGCAGGCCGACGTGGTAAGACACCAGTTCCACGATGTCATCGAGTGACGCGCCAGCCTCCTTGAGGACAATTTCCAACCTATCGAAGGCGTTTATGATCTGGGTGTCATCTTCGGCTGGCATGCTGCCGTCCGGGTTAAGGCCGATCTGTCCCGCGACGTAGATGAAGTCACCTGCGCGGACCGCCGGTGAATATCCAAACTTCTTGAAAATGGTGGAGCCATCCTTGGTAGCAAAGATAGGGTTCTTAGAGTTGATGGCTTCTTTCATGGGGGTTCTCCGGCTTATATCCGCGTATTTGGAGGCATTTGCAGGCCGAGCATCAAGCGTCCGTATGCCTCGCCGATAGGATTGGGCTGCAGCAGCATATGACTGCTCATGGCATGGACATCCCGAAACAGCCGCTCAATGCGGGTCCCGGACGGTAGGATCGAGCCGCCAAGAAGCGCAAACAACTGCTGCGTTGTGCGCAAGGCCGCCTGAGAAGAGACTGCAAAGCGCGTGCGCATGGCCGCGCGGGATTCAAGACTGAAGCTGCCCTCTCGTCGAACTGTATCGAGGATCTCGTCGGCATCATCGAGCAGCGAGCGGCGCAGGATCGAAAGCATTGCCTCAGCTGTCGCCGCCTCGATCAACGCGCTCCGATCCTCGATCATGGCCTTCTGCGCCGCAGGGCTATTCTTCGCCCGTGTGATACTCCGGAATTCCTCCGCGACGGCAGATGCCGCGCCAAGAGTGGGTGCGAGCGTCGACATGGCATTGATCGGATTGAGAGGCACCCGAGTGATCGGCCCATGGTCGGGACACGTGGCATGATGACCACCTTCCTGCAATGTCTGCCACTCCATCCAAAGATGCGACGGCACGAACTGATCCTTCAAGGAGATGTCCTTACTCCCGGTCCCGCGCATACCGAGGACGTTCCAGGTGCTGTGATCAATTGCGAACACCTCACCCGGGACGAGAACGACATGCATTACTGGCCCTGTAGCTGTTGGTATCGGGACCAGGAGACCTGCCCAGGTTGCGATGTCGATGCCGGAAGCATACCGCCACCGGCCACTCAGCAACATGCCCCCTTCGACAAGCCTGACCGTGATGTCATGCCCAACGCCCCCAGTCAGGAGGGAGACAATGGTCGGCTTGCCCGAAAGAAATACCTCTTTTTGCGCCTGCTCGGAAAACTTTCCGATCATGATCACGTTCGCACTGGACAATCCGAGGATCCACGCTGTCGAGGCGCAGCCGCGTGCGATTTCAAATGCAGCCTGCCAGGCAACCCGAGGCGAAAGTCCAAGCCCTCCGAAGCGGCGCGGCTGGGTGATCTTGAAAAGCCCGTCAGTGACGAGGCGTTCTGCCACCTCGGAAGGGATGCGACGCGCGATCTCGATGTCGCTCGCGTATTCACGCAACCAGTCCTGGGTACTCCGCGCATTGGCCAAAACACAGCTTGCATCGTCCTCGGTTCGGGGGGCACCAGGGGCACCGGCGGAAGTATTTTCGGTCATGGCGGCGGCTCCGCTGCGGGGCGAGTTCCGGCCCATCCTGCCGCGGGGCATGTCGATGGCGCTGTATCGCCCTATACTAAGGGGAGGAATTCTTTGCGCTTTGGGCCATCAAATGGATCGGGTCGTGGATGAGGCAGAAACGCAGCGGAACAACGCACGGGACGTGGCGGATGGAGCGCAAGCTCACCGATCTGCTCAAAGGGCATGCCAGTGACGGTCGTCGGCGCACGTTCAAGAAGCACAAAGTGCTCTACCAACAGGGCGAGCTGTCGACCCGCTTCTTCCTGATTTTGAGCGGGCTCGTGCAGATCTCGATCTACCGGGAGGACGGAAGCGAGGTTGTGCTTGAACTCATGGGTCCCGATACAATTTGCGGCGAGGGCGCCGCATTCGACGGCCTGCCGAGGTTTTCGACGGCGGCTGCCGTTGAGGACACCGAGGCAATCGAGTTCGACAGCTCGAAGATGACCGAGGTTTTTCGGAAAGATCCAGATTTCGCGGCATCACTGCTCAGGGTGACGAGCCTCAAGCAACGAGTGCTCGCAGTACGGCTGACGCACTTGGCATCACGAGAGCCGGAAGATCGTGTGATGGAGCTTTTGAATAGGCTCGAAAAAATGTTCGGCGTTGATCACCCAGCGGGGCGCCTGCTGGTCACACAGGTGACGCACGAGCAGATCGCAACGATGACAGGGACGTCGCGTGTGACCGTAACGCGTACCCTTCACAGGTTACGCAAAGTGGGCCGCATCGATATCCTGAACGGCCGAATAATACTGAAGTGAAATGCCCCTAACTTTGCAGGCCATGAACGAGTTCGTACCGGCCTCGCTGGCAGCGCACGGCACCGTCCCGCCGCAGGCGTTGCATCGCGCGGGTCACCGTGATCCTGGAAAGACCGAGCAGGTCCGCGATCTGCTGGTGGGTCAGCATGATGGGCGAGGTGCCTGGTCCAGCGATTTGCGCGAACAGTTCCGTGATCTGTCGCTCCGGCATGGCGGAGGTGACTTGCGAGAGCCTCTGCGCCAAAACCCGCTGCTTGAGTGCAATAGTGTGCACGACCAAAGCGGCGAGACCAGGATTGCAGCCCATCAGTGCGCACAGTTCTGCTGCGGCCACGCAGAGAACGTCTGAAGTTTCAAGGACTTTTGCACTCGAGAAGCGGGGCAGCTGATCGAAGGCGGCTCCCTCTCCGCATAGCGCACCTGCACCGACGATGTCGATGAGCAACTCCTGCCCGTCAGGGCGCAGCATTGTAATCCCGACCCTGCCGGAGACGATGATGAAAACCAAGTCGCTCGACTCGCCCTGCTGGTAGAGCGACTGGCCTTTTCGAAATCTCCGCCGCGCTGAATCAGGCAGCGCCGAGAGTAACGCGTTCGCCAAGGTGGAGGAGACGCGAAGCGTCTCTGTGATCGTGCCGGGCAGCCCGCGAGTTCTTCGCAGTGCACCATCGTCCACTCCCAATCCCTCCCTAGCTGGTTGTTGCGATTAGTCTAGCCTCCATGCTGCAATTTCGCCACGTCAACCGATGTCTGGCTCAAATTGACGAATGTGCATGTGGGCGTGAATGTCCGGGAGCATGTGCTTCTGGGTGTGGGTTGCAAGTTCTAGGAAGCGTTTGCCGGTCCTGCCTTCATCGGTCGCGTGGGACTTTTTCGTGGCCGTACCCCTGCGGGAGGCAGGCCGCGTTTCACGCTTAGCGAGGATGCACTGGCGTCGGGACATGCGCCAAGCCGAAAGACACTCGAAGCAGCATCGATGCGCCTCGTCGGCGTCTCGGGTTTCCCCTAAAGGCCGGGGCGAAGAAAGGGACTTCGAGAAATGGCTGTAGTGCGGCGCAAGCTCCCGTCCGCACCCACGACAGGTCGAGCACAGCCGCGATGCGCCGGATCTGGCGATCGTCCGGAACTACTGCCTGGAGGCCGAACGCGCAGAACGGCTGGCCTTGGTCGCTCTTGCGCCGCCCCATCATCGAACCGCTCCGTCGATGACTGCCTCATGACGAAAGCTGAGCATGGAATTTGAACAATGAACCGAATGCAGCCAACCACCGCTGGTCTGCACAGCCAGCTTCGCTGTTGGCCTCGGACCAGCTGTTGGTGGTTAGTGACATAGTGCAAACATTGCCGCGCCTCGATGAACCGCCGTCAATGGGCAAGACTTGGTTCGACATTGCCCAGTTCTGGGATGGGGCCGGAATAATGCGGCAGCCGGTCTAGCCGCGGCTCCCATGTTTTGCTCGCAGCAAGGCTTCGCACATGCGCTGCAATTTCTTCCATCGGCGCGAACCAGACGTTCCCCTTCTTCAGCATATATTCGATGAATTCCGAGATGGCATGGCAACGTGCGAGGCGCCCGGAGAGGAAGGGATGCCACACTGGGATGAACATGCCGCCGTATTCCCAAGCCGCGTCGAACTCTGCTCGGAAGCCTTCCATGGCCTGCGACGGCGCTTTCACCGCCATGATGTAGCTGAGGTCCCGCGAGGCCATGTAGTGCGGCCAGTCGTCAACACCATAGTGCGTGGGAAGCTCCACGACGCTACCTTTTCCATTGCTGAGAAGGTACGGCACGTCATCTCCCATGAGCGATGCGTCGTAGTCGAAGCCGTCGGCCACCAGATGATCGAGCGTCGCGGCTGAAAATTTATACGTTGGCACGCGAATGCCGCGCGGATGCTTGCCCGTCACCTTCTTGATCACTTCGGTTGCGCGGCGCAGCCAGTAGAGCTGCTCCTCTTCTGGCAGGCCGTTGGGATGCTCGTGCAGGTATCCATGATGGGCAATCTCATGCCCGTCACGCAGGATCATCTCCACCGCTTGCGGGTAGCGCTCGATGCACCACGATGGAACGAAGAACGTCTGACGGATACCGAACCGGCGATACATCTCAACGATGCGCGGGGTTGCGATCTCGGGACCGTACCGGAGCATTGAGATAGCAGCCACGCGATTGTGTGCGCTGGCGTGATGGGCAAGATGCAGGATGCTGTCGGCATCCTCATCGAAGGTAATACTCACCGCGCATCGTGCGCCGTTCGGCCAGGGTGGAGGATTCTTGAGCATGGGTTTTTCCTCTGATTGCGGTTGGTCGCAGCCTATGGCCGGCTCAGGTAATCGTAGGCGGACAACACGTGGGTACGCACGACATCCAGGAACTCCTCCACCTCCACGTACTCGTCGACCCCTCCCATTTCGATCGGCGATGGCCCGAACACAATTGAGGGGACATCGTTGTATCGCCACAAGCGTGCGTCCGTACCGCCAAGGCTGAGCGCCGGCAGCGGCTCGATGCCTGAGACCGCCTTTGCATTTGCGCGCACGAGTTCGGCCATCTCTGTATCGGGTGGCGTCCAGCTCGGCGGATTGTAGAGGATCTGCTCGTAACTCACTTCAGGAAAGCGGGCCACGATCGCATCGACTTGCTGCCGGATTTCGGCATCGTCGAAGCCATTTGGAAGACGAATGTCGACTTCGAAGACGCACTCGGCCGCTACCATGTTCACCTTCACGCCGCCCTGGACGATGCCAGGATTGACGGTGATGCGCCGCAAGTTGCGGGCAGCGCCTGCGCCCCATTCCCGATCGATCGTCGGCGCTGCCGCATCAAGCAGCGGCGTTAGATTTCCTATTTCAACGGGCGGCAGATCGGATAGCCGTTCCAGCTCGCCGATCACCTTCGAGGCGATCGATGTCGCGCTCGCGCTGCGATGGATGTAAGCCCCATGCGCGCCGTGGGTGCGTACGGTGAACCGCAGCCAGAGCGGCCCCTTTTCGCCGAAGCGGAACATGGTGCGGCCGCTGGGCTCCGCATTGAGGCAGCAGTCGCCGATGATCTCGGGATGATGTTCGAACAGGTAGCGTGCGCCCCAGGGGCCAAATGTCTCTTCATCTGACACGGCGGAGAGCGTCAAGCGTCCGAAGAGCTGATCTTTGATCTCACTCAGGTAGATAAAGGCGAAGATCGAGGCTGTCGTCCCGCTTTTCATATCGCAAGCGCCGCGACCATAGATGCGCCCGTCAATGAGTTCGCCGCCGAGGGGATCTTTTGTCCAGCCGGCGCCGTCGCCGGTCGGGAACACGTCGATGTGCCCGTTCAAGGCCAGATGCCGTCCGGCCCGCCCCGTGTCGAATGTCGCCACGATGTTGGGCATCGTCTTCTCGGGCGCAATGATGCGATAGGGAATGCCGCGGGCCTCAAGAAGCTTCGTGACGTGCACCGACGCTGCCCGTGTGTCTCCAGGCGGATTGGGGCTCGGGATGCGGATCCATTCGCGCACGTAGTTGATCAGAAGATCCCGGTCCTTGTCGATGCGCTCGAGAAGCTGCTTTTTGGTCGTATTCATCTCTGGTGTCCCGGTTGCGGCGACAGCCCGAGCTGCGCGCTGATCGCAGGCTCGGGCCGCAAATGGTGAGTGTTGAGACAGATTTAGGCTTTACTTCTTCTCGCCTTGTGCCGGCTCGACAGAGACATTTCCGAAGGGCTCCAGCTGGGGACGGGCATAGAAGCGACCTGTCGCGCCGTACTCATTCGCCATGCGTTCCCAGCGCCCTGTAAGCAGCATGAAATCGATGGCCGAGTTGACGAAATTCAGCAGGTCCTGATTGCCGCGCTTCACCGACCATGCAATCGGGAGCGTATTGTAAGGATTGGCCTGGAACAGATCGGTTACGCCGGGTTGCTGAGACGCATAGCGGCGGGCGTGCGAGGCATCCTCGATGCCGACGTCGGCACGGCCCGCGGATACTTCGACGAATGGCGCCGTCAAGTTTGACGTGCCGAGCGCTGTAACGGTCGCCAGTGGAAATGCCTCCTTGACATACTCTTGCGCAGCGCCGCCCTGCACAACAGCGATCTTGATGTCTTTGCGATTGAAGTCGGAAAGCTTTTTGAACCGGTCATCCCCCTTCTTCACGATCGCGCTGTAGCCCAGGTAGTGGATAGGCTTGGTGAACTCGACCGCCGTGGCGCGCTTGAGAGTGGCGAAGGTTGCCGCGATCGAGAGATCGAACTGGTTTGATTGCAGGCCTGCTGCAAAAGTCGCCCAAGTCGTCTCCACCAGAACGGGTTCCACGTCGATGGAATTGAAGATGTAGCGTGCGGCATCGACATAGAAGCCTTTCACGTCGCCCGATGCGGGATCCTTTATGGTGCCGGGCGGCGAAGGGATGTAGCCGATCCTGATCTTCTTATCCTTGATGATGCGGTCCAATGTTTGGGCGCTTGCGGGGCCCGCGAGGGTCCACAAGAGCGCGACCAGCACACTTGCGAGGCAGACCCACTGCTTCGAGATCGGCTTCATACTCCGTCCTTTCCTGATACTTACCTGTTGCCCATCCCGGGCGGGTTCACATTGTCATGCCGGCCCTCGGCTTCAGCGCCGGGCGCCTCGGCAAAGCTTCACGCGGCCTGCACCTCCACTTCCCGCTCGTAGCGAATTGCGATCGGATCTGCGTTTCCGCGTCCGAGGAAACTTCCCTTTTGGGAGCATTTGACGATGTAGTTTGCCGCCGGTCGGCGGATGGCCTCGTACTCTGCGAGTGCCTCGTCGACGTTCTTGGTCTTTGCGAACGCGTCCCTTAGCGCGACTGCATCGATGAGCGTCTGGCTCGCCCCCTGGGCGAGGTCCGGCATCATCGGATGGGCGGCATCACCCAGCAGCGTCACCCGGCCGTGCGTCCACTTGTAGGGCGTGCCATCGACGTCATAGAGCGGGCTTTCGACGATCGTCTCGCGCGGCGTGATGCTGAAGGTATGGGGAATGTGCGTGCGCGTCCACGACTTGAAGTAGTTGAGGAAGTCGTCGACGTTGGCCGCACCGCGTACGGAGCCGAACCAGTAGGCCTTTCCCCTGCCGATGGGGATCACGGAGAGCCAGCCGCCTGTCGTATAGATGCCAGTTTGGGCTGCGGGGTCCACATCGACCTTGTCGAGATCAATTACGGATCGGAAGCGGAAGGCGTGGTGGTCGTTGGGGCGGAACGTGACGCCGCCGATCAGCTGCTTGCGGATAACGGAGTGGATACCGTCTGCACCGATAAGCACGTCGCAGTCGAAGCTTTCGCCGTTGGTGAAGTGGCAAACCGCGTGATCGCCCGTGCTTTCAACCAATGAGACTTCATAACCGTATTTGATCTTGTCAGCGCCATAGGCGTTGGACAGCATCTCGCTGAGGGCCAGCCGATAGATTCCGACAGAGGGCGCACCGAACTTCTTCGGCCAGTCGCTCGTATCCTTCTTGAAAAGCAGATTGCCCTCCGGGTCATAGCCAAGATACCGGTCGAGCTTCACCGCGATCGCGTCATAGGCGTCGCGCAATCCCAGCGCGTAGAGGGCCCGGCTCGCATTCGGCCACAGATTGAGACCTGCGCCCGTGGCTCTCAGGTTCGGCGATCGCTCGAAAATCTGTACGTCGTGTCCCAGCGAGCCGAGACCAATCGCAGTCGCCAGGCCGCCTATTCCTCCACCGCACACTCCAATCCGCATCTGCATTTCCTTCCGCGGGAATGATTTCTGGAAACCGGGGATGCCTCGCGCGCGGGCTCACCGGCATTGCGGCCCTGGTTGTGGCCTACGTTTGCGGTTGCATGAGCTTTCTCCCGATGGCCGCGCGCCTCAGCGCAGAACGCGTTGAAGGAATTCGATTGTTCGAGGATGGGAAGGGCTCGTGAAGATCTTCTCAGGCTTGTCGATCTCAACGCTTTGCCCGTGATCCATCATCATCACGCGATCTCCCACATCCCTCGCGAACGCCATCTCGTGCGTGACAACCACCATCGTCATGCCGTCTGATGCGAGGGACTTCATGACGTCCAGCACCTCGCCGACCAGTTCGGGATCGAGCGCGGAGGTCGGTTCATCGAAGAGCATCACTTCCGGCTTCATGGCGAGCGCACGTGCGATGGTCGCCCGCTGCTGCTGGCCGCCGGAAAGAGTATCGGGAAAGGCGTCCCGCTTCTCTGTGAGACCGACACGCTTCAGCAGTTGGTCGGCTTCCGTGAGCACCTCCGCGCGCTTACGGCGCTGGACGGTGACGGGCCCCTCGAGAATGTTGTCGAGTACGCTCATGTGCGGGAACAGGTTGAAGCTCTGGAAGACCATCCCCATGCGCGCGCGGATGGCTGCCACATTTGCCGGTGCATCACTCACGAGCTTGCCAGCAGAGGTCTTGCGGTAGCCGACGAGCTCGTCTCCGAACCAAACCTCGCCTTGGTCGTACTCCTCAAGGAAGTTCAGGCAGCGCAGGAACGTGCTCTTGCCCGAGCCGCTGGGCCCGATCACGGCAAGAACCTCGCCCTTGGCGACATCGAGATCGATGCCTTTGAGAACGTGGTTACTCCCAAAGGACTTCTGCACGTTGCGTGCCTTGATGATGACCGGCTTCACTGGCGCACCTGCCAGCGCCGCTCCAGCTTCTGCGACGCGTAGATGATTGGATAGATGAGTGCCGCGAACGCCACCGCCAGCACCGTATAGATCTCCAGGGGCCGGTAGGTGTTGTTGATGAGGTTGTTCGACTCATGCAGCAGCTCGTAGACGGCGAGCGTCGAACCGAGCGTTGTCAGCTTAATAAGCGATGCGAACTCGTTGATGAACGGAGGGATCATGCGCCGGATGGCCTGGGGCAGTATGATGCGTCGCATCGTTTGCGTGTAGGTCATACCTATTGCGCGCGCAGCGTCCCATTGCCCGCGGCTGATCGAATTGATGCCTGCTCGGAAGATCTCTGCAAAATAGGCCGCCGCGTGCAGCCCCAGCCCGACAGACACCGATGTCATATTGCTCATCTGCAAGCCCGTCAGGATCGGCAGGGCGTAGTAGATCCAGACCAGCTGCACGAGCGCCGGAGTTGAGCGGAAGAGTTCAATGAACGTTGCAGCAGGTGCGCTAAGCAGGCGCAGTCGGCTTCTGCGCAGAAGACCGAGCGGAAGCCCAAGGGCAAGTCCGATGAGCGTGGCCCAGAAAGTAAGCTGGGCGGTCACGATGGCGCCGCGGACGAACACCGCGCGGTAGTCCCACGCGATCTGAAAGTGCCACGTGTAATCCATTTCTACTCGCCAGGGCCGCACTGAGTGCTGCATGCAGAATGCTGCATACTAACACGCTAGGTCAAGCGCATTTCGTCCAGCAAACCTTCCCGCGTGTGCATGCAGAGGCATTCGGCGCGCTTCGGGCAACTGGCTCGGTGCGTTATGTGCAGCAAGTCTCGGGCCAATAGAACGTAGCCCTGCTACTGCTACTTGAGCGTGGCATGCGAGCGCCCATGGCGTGGGCCGTTTGTGCCGATAGTTGCGTCAAAGCGCGGGCATACTTTCAGCCGACGGCAGCGACGGAGAGGCGATCGCTTTTTTTGCAAGCCGCGATCGAATTGGGGAGTGGATTAGCGCGAAGAAGCTCGTGGCTTCTTCGTTCTCGGCTTCTGGCGCACGTCTTTCGGAGCAGCCTCGACCTTGCGATCGAGACCCATGCCGCGGTAGGCCCGTCCGAGATGCTTCTTGAGTGCTGCTTCTGCCGTTTTGCGATCGCCCTTGCGCAAGGCTTCGACAATTGCTCGGTGATCCAGCAAGGCTTTTCGGGCGTCCTCTTCCGTCTGGCGGCTGAGCCACGCGGAATTGAGGAAGAACTCGCGAAAGTCAGCGATCAATGCTGCCAGGCGGGGCGAGCGCGCGGCCTCGGCAATCGTCAGATGGAACGCTTCGTTGAGAGACGCGCGCCGGCTGTGCTGGAGATAACTCGTCGCCTCGGCCGTCTCAACGAGGTGTTCAAGCTTTTCGAGCTGTTCGGCATCGATCCTGGCCGAGGCAAGCCCCACCGCGCACACTTCCAGCGCCTCGCGAATGGTGTAGATCTCTTCCATCTCGGCCCGGGTGTCGACGACCTCCACCCCGCCAGCCGCAAGCTCATATACTAGACGATCGCCGATGAGGCGCGAGATGGCCTCGCGAACAGGCGTTCTACTGACAGCAAGCGTCTCGGCAATCTCTGTTTCGCGAAGCCGTTCCCCGGGTGCCAGTTCTCCATGCATGATGGACTGGCGAAGTCGCCGATAGACCTGGTCCGCGACACGCTCTGCCCGCGTAATACTGCCGGAATGAACTTCTCCCTGCGCACGACCCACGGCACGCAGTCTGCGAGATGGGTCTGCAAGCTCCCCGAGCATTGCAATGGGCGATTGGGAGCCTGTTTTTCTTCCCATCTTTCCTGACCTCGGCGTTTACTATTGAATGCAGCATGGAGCATGCAGAATACACGGTTGGAAGACGTGGGCAACCGCATGCAGATCATGAGCGCCGGCCCGAGCGTCATACGCTCACTTTGTTGCGGGAGCGGTTCCAATCCTTCTGGCCTTGCTCCTCTTAAAGCCCAGTCTCCCGCAGTCCGGGCGCGACCGAGGAGTCAGGAACGCGATGACGCGACTAGAAAACCGCATCCGATGCTGCGTGCCTCTGCCTTCCGGGGCGTTTAGGAGCCTGCCGAACGAAATGGTATCGAGGTCCAAAGCTCAGCAATATCGGCATCCGGCTTGGTTGCTCGAACTACCAGGAACTGATTGCTCATCTGGGGACGCGACGTCGAGGCTGCCTGAGCGACAAATCGCTGTCGCAGTCTGTTTTTTGGGATGCATCGACGGTCCTTCTCCAGCTAGGCTGGCTTGAAGGCGATGTCCGGATGTGGCCCTCCTCGACGATTGTCTGACGGGCTCCTTTGATCCGTTGCTGAGGCCATCGCGTCGGTGTTCACGGTTCATGCCTCGCGCAGACGGTAACGGGTGTCGAGCGGGAGCGCGGCGCCCTGCCGTCGATGCCTCAGGGACGGACCATGCCATGAGCGGTCTCGAGCAGGTGCGGCGGGCACCTGGCGTCGTGGGCAGCCTCGTGGCCGGCAGTTGGCAGGCAAAGACCTCGATCATATGGCCACCGGTGGTTTGCGAGCGAACCAAGGACGCGCTTTCTCGAGCTGTCCTGCCAGCCGAAACAGTGTCGCCTCATCTCCATAGCGCGCGATTAGCTGAACCGAGACCGGGAAGATCTCTGTGCCGGACGGCGTGGGATTGCAATGCGAGAGCGGCAATACGATCGCTGGCTGCCCAGTCAGGTTGAACCACACCGTAAACGGCGAGAAGTGGAAGACGCGGCGCCAGTACTCGTGGACGTCATCCATCATCATGTCGATCCACCCGAGCTTTGGTGGCATGGTCGCGAGTGCCGGGGTGAGGAGGACATCATAGGTCTCGTGGAACGTCGCCATTTGACGGCCGAGGCGGTGTGCCGTCTGCGTTGCGCGAACATAATCTGCGGCCGTGACCTTCTCACCCATTTGAGCCGTCGAGTAGGTAACGGTCTCCACCTCGCCCGGTAGTGGCGGGCGACCCTTGGTAGGATGGCTCGCCAAGTTTACGACCGTATTGGCCGAGGCAAGCGTAAGAAACGTCGGGACTACGGCCTCGCGGTCGATCTTCGGGTCAGCTTCTTCCACGATATGGCCTAGATCGGCACAGAGCTTTGCCGCCTCCTCAAGCGCCCGCAGGGCGTGCGCGTCGACCTGCGCACCGTTGGGCGTGACGCTCGTGAACGCGATCCTAAGCTTGCCTGGCTCGGCCCCCACCGCTTGCAGGAACGGGCGTTCCGGTCTCGGCGCCACATAGGGATCGCCGGGGCCTGCACCGCACGTCGCATCGAGCAGCGCCGCCGAGTCGCGCACGGTAAGTGTTACGGCGTGCTCTGTGGCGATGCCGCCCAACCCCTCGCCTGCATAAGGCGCCATCGTGTTGCGCGATCGAGTCGGCTTGAGACCCACAATCCCGCAACAGGATGCCGGCGCTCGGATTGAGCCGAACCCATCGGAAGCATGCGCCATGGGAAGCATGCGGGCGCCTACGGCCGCGGCCGCCCCGCCGCTCGAGCCACCTGAGATGCGCGTCGTGTCCCACGGGCTCTTCGTTGGGCCGAAGAGCGCGGGTTCGCAAGTGAGGGAAAGACCGAGCTCGCATGAGTTCGTCCGTCCGAATATAACCAGACCGGCGCGCTTGAGACGACGCACATGCTCGCTGTCCACGGTTGCAGCCGGCGCATCGGCAAAGAAGCGTGAACCGCGCGTCACCTTGACGCCCGCGAGCCAGCCGCCCAGGTCTTTGAGAAGATACGGCACGCCACGAAACGGACCGTTTGGCAGTCCGTTCCTGATGGCCTCCCGCCCGTAGTCATAGAGCCGCATGACGACTGCATTGATTGACGGGTTGCGCGCCTCCACGCGCTCGATCGCGGCATCGAGCAATTCGTTGGAGCTCACCTCTTTTCGGTGCACGAGGTCGGCAAGGCCGAGCGCGTCATACTGTTCGTATTCGACGAAGCTGCCCATGCGTCGCCTCCCAAATGCGGATCCCGATAATGCTATCAAACCCAGGCAACGCTACAAGGGTCGGCTGAACCACCATCCGGAACTGTCCTGCTGGCGACCCTCGCTCAGCAGACAAGGCTGAACTTCTCGATCTCGATGTCGGCGAGTGGCCGATCTTGTTGCAGAAGTAGCCCGAACCGCAGATCTCCGCCGGTGACCTACCGCCGGCCCGTTGTGGGCGGGGGGACGCATAGGCACTTCAGTCTGACGCAACCAACGCCACAAGACGCTACGCAACGCGCGGCGAGACTATGTTCGGCGGGTGGAATGTCAGCTTAGCCAGTCGGCGCAGGTTCTGGGCGATGGCGGCAAGCGTGAACTCGAACTGGGCGCCCGCCGGTCCTCTGAGCCTCAGTCGGCCCCCTCGAAGAATGCGCTTCAAGTGCGCGAACAGCATCTCGACCTTCTTGCGATCGCGCTGTTATTTGCTCCCCTTGGCATCGCCAACTGTCGCATCGGGCAGTCCTTCTGCGGAGAAGTCGAGCAACAAATCCCTCGCTTTCGGTATGCGATAGATGCGCACCGGCTCACTCACGCCGCGCACTTCAACGGCTTCAGCGGTAAGGCCTCGGACATCGAGCCCTGAGAACTCGGCGATTGCGCTTGAGAAAATGAGCTGGCAGGGCGGCTCCTTGGTCAGAGCCTCAAGCCGGCTGGCGGTGTTAACGGCATCGCCGATCACGGTCATGCGCGCACTGTCCCTGTGCCCAATGGCGCCCAGCACCAGCGGCCCGATATGTAGGCCCATCCCAACTTTCAGCGGCGCGGCAATCTCGCTGCGCAGTTCAAGCGATACTCGTTCCACCGCCTTGTCGATGCTGCGGCACGCTCGCAACGCTTGCTGGCAGCCGGTGCGTGCGCCGGTCTCCCTGCCGAACAGGGCCATCAGGCCATCGCCCATATATTTGTCGATCCAGCCACCCTCTGCCTCGATGGCCTCACCGACCGCTGCGAAGAGATGGTTCAGCATATAGACGACGTCGTAGGGCAGGCGCCCGTTGGTCATACGCGTAAACCCGCGCAAATCGAAGAAGAGAACCGCCAAGACGCGCTCTTCGCCCTGACGATCAACTGCGGCCGTTCTGTCGCTCAGCGTGGTCCGCGCAGGTGTCACGATCCGCAGGACGCTTGCTGCCTCAGTGACGCGGATCTGGCAGGCGAGACGAGTGTGAGCGGGTGCACGGATGCTGTCGAGAGTGGCCAACTCCGCCGCGGTAGGAGGTGCCAGCGCGTCAAGCCCCTCGATCACTTGCACCCGGCAAGTTGAGCAGCGGGCCCGCCCGCCGCATACGCAGGCATGCGGCACGCGGTTGGCTCGGCTAACTTCGAGCAGGGTCGGCCCCACCGGAGCGGTGACCTTTGGGCCGCCGACGTAAGCAATCGAGATCCGCCGGCGGCGGCTCTGCACCCATGGTCGTGTCAGCAGGATGACGGCGACAAGGGCCAAAAGGGAGGCGTAGCCATACCACGTCCACTGCCGGTATTGCTGCAGTTGGACAGCATGGTCGGTGGGCCAATTGACACTCGCCTTGAAGGCGGTGAAAGCCGCGGGGTCGGTGATGGCTTTTGTGGCGGCTGCACCGCCGGCCGCGAAGCCTGCAATTCCGGCGGCAGGCACAAGTGTTGCCAGCACCAGCAACACCGGTGCGAGGCGGCGATAGCCATGTGTCAGCCGCAGCCAGAAATGCAAACCGACGCACCCGTGCACCCACACCAGAAGGAGCAGGACGCTTTGCGAAAGCGGACTGTCTTCCCAGAGCCGGACAAACTCATAGGGGTAGGTGTCGTAGACGTCGAAAAAGATGGCCGCGATGCGCGTGTTCACCACGTGCGGGAGAAGCAAGGTCGGGATCGCAAGACCCGTCACAATCTGGAATAGCTCCCAGCGTGGCAACCTGAGTGTTGTGCGCCTAGCCAGTTTGTAGAGCGCAAGGCCGACGTGCACGAGCAATGCCGCGCTCAGCACGATGGTGCCTGGGATAGAGCGCGTCACGCTGGTGCGCCAGGCATCGAAGGTCTCAACCGCGTTGATACTGACCAGGGCCAGCGCGGTATTGAAGAAATGCAGCGCTGAGAACAAGAACAGGATAAGCCCTGCTCCGAGCCTCGCCCGCTGCTGCCAGCCACCGCGCACCAGCACATGCATTGTTGGCTCCTAAGCTCTGGTTCCGACGCCTTCCAAAGGAATTGCACCTTACTGAGCTGCGGCTGGTTCTGTAGACATCACCGTTAGCTTATCCGGCCCTTGCGCCGAATTCCATTGGGCTAAGATGCCAAAGCATAACGTGCCGTCGATGCTGTTTGGGAATGCGCTCGCCATTATCGCACACTTTTGCGCGGAGGGCTTCGAGCGGGGAGAG